>DAOWIS010000030.1 GCA_030640805.1 bacterium | reverse complement strand
CTTCGGGTTTGGAATAATTTCCGGCCTTCTTTTGATCTAAAATTTATTCTTTATTTCAAAAGCGAAATTCCCAGCACTTTGCCCGAAAGCCCTTTTTTTATTAAAAAAATTCTTTATCCGCCATTAGGACTTCAAAGCAATGCTTTATTTTTACAGTATCTTTTACCAAAAGCCGCCAAAAAAGATAAAGTAGACGTTCTTTTCTGCCCGGGCTATGCAGGACCCTTAAACTTTCCAGGAAAAATTGCTTTGGCTCTGCATGACATCATCTATGAAGCCCGACCCGACCTTTATAACTGGCCTAGTTTTTTAGACAAAATTTTATTAAAGAAAGTTTCCAAAAAATTAGCCCAAAAAGCTAAAATAATTTTTACCATCTCTCAATTTAGTAAAAAAGAAATAATAAAACATTATAAAATTGACGCTCAAAAGATTTTTATTACTTACTTAGCTCCAGATCCTAAGTTTAAAGTAATCCAAAATAACGAAAACATTAAAAAAATAAAAGATAAATATAAAATAAAAGATAAATTTATTTTTTATTTAGGGGCTATAATTGATCGCCGTCATCTTCAAGAAACAATCAAAGCGTTTGAAAAAATAGATAAAAACTTCCCTAATTTCCAGTTTCTAATTGCCGGTCCTAATCTTTCTTCTTTCAATATTAAAAATTTAGTTAATGATATTAATAAAAATTTAGAAAGAGAAGCAATAATTTACCACCCTTACGCTTCAGAAAAAGATTTAGTTTATTTATATAATGGTGCTGAATTAACTTGTTGGCTTTCCCAATACGAAGGATTTGGCTTGCCCCTTTTGGAATCAATGGCTTGCGGAACACCGGTAATCACTACTCCTTTGGCTTCTATTCCCGAAGTAGTAGGGAACTGCGCTATTTTTGTTAAAGAGCCAACTAATATTTCCGAGATTTCTTTGGCTATGGAAAAAGGAATTAAAGATGATGTTTTAAGAGAAAAATTGAAAGAAAAAGGACTGGAGTGGGTTAAAAACTTCTCCTGGCAAAAATGTGCTGAAAAAACTCTAAGCGTTTTACTCAACCCTTGACAACCACAAACTTATTGTGGTATAATGTAGACAGTGAATTTAGGAATGCCCTTTGAAAATCGAATAGGTAATGGAAAAATCTATTAAAATTTAATCTTTAGAGAGGAGGTTTTTAAAAATGAGAGCTTCAGAGATATTTGATAAGATGACGGGAATATCAAGAATATTAAACCCAGTAGTTGCATATACTATAAGTGGTGGTTTTGCAATCATTATAGGAATCAAGGCAGGTAGATTAGCTGAGGAAATTGCAGCGAATCCAGCACAGATCAAAGGTATTTATTTTTTCATGGGGATAATCATGGGGATAATCATGAGCATAGTAGCTCCTTTAATCAAGAGATGTCTTGATTCTCTGGACAATTTGACTGCCAGATGGATAAAGTCTCTGGAGAAACGGGCAGAAATTAAACAGCAATAGATCACAATAGCGGTAGTAAACTGAGATAGATTCCAGTTTACAAAAAGGCCACCGCTATATAAAATAGGCCTTTTTTTATTTTCCTTAAATTCTATTATTATCTTATTTTTACATACTAGTTCAACCTCCATAGTTATTCCATAATTACTTTGAAATAGAAGAATACAAACTGTTACAAATCGCTGCGATCGCAGCGATTTGTAACAGTTTAGGATAGGTTTAAAATTGCAATTATTTTTTTATTCCGATAGGATAACTATAAGAAAGCTATTTAATTTAATTCTTATGAAAGTTGCTTTAGTTCATGTAATCTTTCTTCTTTTAATATTAAAAATTTAGTTAATGATATTAATAAAAATTTAGAAAGAGAAGCAATAATTTACCACCCTTACGCTCCAGAAAAAGATTTGGCTTCTCTTTATAATGCTGCTACTTTAACTTGCTATCTTTCAGAATACGAAGGATTTGGCTTACCTCTACTTGAATCAATGGCTTGCGGAACGCCAGTAATTACTACTCCTTTGACTTCTATTCCCGAAGTAGTAGGAAACTGCGCTATTTTTGTTAAAGATCCAATCAATATTTCCGAGATTGCTTTGGCTATGGAAAAGGGAATTAAAGATGATGTTCTAAGAGAAGAATTAAGAAAGAAAGGATTAGAACGAGTGAAAAACTTCTCCTGGCAAAACTGCGCCAGCGAAACATTGGAAAGAATTATAGAAATTCAATAAATCTATTCTCAAATGATGAAATTTAGTATAATTGAGTAAAGGTCTCAAAAATAAAACTATAAATTATGAATTGGAAATATATATTAATTATTGTTATTGCAGCTGTTATTGTGGGTGGAATTTTATGGCTGTTATTGAAACAACCTAAAGTACCAGAGTCTAAATTCTGTAAGTTTGACGATGATTGTATTTTATGGATGTGTGCTGGTTGTGTTAATAAAAAATGGGCTAAAACAGCTCCAGGCGATCTGCCTTGTGCAACATACGCTGCTTATTCTGGTTGTAAATGTATCGATAACCAATGTATAGAGATAAAATAATCATACTTCAGTAGTAATGTTTAGAGGTTGAACCTCAATATATTTTCATCTATAAACAAAAAAACAGAGAACGGTTCTCTGTTTTTTTGATTATCGCCAAGAGGGCGGTTTTTTGGTAGAATAAATATAATGAAAAAGTTTGTCATTATTTTTTTAATTGAGATTATATATGTAGTTTTGCTCTCTTTGGGGATTATACCCAAAGAGTTTTCTTTGCTTTTGACTGCTTTGCTTTTAATTTATATTATTTTTGCTCCCTTAGAAGAATCCATCGCTCTTTCCATCGTCTCTATTCCTCTTTATATTGCCCTGCCTCTGACCCAAAATTTTGATTCAATGGCTAACTGGCGAATATTGATTTTCGCTCTCTTTTTAACTTCTTTTTTAAAACAGGGTTTTTCTCTAAAAAAAGAGGAATTTTGGTCAAAATTAAAAACTTATCTTTTTGGCTCTCACTACCAAAAACTTTCCCTTGAATGTCTGGCTGGTATTTTTATATTAATTTCTTTTCTTTCTCTTTTTGTTGCCAGATATCCCTTGAATGGCTTAGAAAAAATAATTTTTTTAGTTAATATTGGGATGTTGTATTTGGTAATAAAAAATAATACTCAAACTAAAGAAAAAATAATAAGAATTGTAAAAGCAGGGGTTTTGGGAACTACAATTACTCTCTTGGTAGGTTTTGGACAATTGATCTCGGTTTTTAAACTTTCCCTTTATTCTTTTTGGCAATGGTGGGCTAGCCAGCCTATTTCGGTTTTTTATGGTAAAAATCTTTCTCAACTTCTTTCTCAAAGCAATGCTTGGTTCTCCTATTACGCTGGCGCTCCTCCTACTTTAAGAATGTTTTCGGTTTTTCCAGATTCTCATTCTTTTGCGATGTTTTGTATTATTTCCTTAGTATTTTTATTAACATTACTATTTTGGTTCTTTAAAAGAAAGTATAAGCTCGGTGTTATTGTTAGTAGTATTCTTTTAGGGCTCTGCCTTTTAGCAATTATCTTTTCTGGCTCCCGGGGAACTTGGCTTTCAGCCGGAGGAACAACCATAATCTTGTTAGGAATTATTATTTATTTTAAAATTCGTGAGTTTTTCTTGAAGCAAAAGAAAGTTTTTCAAATAATTCTATCTTCCTTTATTTTATTCTTTCTTCTTTTTCCAATCTCTTCCTTAATTCTTGGTTGGTCTCAGCATAATGGTGAAGCAACGGGTGAAAAAAAATTGGTCTTTGAGAGGGCAAAAAGTATTACCGATATATCCGAATTTTCTAACCGTTCAAGGATGGAAATTTGGAAAAAGAGTTTAAATTCAATTAAATCCCGACCTTGGCTGGGAGTAGGAATCGGAAATTATCCTTTAATTTTAGATGAAGATATTTCAGTAAATAAACAAGGCGCTTCAGCCCACAATCTTTATTTAGATATTGCCTCGGAAATCGGTATATTTGGACTCTTTGTGGTTCTGGCTATATTTTTAGTTATCTTAAAAACCGCTTTTGATATCCTCCGAAATTCTGAAGATAAAATTTTTCAAATTTTTGCCGGAGCTTTCTGTATTTACACCATCTGGATTTTAGGTTATAGTTTAGTTGATGTAGTGCTTTTAAACGACAAAGTGCTATTATTTTTTATGGTCGCATTAGGAATATTGTTCGGGATTCAAAGGCTTAGCCTTGCCGCACGAAAAGACGCAGTTATTTTCCCCAGCGAGGAAAATACTGCTCGGTTCTCGGCCTCGCTCTCTCACTCTGCTCGAACCATGCCCGCTCGGCCTGCGAAACGCTTTTCTTAGCGGCAAAGGCTAATCCTCATCTAATATCAATGTCTCCTTTAGTTTCTATAAATTTACTTACTTTCGATGGAGAAAAATATATAGAAGATTGTTTAAATTCGGTCTTTTCTCAATCCTATCCTAATATTGAAGTTTTAGTTATAGATAACAGCTCCTCTGATAAAACAGTAGAAACGGTAGAAAAGGTAGAAAAAGTTAAAAAATTTAGGTTAATTAAGAATAAAAGAAATTTAGGTTTTGCGGCTGGGCATAACCAAGGTATAAAAGAGAGTAAGGGAGAGTATATCTTATGTTTAAATCAAGATGTAGTATTAGAGAAAAACTTTGTAATGCAGGTAGTGGAAGTTTTAGAAAAAGATAAAAAAATTGGAGCGGTTCAGGGAAAACTATTGAGACAAAATGATATTATAGATACTACCGGCTTGCTGATGCTTAAAAATAGGAGAATTGTAAATAGAGGACAAGGAGAAAAAGATGTTGGTCAATATAATAAAGAAGAAGAGGTTTTTGGAGCCGACGGAGCAGCCCCCATTTACCGCCGGGAAGCTCTGGAAGATATTAAAATTCCAATAAATATCAGCGTAAATCAGTTTACCCCGTTAGATACGAAGTTATCTAACGGGGCGAGTCAGCGTAAATCTGCTTCTACAAAATACGAGTATTTTGATGAGGATTTTTTTTGCTATAAAGAAGATGTTGATTTGGCTTGGCGATTGAAACTCTCTGGCTGGAAAACCATCTATACTCCTCAATCTCTTGCTTGGCATCCTCGGGGATCTGGTGATAGTGCGGCCTATAACTTCTTAGATATTGTAAAGGAAAGAAGAAAAATTAACTCTTTAGCAAAGTATTTTTCTTTCAAAAATCAAAGACTGATGCAGGTAAAAAACGAAGATTTATTTTTAGTTTTAAAATATTTTCCTCATATTCTATTTAAAGAAATTGCTAGCTGGGTTTATGTAATAATTTTTGAAAAATATGGAGCAAAAGCTATCTGGCAACTTTTAAAACAAAGCCCCGTTGTTTTTAAAAAAAGAAGGATTATTATGAAAAATAGAAGAGCAGGAGCCAAGGAAATAGAAAAATGGTTCAGGTAAAAATAATAAAAACTAAATATAAAAAACCAAAGATAAAAAACAAAAACGTAAAAATGTAAAAATATGGAACAAAATGAAACAAAGAAAAAATTTAAAATAAGGATTTACCGTTATATTCTCCGATTAATTCGCTTCCTTACAAAATTACCTAATGATCCAGTTATAAGAGAAATTAAAAGTCAACTTACAAGAAGCGGTACAAGTATAGGCGCGAATTATTTTGAAGCTAACGCTGCTAGTTCAAAAAGAGATTATCAAAACTTTTTCTCTTACGCTCTAAAATCGGCTAATGAATCAAAGTTTTGGATAGCCATCTTATTAGATAGTGACTTAATTCCAAAAAATTTAATTCCTGAAGGCAAATGGCTTCTACAAGAAACAAAGGAATTAGCAGATATTTTTGCTTCAAGTATTATTACTATGAAAGGAAAAAGGAAATAATAGTTTTTGTGTTTTTGCATATTTGTTTTTTATATTTTATCTTTAATATTTTATATTAGCGAAGCGAACATGGATGATTATCAAGAAATAGAAATTAAAGAATCAAATTTAAAAAGGAAATGGAGTGTAATTGTTTTCTTTTTGCTTTTCTTTTTGGTATCTTTTTTATTCTTCAAAAATAGTTCTACTTTTAGTGTTTTGGGAGGAGAAATAAAAGAGTTCTGGAATAAAACCATCTCTATTCTTCCCCTGAATGAAGATAAAAGAGTAACTGATGTTTTATTTTTAGGAATTAGAGGAATAGGAAATCCACCAGGAGAATTACTCACCGATACTATTATGGTTATCCGATATCAAAAAGACACTCATCAAGCAGCAGTAATATCTATTCCTCGAGATCTTTATGTTGATATACCTGAATATAATAAAAAAGAAAAAGTCAACTTTGCCTATGCTTTTGGTGAAGAAAATGGAAAAAAGGGAGGATTGAAAGTGGCTAAAGAAACAGTAGAAGATATCACCGGACTTAATATTGACTATGTGATTCGGGCAGACCTTGAAGCCTTTAAAGAAATAATAGATATTCTGGGAGGAATAACTATTTATTTAGATAAACCTTTTATAGAAGAAAGTCAGTGGACAAAAGAAGGAAAAGAGAATAGTAAAGTTTGGAAAAAAATAAAAAAAGAAATAATAGATGAAAATGGAGAAAAGATAGAAAAATGGGTTTGGGCTTTTTATCTCCCAGCCGGAAAAAAATTTTTAGACAGTGAAACTGCTGCTTATTATATTCGTTCTCGTTTTTCTACCTCTGATTTTGACAGAATGAGACGCCAACAGCAAGTTCTAATGGCTATAAAAGACAAGATCCTTTCTTTAGGTGTCCTATCTAATCCAATAAAGGTATATAAAATATTAGAAAGTTTGGGAAGTCATATTCAATTTTCAGGAAATCTTGCCGGGATACTAGAGATAGTTAAAATTTTAGATAAAATTAATTTTCAGGAAATAAAAACTAAAGTCTTTGATAATTCAGAAAAAGGACCTTTGTATTCTACTATGAATAATGGTATCTATATCCTTTTGCCAAAATCTGGAGATTTTAGCGAAGTTAGAAAAGAATGCCTAAATATATTTAACGAGCCAGTTGATTAGTTGACTAGTTGATTATTTAACTATCTAACTGACCCTATTTTTAACTTGAAACTTTCTATTATCGTTACCAATCACAAAAACCCAATTTCTCTAAAGCTTTGCTTAAAACGTATTCAGGAATTGAAAGAAACCTTAAATTCCGAAATTTTGGTAGTTGATAGCGAATCTTTTCCTAAAACCCAAGAAATAATGGAAGGAGAATTTCCAGACATCAAATTTATTCCTTTTAAAAAAAATGCAGGGTATGCTAAAATAGTAAATACAGGGATTAAAAATTCTAAAGGAGAATTTATCTTAATTCTTAATTCTGATATTTTGTTAATTGAAAATTCTGCGTTAAATTTAATTAAATTTTTAGAAAATCATCTTTCGGTAGGAATGGCAGGACCTCAACTTTTAAATTTCAACGAAACTCCTCAGTCATCTTGTTTCCGTTTCCCTAATATTTGGACTATAATCTGCCGACGAACATTCTTAGGAAAAACTCCTTTTGGGGAAAAAACAATAGATAAATTCTTAATGAAAGACCAAATCGCGAATTCCATTAATAATATTCGCGATCACATCAAAGTAGATTGGTTAATGGGATCTGCTTTAATGGTAAGAAGAAAAGCCATAGAAGAGATAGGCTTGATGGACGAAAGATTTTTTATGTATTTCGAAGATGTGGATTGGTGTCGACGTTTCTGGAATAGAAAGTGGGAAGTAGTTTATTTCCCAAAAGCAAAAATGTATCATTATCACCAGAGAGCTAGTTATAAAAATGGGGGAATAAAAGATCTTCTCTTGAATTTAAACACTAAAATCCATTTAGAAAGTGCTCTAAAATATTTCTTAAAATATAAATTTCAATGATGTCCAATAAAAATTATCCATTTATAGCCCTTTTAGTCTTTCTTTTCCTCTCAGTCTTTCTAAGTGGTTATTTCTTGGGACAAAACAGTCAATTGCCGGAGAAATTTCCTCAGATAATTAACAAAGAAGAAGGAAAGCCCCAAGATTTAGATTTCAGCATTTTTTGGAATGCCTGGGAAATAGTTAAAAATTATTATGTAGAAACTGATAAAATAAATCAACAAGATATGATTTACGGGGCAATCTCGGGAATGGTAGAGTCTATTAAAGATCCTTACTCGGTATTTCTAACCCCAAAAGAAAGTCAAAAACTTCTGGAAGATATATCTGGCAGTTTTGAAGGAGTGGGAATGGAAATTGGTATAAAAGATAATCAACTGACAGTAGTTGCTCCCCTAAAAAATACTCCGGCTGATAAAGCAGGAATTCGTGCTGGTGATAAAATAATTAAAATAGATCAAACTTTAACTCAGGGTTTAATCTTAGAAGAAGCAGTCAATCTCATCAGGGGAGTAAAAGAAACAGAGGTTTCTCTTGTTGTATTAAGAGAAGGAAAACAAAAAGAAATAAAAATAGTAAGAGATATAATCAATATTCCTGTCCTAGAATGGGAAATAAAAGAAGGAGATATCGCTTATATAAGAATCTATCAGTTTTCAGAAAATTTACCCTTAGAATTTCAAGTTATTGTTAGTGAAATTTTATCCTCTCCTGCTCAAAAAATCATCTTAGATTTACGCAATAATCCTGGCGGATATTTAGAGAAAGCGATAGATATAGCAAGTCGGTTTTTAGAAAAAGGAGAATTAGTAACTATCGAGGATTATGGAAAAGGAAAAATTAAAGAGCATAAAGCAAATGGGAATCCTCTTCTTAAAGAATTTCCTTTAGTTATTCTTATTAATAAAGGATCGGCTTCTGGCTCAGAGATTGTGGCTGGCGCTCTTCGAGATCAAAGGCAAGTAAAATTAATAGGAGAAACAAGTTTCGGAAAAGGCTTAGTCCAAGAACTTAAATCTTTAAAAGAGGGAGCGAATATAAAAATTACAGTGGCCAGATGGCTTACTCCATCCGGTCTATCTATTAGCGAGAAGGGATTGGAGCCAGATATAAAAGTAGAAATAACAGAAGAGGATTATGAAAAGGGAAATGATCCGCAGTTAAAAAAGGCAATTGAAGTAGTAAAAGAAATAGAGTAATATAGAAATCTATAGAAACTCGCTCCCTTTGGTCGCGAAACTAATAGAAATTTATTGTTTTCTTACAACAAGTTTCTATGAATTTCAATAAGTTTCAATGAATTTCTTTTTATCATGAAGGTTATTCTTCTCCAAGACATAAAAAATATCGGAAAGAAATATGAGGTTAAAGAAGTAAAAGATGGCTATGCCAGAAATTTTTTGATCCCTAAAGGACTTGTAAAGCCGGCTAATAAACCAGCAATGAAATGGTTAAAAATCCAAAAAGAAATAGAAGCCCAAAAGGCAGAGAAAGAATTAAAATCAATTCAATCTTTAGCCAGCCAATTAGACGGATTGGAAATAACTATTCCGGTAAAAGTAGGTGAAGAAAAACAACTTTTTGAGTCGATAGATGTCCAAAAAATATTAAAAGCTTTAAAAGAAAAAGGATTTAAGGTAAAAAAAGAGCAAATTAAATTAGAAGAATCCATAAAAGAACTAGGAGAATATCCAGTCAAAATTTATTTAGAACACAATCTAGAAGCAGAAATAAGAATAATACTAATGGAAGAGAAATCTTAGTAAATTTTCAATTATCAATTTTCAATTTTCATTGAATTTCCAATTTTACAATTTTCAATTGAAAATTAAATCATTGAAAATTGATTGAGAATTAGAAATTGGAAATTGGAAATTATTTTGGCTATGGCACGTTTTATTTTTGTAGCTGGTGGAGTAATGTCTGGCATCGGCAAAGGAGTAGCCACTGCCTCCATCGGAAAGATACTTCAGGGTAAAGGATTTGAGGTAACAGCAATAAAAATTGATCCTTATGTTAATATTGATGCCGGAACAATGAATCCTATTGAACATGGAGAAGTTTTTGTTACTGACGACGGAACCGAATGCGACCAGGATATAGGAAACTACGAAAGATTTTTAGATAGAAATCTAAGCACTAATAATTATCTTACCACCGGCAGAGTCTATCAAGCGGTAATAAACAAGGAAAGAAATTTAGAATACGAAGGCCGATGCGTGGAAGTGGTTCCTCATATTCCTAACGAAGTTATCTTTAGAATCAAAAAGCTCTCTCAAGTCTCGAGAGCTGATTTTGTTTTAATAGAAATTGGAGGAACAATAGGGGAATATCAAAATATGCTTTTTTTGGAAGCAGCTCGAATGATGAAACTTCGTTATCCAGGAAATGTAATTTTTATTTTAGTAAGTTATTTACCTGTCCCTAAAATGATTGGAGAAATGAAGACCAAGCCTACCCAATATGCTGTTCGAACTTTAAACTCAGCGGGAATTCAACCAGATCTAATTCTGGCCAGATCAGTAGTTCCTTTAGATGAGCCGCGTAAAAAGAAAATTTCCATTTTCTGTAATATGTCCTCTAATGATATTATCTCGGCCCCGGATGTAAAATCAATCTACGAAATACCAATCAACTTTGAAAAAGATAAATTAGGAAAAAAAATTCTCTCTAAATTTAACTTAAAAGCCAGAAGAGGTGACCTAAAAGACTGGCAAAAATTAGTAAAAAATATAAAAACAAACAAGAAAAGAAAGGCCAGAATTGGAATGGTAGGGAAGTACTTTAAAACTGGAAAATTTGTTCTCAGTGATTCTTATATTTCCATAATTGAAGCCATTAAGCATGCTTGCTGGAATAAAGGAGTAGAGCCCGAAATTCAATGGTTAAATTCTGAAAATTATAAAAAAGACAGTAATAGATTAAAGGAATTAAAAGAATTCGATGGAATTGTTATCCCTGGTGGTTTTGGAAATAGGGGAGTGGAAGGAAAAATAAAAGTTATTGAATTCTGTCGGAAAAACAAAATTCCTTTTTTAGGACTTTGTTTTGGAATGCAATTAGCCGTAGTAGAATTTGCCAGAAATGTCTGTAAAATAAAGAGTGCTAATTCTAGAGAAATTAATCCAAAGACCAAATATCCGGTTATTGATGTTATGCCTGAACAGAAAATCTTTCTCAAAGAGAAAAAAATGGGAGCCACAATGCGACTTGGAGCTTATGAATGTAAAATAAGCCCTAAAACCATCAGTTTTAGGGCTTACAGGTATAATTTGGTCTCTGAGCGTCATCGCCACCGCTACGAGCTAAATAACGCTTTTAGAGAGGTTTTAGAAAGGAGGGGAATGATAATGGCTGGTATTAACCCGGAAAAAGACCTGGTGGAAATCATTGAACTTAAGAATCATCCTTTTTTTCTGGCTACCCAGTTCCACCCGGAATTTGAATCAAGACCCCTAAGACCTCATCCTTTATTTAGAGAATTCATAAAAAGCAGCCTTCGGCTGCGAAATTAATAGAAACTAATAGAAATGGATAGAAATAAATTGCAATAAATTTCGTGAGCGAAGCGAACAAATTTCAACAAGTTTCTATAAATTTCTTTTATTCTATATTGACAATTTTAACGACTCTTTGAGAATTATCAAATCCTCTAATCCGTTTTGTTTTAAATTTAACTATTCCTTCTTTTGCCGCGTAAAGAGTATCGTCTTTACCTTTTCTGACATTTTTTCCGGGAAGAAATTTTGTTCCTCTCTGGCGAACCAAAATAAAGCCAGGTTTTGCTCTCTGGCTTCCGAATAATTTCACTCCTAATCTTTTAGAAATAGAGTCCCTGCCTAATTTTGTTGATCCAGATGATTTGGTCTTTGCCATTAAATTTATGTTATCAAAATTCTTTCAATTTGTCAAAAAAAATCAGAATGATATAATTTTGGTTATCGGCATAATTTTAATATCTCTAATTAGTTTTGGAGCCGGCCGACTGACAGTTATTCAAACAGAAAAAGAAGGGATTAATTTTGAAGAAATTAACCTCGAAGGTTCAATCAACCCCCTTGAAAATTCTCTACCAAAAGAAATGCTGCCAGTTCCTGAAGAATTACAAAAAGAAGTTCAAAATCAACAAATTATCGGAAATAAAAACAGCAAAATTTACCATTATCCTTGGTGCTCAGGAGCCCAAAGGATGAAAGAAGAAAATAAGGTTTATTTTAAATCAAAAAAAGAAGCCGAATTCGCTGGCTATCGTCCAGCCGCCAACTGCCCTGGTTTATAATTATTCTTTTAGGGGGTGGTACTTCCGGTGCATTCTTTCAGCATAGCGATCAGAAGCATGAACATAACGAGTAGTGGTGTCCAAAGATTCATGGCCCAAAAGAATCTGAATAGCGGCTGGATTAGCACCACTTTCAGCTAAATAAGTAGCAAAGGCATGACGGAGGGAATGAGCAGAAAGAGGAATATTAATCCCTAATAATTCTCGGTATTTTTTAATTTTCTCCTGTAAATAATTAGGAGAAATTTTTTTATCTTTATTGCGAACATTTTTCCCTCGATAGGGAACAAATAAATAGGGCGAATCCATTTCTTGGCGGAATTCTAAATAATTTTTAATATGCTTTTGGGCCCGAGGCGTCAGATAAACAAATCTTTCTTTTTTGCCCTTGCCCCTGATAAAAATTCGGCCAGTTTTATCAATTTGCTCTTTTTTAAGATTTAACAATTCAGAGATTCTCATTCCCGTAGAAAATAAGGTTTCCAACATGGCCCGATTCCGTAGAGCAACTTTTTTGTCTCTCTCAAATTGAGTGGGGGATTCGATTAGTTTTACTACCTCCTCAAATTCAGAAACCCGGGGATGTTTTCTTTCGGTTTTTGTCAATTTAACAATATCTGGAGCAATAGGAGTTTTATAATCCATATCTATTAAAAATTTTAAATAAGAACGGAGGGCAGACAGCATTCTATTTATAGAAAAACTACTAAGCTTCTTTTCTCCCTTAGAACATTTTGGTGTTTTTCGGTCTTGAGAAGAGAGGTAGGCTTTATAATTAAGAATGGTTTTTTTATCTGCTTTATCAAATTCAACTCCTATTTCCTTTAAGAAGTTTTGAAAAACTTCTAAATCTCGTTCATAATTATAAATCGTTTCTTGGGAAAGATTATTGACTTGCAGATTTAAAAGAAAATCATCTAAGCAGGGAAGTGGTTGAAGAGGTCTTCTGTTGTTTTCTTTATTATTTTCCATATCTCCGAGTGTAAGGGTTATTATACTCACTTTTATCTTATTATTTATAAAACACGTTGTCAATCTCCCCTACTGTGAATAGGTCAGATATTAGAGAAATCAAAATAAATTAATTCAAGATTATATATCTATACAATAGCGAATCGGAACCGTTCGTTTTACTCACTGTAATTTGCTCCGCAAATTAATGAGGTTCTGACGAAGTCAGGTTCTTATCTCTTTCCGGAAAATTCCCATAATCTTTTCATAACACCAATCTGCCCAATTCTCTGCTAAGTCAAATACTGGTTTAATAATTATCGGACTTAGATTAATACATTTTTCTTTTGTCTCTAAATACCAGTTATGTATTCCAGTTCTCTCAAAAAATTTAAAATTCCCTAAAAATTCAAATATAAAAACGATGATAAAAAGAATAATGAAAATTCTCAATACAAATTTAACTATGGTGATTAGCATATTTTATAAATAATTTATGGGGTCAAGAGAGGCGCCAATGGGAAGCATTCCGGCATATTTACTGGGTTCTATCCTGAAAGTTCCTGGAGCATAAACTGTAAAATGAAGATGGGGACCCGTAGAATAGCCGGTAGAACCCATATAACCAATAACTTGATCCCGAGTGACGTTTTGACCTTTAGAAGCAACTTTTAATAATAAGTGGCCATACATAGTCAAAAGACCATTATCGTGTTCAATTACCAGCCAGTTCCCATAAGCATAAGGAGATTCGCCCGAAGCCACTACTTTCCCATCTCTGGCTGCTCTAATCGGAGTTCCAGCTGAAGCAGCAATATCAATGCCGTTATGAAAACCTCCTCTCCCATTATTACAAGAAGCATAACTTCTCCTGGCAAAGGCAGTTTCTAAACAACCATATATCTGCGTTAAAACTCCTTCAGTGGGCCAGTTTAAAGTTCCGTGAATAGCCGGCGGAATAGCGCCAGGATCTAAGGCCTGTTTTAATTTATCTTCTAATTCAAATATTTCCTTTCTAACCTCTATTTGTCTTTTTCTGATCTCCTCTAATAGTTCCTGAAAACGATATTCGCTTTGCCTGGTCAAATATAAAAGATTTTCTTTTGCTTGTTTTTGAGCTTGAGATATTTTAAATTGATCGGCTAATTCTTTTTTCAGCTCTTCTAATTCTCTTTTCTCTTCCTCTAAAATCTTCTCTTCTCTTTCTAAACGCTTTTTAAGAACTTGAAGATCATTCAGGGTCTCTTGAAGGTCTTGTTGAAGAAGCCCGACATACTCAATTTGGCTAAAAACCTCGGAAAAGTCTCCTTTTTGCAAAATCAGCTCTAAGGGAGAAAGTTTATCGTATTGTTCAAGAATTCTAATTATCTCCCCTATTCTTTCTTTTTGCTTCTTTATTTCTTCTTCTTTGTTTTCAATCTCCATCTCCAGCCTTTTTATTTTTGAAGAGGTCTGAGAAATTCTAATCTGGTTAACCTCAATCTGGGTTTCTAATATTTGAATTTCTTTCTCATAAATATTAATTTGATTTTTCAGAGTTTTTTGCTCTTTCTGTTTTTCACCAATCTCCTCCTCAAACTCTTGAGCCTGAGCTTCTAATTCCTCTATCTCTTTTTGTTTTTTTTCTATATCTTCTTTGAGTTCTTCTATTACCTCAAAATTCTTAGAAACCGG
>DAOWIS010000009.1 GCA_030640805.1 bacterium | reverse complement strand
GAGTGGTCATAAGATTTATGGTCCAAAAGGGATTGGCGCTCTTTATATTAAAAAAGGAACGCCAATAGAACCTCTAATTTATGGTGGAGGTCATGAGTTTGGTTTAAGGTCAGGGACAGAAAATGTAGCCGGAATTATTGGCTTAGCAACCGCCATAAAAGAAATCAAAAATCGCTTGATTGTCAGACAATCACAAGGAGCGAAGCGAGTGGTTCGTAAATCAAAAATCAAAAATCTTGAAAAATTGAGAGATAAATTAATAAAAAATATTTTAAAAACTATTCCTCACTCAAAATTAAATGGCTCACTAAAAGATCGGCTTCCTAACAATGCTAATTTAAGTTTTAGAGGAGCAGAGGGAGAAGCGATGGTTATTGCTTTGGATCAAAAAGGAATTGCTGTCTCTACTGGCTCAGCTTGTTCTTCAAGAACCCTTAAACCCTCTCATGTTCTATTAGCGATGAGACTTTCCGAAGAGGAAGCCCATACAAGTTTAAGAATAAGTTTAGGAAAATATACCACTAATAAAGAGATAAACTATTTTTTAAAAGTATTACCAAAAATCATAGAGAGACTAAGAAGGATATCGGGAATTAAATAAAAAATCCTAAGCACTAAATCCGAAATCCGAAAAAAATCCCAAATCCCAGTTTCCCAAACCCCGAACCATTTATAATATTGGGATTTAGAATTTAGGAATTTATTCGGAATTAGGTATTCGGATTTAGGATTTCTTTTGTAAAACAAAAGCATGAGACCATATTATTCAAAAAAAGTAATTAAGCATTTTCTCCATCCTAAAAATTTTGGGGAAATTAGAAATCCTGATGGAATAGGTGATACCGAGAATCTTCGCTGTGGAGATGTTATGAAGATATATATAAAAGTTAAAAAAGGAAAAGGAAAAGAAATTATTAAGGAGGTGAAATTCGAGACAATGGGTTGCGCTCCGGCCATAGCCAGTTCTGATATGATTTGTCAGATGGTTAAAGGAAAGACCTTAGATGAGGCGCTTAAAATTGGCTACAAAGATATCGCTGATAAATTGGGCCGTCTTCCTCCTCTAAAAATTCATTGTGCCAAATTAGCCCAAACAGCAATTAGAGCAGCGATTGAAAATTATAAAAACAAGAAAGATAAAAATGACCAGAAAAGAAAGACCTAAAGTGATAGTGGCAATGTCGGGAGGAGTGGATAGTTCTGTTGCCGCAGCCCTTCTAAAAAGGGCTGGTTTTAGCACAACTGGAGTTTTTATGAAGTTTTGGGCTGAGCCGCAAAGCGGCTCCACGCGGATTAACGCTGATAGCAACGTTGATTTACGTAGATACGAAAATCGATGTTGTAGTTCGGAATCCGAGGCGAGGGCGAGGAAAGTAGCGAAGATTTTAAAAATTCCTTTTTGTGTTCTAAATTTTAAAAAAGAGTTTAAAAAGAAAATTGTTGATTATTTTTTATCAGAATATAAAACCGGCAGGACTCCTAATCCCTGTGTGGTTTGCAACAAAGAGATAAAATTCGGATTACTTCTTAAAAAAGTCCTGGCCTTGGGAGCCGACTGGGTAGCTACTGGTCATTATGCGAGAATTGTTAAAGATAATAGAATCAAACTATTTACAGCTAAAGACAAAGATAAAGATCAGTCGTATTTTTTGTGGCAGCTTAATCAAAAACAGCTAAAACATATTTTATTTCCTCTTGGAGATTATACTAAAACCGAAGTTAAGAATTTAGCCAAAAAATTTAAATTACCGGTCTTAAATATCCCTGAAAGCCAAGAAATTTGTTTCATTACTACCTCTTTACAGGACTTTTTTAAGAAATATATTAAAACAAAACCCGGAAAAATTATTGACGATAAGACCAATAAAGTAATTGGCAAACATCAAGGATTAGCTTTTTATACCATGGGTCAGAGAAAGGGGATAGAATTAGGAGGGTTGGCAATGCCTTATTATGTCTTAGATAAAGATAAAAAAAAGAATCTTTTGATTGTTACCCAAAACGAGAGAAAATTATATAAGAAAGTCCTTATTGCTGAAAAAGTTAATTGGCTTTCTGGAAAGGAACCCAGATTGCCTTTAAGAGTTAAAGCAAAAATTAGATATGGTCATCCTTCATTTCCAGCTGTAGTCATGAAATATAGAACATGGAACATGAAACAAAAAAATTATAAAATTATTTTTAATAGGGCCCAAAGGGCAATAACGCCCGGGCAGTCAGTGGTCTTATATCAGAGACAAGAGGTCTTAGGAGGAGGTATAATTAAAAAATGACAAATGTCTAATGACAAATGTCAAATCAATGACCAATGTCTAAATGATTAAATTATTATTTTGTCATTTGATATTTAATCATTCATTTGACATTGGGATTTTGTCATTGGGAATTTCCAGATTATGAGTTATG
>DAOWIS010000048.1 GCA_030640805.1 bacterium | reverse complement strand
TCAATAATAAAAATCATAGTCATACTATTAATCATCGGTCTTAATTGGACCGGGCTTTTGGCTGTTGGGAGAACTTTTGCTTATTTTAACGATACTGAAAATGCTTCAGGAAATAGTTATACTGCCGGAACTTTGGACTTTTATTTGGACTCTCCAACTGATAATTTTGTTCCTCCGGAGATTGTTTTAAATATGAAGCCCGGCGATTCAGTCATTAGGGAAATAAGCGTGGTTAAAGAGGAAAATTCTTTTCAATTTCAATACACGGCCCAAACAGTCAAAATTAGCGGCGATGATGATTTTTGTAATATTTTAGAATTGGAAGCAGAATTAGAAGGAGAGTCGAAATACAACGGCGGCTTAATGGATTTTAATCTTGCTTCTTCAACTATTATTAGTGGCGATGGAATAGATGATTGGCTTTTTATAGTTAGATTATCCGTTAATGCTCCAAGTTTTTTGAGCAAAACCTGCCAAATAAAATTTGTTTTTGACGGCTGGCAGACCGATTTTCCTGATTCATACTCGGGATTTTCAGACCAGGAAGAAATTGCCAGTTCTTTTGGTAGTGCCGGAATAAAAATAAATAAGATATATTACGATGTTGATGATGAACATGGAATAGAAATTGAAAACGAATGGATTGAACTTTATAATCCTACTGATTTGCCGGTGGATGTATCCGGCTGGGTAATTAGAAGCGATAATTCTTCGGATACAATTCCTGCCTCTCAACTAATTCCTCCTTTGGGATTTGCTTTAATTACCGGCAGCACGACTACCTGGGATTACTGGGACATTCCTAATGATGTAGTAAAAATTGTTTTAGCAGATGGTCAGATTGGAGATGGACTAAATGATAATTCTGATATTCTTATTCTATATGATGGCGATGAAGATATTGAAGATATTATAGATGAAGTTAGTTGGGGATTTACTGATGTAGATTGGTTAGATTTCTTCCCAGAAGTCTGGGCTCCGGGAGCTGTTGATGTTGCTGAAGGCCATATTTTGGGAAGAGATCCTAATGGTTTTGATACTGATAAGCCGTCTGACTTTAAGGACTTCGGTCTACCCGAGGTTACAGTAGAGGTGCCTAATGGAGGCGAAGAATGGTGGATAGGAGAAACTTATACATTAGAATGGACAGCAATAAACCTTAATGGCGATGATAATCTTCTAAGTATTGATATTTGGTATTCTAATAACAGCGGCAATAGTTGGGCAAATATTGACAAAGGAGTTGATAATGATGGCGAATACAATTGGAAGATACCTCTTTGGTTATACAACGAAAATGGAGATATTTATTGGGTTCCTTCAAGTAATGCTCGGATAAAAATGGTGGCTACTGGTCCTGAAAACTTTATGGTTCAATCTTGGGATATGTCAGATGAAGATTTCTGTCCGCCCATAAATTACAATTTACTTACTTCCGAAGAAATAGACTACCTCGCTTGGTTAGGATTAATTGAAAGCTCAACTACATCTCCAATTGAAGAGAAGAACAATGAGGAAAAAGAAGTAGATAAAGAAAATACCAAAGAAGAAGTAAACGAAGATGAAATAACTAATACTGACTCAACTGAAACTGATGATATTATAGATAATAATGCTACAGAGACAGATGTTATTGATTTAACTACAGAAATAGAAGATGATTCTTCTCTTACTCAAGAAATTTTTGAGGAGGAACCTTCTACTTTTGACGAGAATGGAGAGAACGAAGGTGTTGAAGAAACCAAGGACTCTGATGAGACTAAGGAAGCCGACATAGAGGATGTAAAAGATACTGATGAATCTGTTGATGAAACAAATGAGGATACAACCGAGGAGATATTTGAGGAAGCAGAATCAGAAGATTTACTTGATGAGGAATTAATTGAAGAGGAATCAAGCGAAGAAGAAGTTGTAGATGAGGAATCTCCAGTTGACGAGGAAACTCCTGTCGATGAAGAAGGTTCAGCCGAAGAAGAGGATTCAACTGAAGAAGATTCTGTAGAGGAAGATGAAGTTCCCGCTGACGAGGAAGATTTAGTTGCCTTGCCAGAAGATGATGACTTCACTGAAGATGAAAATCCAGGAAGCGAAGATGATGATGGAGGTGATAGTGATTCAGCGGAGGACGATGAAGAATCCGAAGATAGCGAAAAAGAAATTATTTAAATTATGAATAATCAAAAGTCAAAAAAAATCTTTATAATTGCAACTCTAACTATTTTAGGAATAGGTCTATTTCTTTTTACTCCGGTACTTGCCAAAGCCAATGGTTTAGTTGATGTAATATTTGAACAAGAACCTTTATTTAATGAAGCTAATTTCTTGCCAGGGCAGGAAGTAACTCGTTGGGTTGAAGTGACTAATAAAAATACAGAAGTTCAGCCAATAGGAATAGAGGGAATTGATAATTCTTCTTGTTCTAAAAATTGTTTATCAGATCAATTACAATTGGTTATTAACAATGGAACAACTGAATTATATAACGCTTCTTTGACCGAATTTTTTGGAGACGGTGAAATACCACTTTCTGATTTAGGACCAGGTAATACAATAAGATATTATCTTTCTGTTACTTTTCTTCCCGAGAGCAATAATGATTATCAAAATTCTATAGTTAATTTTGATTTTAATATCGGCACCTTAGGCACCGAATCAATAGGGGAAGAGGTGCCACCGGGCGGAGGTGGAGGCGGAGGGATTTTTGTACCAGGACTTACAATTTCCAATGAAAATACTACTGGAACTCAAGAAACTGAAGTAACTATTACTTGGTTCACTAATATGCCAGCCACCAGCCGGGTAATTTATTCTAAAGAGGATCAGCCCCGTACTTTAAAATTAGATGAACCGTTTAATTATGGCTATTTTTACTCAACTGGAGAAAATCCTTCAAAAGTAACTTTTCATACAGTAACAATTTCAGGATTAGAAGCAGGAAAGGTTTATTATTATCGCTGCGTTTCTCACGGCTCATTGGCAGTAAGTAAAGAGCATAGTTTTACCACTTTAGTATTAGGCGAAGAAGAAGAGGAATTTTATGAAGAAGAGGAAAATAAGAAAGAAAATGAACCTAAAGAAGAAAACAAAGAAAACGCTACCGGAACCGAAGAAACTGAAAGACCCGAAGAAACGACTCCAATAACTCCTCCTTTAGAGGGAGCTGAAGGCGAAGAAGGTTTAGTTGGTTTAGAGGGAGGAGCAACAGAAACAGAAGAAATAGCTGAAGAAGAAACTAAAAAAGGAACAGTAGCTTTAGAAGAAGAACCTAAAGGATTTAATAAATTATTGGCTGGAATTGGTGGATTTTTTTCTGATTTTAATTGGCAGACTATTTTATTTTTCCTTGGTCTGATTCTTATTTTATTACTTATTATATTTTTCTTAAATAGAAAAAAGAAAAAAGAAGAAAAGGAAAAAAGAAAAAACATTAAGTTTTAAGAAATTTAGATAGATAAGAGAGGAGGTGTACTGTGCTCTTTAAAATTGCTATTGTTTCTGAGATTGGAAGAAGGAAGGAAATGGAAGATAGGTATTATCTTGATAAGAACTTTCAAGGAAAAGGATGGCTTTTTGGCGGCGTTTATGATGGTCACGGAGGAAGTTTTGCCGCCGAGTATGCAGCAGATAATCTTCATAAAGTTTTTCTGGAAAAATTAGAAGCCGATATAGACGAGGAAGAGGCTTTTATTAAAACTTATGAAAAGATTTCTCAAGAGGTTTCTCATCAGGATTCAGGAACCACGGCTGCAAATTTTTTTCTTCGCAATAAGAAAATATTCTGGGCAAATGTTGGCGATGTGAGAATTATTATTCTTAGAAAAACCAGTGGCTTGCAGTTGACGCGAGATCATCGGCTTTCAGATGATGAGGAAAAAAAGAGAATACTTCGGGAAGGAGGTATTATTAAAGAGCCATATATTGTTCTGGGTGGACAGGGACTTATGCCAACTCGTTCAATGGGAGATGAAAAGTTTAAATCAGTTGGAGTTATTGCTACTCCCTCAGTTGGACAGTATGATATTCAACCAGAAGATAAATGGCTGATTATTGCCTCTGATGGTCTTTTTGATGAGATGAAAAATGAAGATATTAGTCTCTGTGTTAAACACTGCGAAAAGACCAGTGAGGTAGCAGATCTCCTGAAACAGGAAGTTCTTGAGGAACAGCGAGGAGAAGACAATCTTACCATTATTGTGGTAAAATTAAAGGCTCACTGATAGGTTAGTGAGCCTTTTTTAGTTTTTTAGTCCCAGTTAGTCCCATACCCTGAAGAGGATAAGAAACATAGCTCCAAAAGCCGCTAGGGGAAGAATAAAACCATTAAAATTTATAGTAAGGGCGTATAAGGGTGCAAGGACTGGAGCAAGAACTATGGCAAGGATGCTAATAAAACATAATATTCCGAGGATTAGAATTATCCACTTCATTTTGTTCACCTCTCTTCTAAAATTTTAAATTGTTAAAATCACCTTTTCTCCTAATAAGATAGCATATAATTTAATTCGTGTCAAATTTTTTGTTCTTTTCAAATTTGCTAAGAATTAAATTTTATGTTAAAAAAATGTTAGTAATTTGAAAATTTAACGAGAACTTAATAATAGATAAAAACAGAGAGGATAGAGTCATGAAAAAAATCTTAAATGTAGCTAATCTTGTTACCCTTTTAGGATTGATATTTGTTTTCTGGACAATCTCCTTGGCTGTTTACTGTCCCGAAAAGATTTGGTTGATTATTCTTTTTGTCTTAATTGTTGGAATGAGCGATAAATTAGATGGCTGGCTCGCCAGGAAATTTAAAACTGAAACCCAGTTTGGAGCAATGTTTGACAGATTAAGAGATAAGATTTTTATCTGTTCGCTCCTTATTATTTTAGTTCTTCGGTATTGGCCTCAAGAAATTCAAAATAAAGCCATTTTTTCTTTAGTAGTGGCTTTAGTGGCTTTAACTATTGTTCTGGAACTTTCTTTAATTATCAGTGGAACAGTAGGAATAGTTAAAAAGGTAGACATTAGAGCTAGCCGTTATGGTAAAAGAAAAATGGGTTTACAATTTGGAACAGTGTTTTTCTGGTTTCTTTCTGTGGGTCTTGAGAAACAATACGGCGGCTCTTTGTTTTCTTGGTTCATTTATCTACTGACAATAGTTCTTTTCTTAAGTGTGATTTATGCTATTCTAAGTTTGGCTGACTATCTAGAAAGATATCCAATGGACTAAAGAAGCCAAGGTCGAATCCTTGGCTTCTTATTTTATATATAATTGTAGTATTATAAATAAACAGCCAGCACATTGGAAGAGAAAGGAAAGAAACGCTCTCAATCAAAAGTGCTGGCTTTGGCAGGACAAAAAAGAAGAAAAAAAGAAGTAAAAGAACTACGAAGTAAAATGGGCTATCATTTTCATTTTACTAAATCCCATTTCTATTTGTCAAGAAAAAAATTAAAGGCGGTGAGATTCTCACCGCCTTTTGCCTGTTTTGGGTAGATGGTCTTTGTAGGACCAAATTTTCCCTTTATGGCCCAGTGTGAATTGCCAAGACCGTGGAAGTCATCGCGAGGACTCCCAGTATTACCCAAAACAAGAAGAAAGAGAGTTTTTTAACCATAAAACCTCTCCTTTCAGCCCCCAATATGTGCTTCAATCATCACTTCAATTGTCATCTTCATGATCTGATTTCATAATTCAACCTATTTTAAATTTTTAAGGATACCATTTTTATTCTAACTGATTTTTGAGAATTAAACAATAAACTTATCCACAGAAGAATTTTTTTCTAATTAACATATAGTTCTGAAAATAGAAGTAGTAAGGAATGTACCTTGTACACGCATATACTTGTACAAGGTACAACTTAAAAATTCACTAGGATTGAGACCTTATTGACCTTTGTAGATAATTTTTATATAATAAAAAAGTTATGAAAGCTCTGATTACAGCCGGAGGGCATGGTACTCGGCTTCGGCCAATAACTTATACTCTTAATAAACACTTAATTCCTTTGGCTAATAAGCCATTGCTTTTTTATGCTTTAGAAAAAATTGCCGAGACAGGAATAAAAGAGGTTTTTATTAATGTTAATCCAGGAGAAAAAGAACTACCCAAAGTCGTTGGAAACGGAAAAAGATGGGGATTGAAAATTAAGTATTTTGAGCAAACTGGCGGACCAAAGGGGCTGGCTCATGTTGTAAAAGTTGCTCGTCCTTATCTAAAAAACGAGCCATTTGTTTTTTATTTAGGAGATAATATTGTTTTAGGTTCTATTAAGCCACTTGTCAAAAAATTTTTAAAAGAAAAATACAATGCTTTTATAACCCTATCTAAAGTCAAAGATCCTGAGAGATTCGGTGTTCCCGAGATAAAAAGAGGCAGGATTATAAAAGTTGAGGAAAAACCAAAAAGACCGAAAAGCAACTTTGCGGTAACCGGAATTTATATTTACCAGCCAATTGTTTTTAAAATTTTGCCTCAACTTAAACCAAGTTGGCGGGGAGAGTTAGAAATTTCTGACCTTCACAGTAAAATGATTTCTAAAGGATATCGTATTGGCTATGAAGAGATTACTGGCTGGTGGAAAGATACCGGCAAAGCCGAAGATTTACTAGAAGGAAACGCTTTAATTTTAGAAAATATTAAAAATAATATTCAGGGAAAATTAGGACCAAGGGTAGTGGTGGAGGGAAAAGTCCAAATAGGGAAAGGAACCAGAATTTCAGGAAAGACCTTAATCCGCGGACCAGTAATTATTGGAAATTTTTCTAAAATTAAAGATTCTTATATTGGTCCCTATAACTCTATTGGCAATAATGTGGAAATACAATCTACGGAAATTGAGCACTCTATAATTTTAAATAAAGCTAAAATTAATTCTTTTAAAAGAAAAATTGTTGATAGCATAATCGGAGAGGAGGCAGTAGTTACTTCTGCTTTTCAAACTCTTCCTTCTGGCCATAAACTTATAATAGGCAATAACTCACAAGTAGAACTATGAAAGCAATTTTACCGGTCGCTGGACTGGGTACAAGATTTCTACCGATCACTAAATCCATTGCTAAGGAAATGCTTCCTTTGGTAGATAAGCCCCTTATTCATTACGCTGTGGAAGAAGCAGTAAGTTCTGGAATAAAAGAAATAATTTTTGTAGTCAATTCTAAGAAAAAATCAATTGAGGATTATTTTACTCCTAATCGGGAATTGGAAGAATTTTTAAAAAAAAGAAATGAAAAAAAATTATTAGAGGAAGTAAAAAATATTTCTAATTCAGCTAAATTTAATTTCCTGATTCAGAGAAAAGCAAACGGAGATGGAGATGCAGTTTTAAAAGCAAAAAAATTAATAGGAGATAAACCCTTTTTAGTTTTGTTTGGTGATGATATAATTGAAAGTGAACCTCCCTGCGTCAACCAATTGATAGATATATTTAAAAACTATCGCCAACCAGTGATAGCTCTTCAGAAAGTGGAAAAACAAAAGATTTCTTCTTATGGAATAATAGAAGGGGAAAAAATAGCCGACCGTTTATTTAAGATAAAAAGAATTATTGAAAAACCATCATTGGATAAAGCACCATCTGATTTAGCCATTGTCGGAAGATATGTTTTAACGCCTGAAGTATTTGAGATTCTTGAAAATTTAGAACCTAATAAAAAAGGAGAAATTATTTTGGCTGATGCCTTAGAAAAAATGATAGATAAGGGGAAAACCGTTTATGGTTATGAATTAAAAGGAAAATGGTATGACTGCGGAGATAAAATTAGGTATTTAAAAGCTGGAATAGAAATGGCATTAAAAGACAAAAAGTTCGGCAAAGAAATTAAAGATTTTATTAAAAAAATATTGTGATAAAGGTGTATTCTACTCAAATGTGTCCTTATTGTTTTACTCTTAAAGAATGGTTAAAAGAGAAGGGGATTGAATTTCAAGATATTAATGTGGCTGAAGACCAGAATGCCGCAAAAGAAATGGTTGAAAAATCCGGGCAGATGGGAGTACCAGTAGTGGATATTGACGGCAAAATTATCATTGGTTTTAATAAAGAGGAAATTTCTAAAATACTTAAACTTGATTGAATATGGAAAAATTTCTAAAAATTGGCTTATTAATTTTAGTAATACTTTTGGTAATATCTATATTCTCCGATGGATTTAAAAAAATTCCTTCTTTTGGTTCGGAAAATTTTTCTTCACAAGAAGCTGGAGAAAAAGCCCTGAATTACATTAACCATAATTTACTTCAAGGAGCAACCGCTGATTTAATTGCCATAGAAGAAGAAAGAGATTTATATAAGATTAAATTAAAAATAGGAGACCAGGATTTTGATTCCTATATTACTAAAGATGGTAAATTTTTATTTCCTCAAGGAATTAATTTAGACGAGAAAATAACCGAGAATCCTGAGGGAGATAATCAGGAGAATCAATCCCAGGAAATTTCTAAAAGAGATAAACCTGATCTAAAATTATTTGCGATGTCGTACTGCCCTTTTGGTCTTCAGGCAGAAAAGGCATTTTTGCCTGTTTATGATTTATTGAAAGAAAAGGCAGATATGGGAATTTATTTTGTTGATTATGCTATGCATGGCAAAAAAGAAATTGATGAAAACTTAAGACAGTACTGCGTCCAAAAAGAAGAAAAAGAAAAATACAGCGCTTATCTTAATTGTTTTGTAAAAGAAGATAATTTTACTAAATGTCTTGATGAAGCAAAAATAGATAAGACAAAACTTAATTCTTGCATATCAGCAACTGATGAAGAATACAGTATTACTGCTCAATATAATGATAAAGATAGTTGGCTCAATGGAAGATATCCTGAATTTGATGTTCACGGTGATCTCAATGAAAAATATGAAGTAAGAGGTTCTCCAACTTTTATAATTAATGACAAAGTTGTAAATATAAATCCTCGTTCACCAGAGAACTTGAAAAAAATTGTTTGTCAGTCATTTACCACAGCGCCTCCAGGGTGCTCCCAAACTCTTTCTAATGATGTAGCCTCAACCGGATTTGGAGGAGGGACATCTCCTTCTTCCAGCGGGAGTTGCGAATAATTTATGATAAATATTGCTATAAATGGTTTTGGTCGAATTGGACGGCCAACCCTAAGAAGAATTTTTGAAAAACATCCTGACTTAAAAGTGGTGGCTATTAATGATTTGACTGATACCCAGACATTGGCTCATCTTTTGAAATATGACTCTTTATATGGAATTTACGATAAGTCAGTAGGAGTTAGCGAAAATAGTATTCAGGTGGACGGAGAAAATATCCCGGTCTTTACTCAAAAAGATCCAGAAAATCTTCCCTGGAAAGACCTAAATATAGATATTGTTTTAGAATGTACTGGTCGTTTTACTGGTTTAGAAGGGGCAAAAAAACATCTCAAGGCCGGGGCAAAGAGAGTAATTATTTCAGCTCCCTCTAAAAGCCCTGAAGTTCCCACTTTTGTTTTAGGAGTAAATGAAAAAAATTATAATCTTAAAGATGGTATAGTTTCTATGGCTTCCTGTACTACTAATTGTTTGGCGCCAGTGGTAAGGGTCTTAGATGATAATTTTGAGATAGAAAAGGGTTTTATGACCACTATTCACAGTTATACTAATGATCAGAAAATTTTAGATTTGCCTC
>DAOWIS010000042.1 GCA_030640805.1 bacterium | reverse complement strand
CCTTTTTTGTTTCTTCTCGATCCTTTATTGCTTCTTCGCGCGTCTGTTTTGTTTCTTCACGCATCTGTTTTGCTTCTTCGCATATTGCCTCAGTCTCTAATCTCAGGATGGTTATCGCTCCTAAATCTTCCTTGAGCGATACTATTGATTTTTCTTGATCTTCTAGAAATGAAGCAAGTGTTTGCCAAGAATTAGCCATACTTTTGAGTACTGGCTCTGGAAAAACAATATCTACTACATAAGAGGCACATTTCTTCATGAATTCATCAGGATTTCGCTGCAGACAGGTATCTAAAAGAACGGTCGTTATTGAATCATTTCTTGCTTCTAATGTAGCAACCTTTTTATTAAGGCTTTGATTCGTAAAAAGTGCCCAGATAAGGATCATAGTAAGGCTAAATACAGCCACCAATAACCATAGGTTACCTTTTTTCACAAAATTCTTCATTTCATACACCTCTCTTTCAGTTTTTGCTTTATTGGTTTAGAGAAAACATTTTTTTACGATATTTATCTCCTTTCTTTTGTTTTTAGTTTAAATGCCTTATATTTACCAATAAATTAGCAAAGCTCTATAGAAAATTTAAGATTAAAATTTAAAAGAACAACGCTTAAAGTATAGCAAACTAATTATAATCTGTCAAATTTATCAACGAGACCCGGCCTCGTTGATATTTGTTTGCTAACTTTTGATTAAAATTTTATAATGATATAATAAATAAATCTTATGAAAAAAATAATTTTATGATTAAAATTAAGAATGAGGAATTAGTTCGAGAACTTATTGGCGAAGTAAAAGATTTCCCTCGATATACAACTCAATTGATAAATTTGGCTAATCAAAATGCCCAAGGCACAAGACCCCGAGTTGTTGGACAACTGTCAGAGTTGATCAAAGAGTGTCCAGAAAAAACCTATGAAGGATGGAAAAAGTGGTATCTTTCAAAATATCCAAATGCCATTGAGAATGCTACAGAGAAAATTAATGAAATGATGAATAATTTAAAGGGGGCGATAAAATCGATTAATAAACCGATGATTAAAAAATGGGTTGAGGATTTAGTTTTAGAAAAAACTTTCATTGGTTTAAGATTTCAAGAAATAATTTTGAAGAAAGTTGCTTCAATAAAAAATGCTAATTATAGGTTTGCTGAACCAAAAGAGGAATCGCAAGGCATAGATGGATTTATAGGTAATATTCCAGTATCCATCAAACCAATGACTTACAAAACAAAAGATGCTCTAAGAGAAGAAATTAAGAGTAAAATCATTTTTTATAATAAAACTAAATCGGGTCTAGAAATAAACGCAGATGAGATTCTAAAACAATAATTATGTCCACAAATCATAAAATTATAATTGGCGATTCCCGTAATATGACCGAATTGCAAGAAAAATCGGTTCATTTTGTTATTACCTCACCACCTTATTGGCAAATCAAGGATTATGGAGATAAAAAGCAAATTGGTTTCAATAATACCTACGAAGAATACATTGATAATTTAAATAAAGTTTGGGCGGAATGTTATCGAGTTTTACATCCCGGCTGCAGGTTGTGTGTAAATATTGGAGACCAATTTGCCAGAGCTGTAACTTATGGAAGATATAAAATAATACCAATCAGAACAGAAATTATAAAATTTTGTGAGTCAATTGGCTTTGATTATATGGGAGCGATTATTTGGCAAAAGAAAACTACAATGAATACAACTGGCGGTGCTTCAGTAATGGGTTCCTTTCCTTATCCAAGAAACGGACTGATTGAAATTGATTATGAATTTATACTTTTATTTAAAAAATTAGGTAGTTCACTAAATAATGTTTCCAAAGAAATAAAGGAACAATCAAAATTATCTAAAGAAGAGTGGCGAAAGTATTTTACTGGTCATTGGAATTTTGCCGGTGAAAAACAAAATAAACATATTGCTATGTTTCCAGAAGAACTACCGAGACGGTTAATTAAGATGTTTAGCTTTGTTGGCGAAACAGTTTTAGACCCATTCTTGGGAAGTGGTACTACAACAAAAGTTGCTAAAGACTTAAAAAGAAATTCCATTGGCTATGAAATAAATAAAAATTATTTGTCGATCATAAAACAGAAAGTTGGCATCAATAAAAAATCTCTCTTTGATAAAAAGTCTAAATTTGAAATTATCTATCAACAGAAAAAAGAAAATCTTCAAACAAAAAAGGATATAAAAAAACCAATTATAAAAAAGACAATGATCAATAATAGGATCAACAATCCTGAATATTGGAAAGTTTTAAGAAAGAAGAAAGGATTAAAAATTACAAATATATAACATAAATAATTTTATGATAAATAAAAAAAATAATTTTATTTCGGTTTTGTTTGGAGGAGAAGCTGGAGATGGAATAAAAGAAGCCGGAAAAACCCTGGGAGAACTTTTGAATAAATTAGGAAAAGAGGTTTTTGTTTTAGCTGATTATCAGTCCCTAATAAGAGGAGGTCATAATTTTACCAGAGTAATTTTTTCCGAAAGTAAAATTTGGAGCCATTATAATGTAGCAGATATAATAGTAGCTCTCAATCAAGATACTTTAGATAAACATCTTCCCGAATTAAGAAAAGAGGGGATTGTTTTTTATGATGAAGATAAAGCAACTCCTCCCAAAAAAATCCCAAGTGTCGCTCTACCCATGAGCAAATCAGTAAAAGAAATGAAAGTTAGTCCTGTTATGAGAAATTCAGTGGCTCTGGGCGCTCTCTGTTATTATTTAGGAATTAAAATAGAAAAACTTTTTGAAGTATTTAGAGAAACATTTAAAGATAAAGCCAGGCCTAATATTGAATTAGCGAAAATTGGCTACCAACACCCAAAAAAGTTAAAAGTTAAAAGTTCTAAGTTAAAAGTTAAAACATCTAAAACCCTAAAAAGCAAAAATGTTTTGATTTCTGGAAATGAGGCGATAGCGAAGGGAGCAGTTCGAGCCGGATTAGATTGTTATATTGCTTATCCAATGACACCAGCAACCAGCATCCTTCATCATCTGGCTTCCCATAAAAAAGAATATAGAATTAAAGTCATTCAGCCGGAAAACGAAATCGGAGTAATTAATATGGCTTTAGGTTCTTCTTTTGCCGGCAAAAGAACAATGATTGGAACTTCGGGTGGGGGATTTGCTTTAATGCAAGAAGCATTCAGCTTGGCTGGAATGAGTGAAACACCTTTAGTGATAGTAGAATCACAAAGAGCCGCTCCTTCAACCGGAGTGCCTACTTATACGGCCCAGGCCGACTTAAAATTTGTTAGAGCAGCTGGTCAGGGAGAATTTCTCAGAATACTTTTAGGGCCGGGAGACCAGGAAGAGGCCTATTTAGTTTCCGCTCAAGCCCTGAACCTAACTTGGAAATTTCAAGTTCCAGTAATCATTCTTTCTGATAAACATCTTTCGGAAAGTCTTATGACTTCTTTTCTTAACTCTGCTAAAATTAAAATAGAAAGAGGAAAAATTAAGAAAAATCCTTCTCAAAATTATAAAAGATATTTAAATACAGCTGATGGAATTTCTCCTTTGGTTTTCCCCGGTAAAAAAAATGTAGTAGTAAAATTTAGTAGTTATGAGCATAATCAATTTGGTTATACCACTGAAGATCCAAAAGAAGTAAAAGAAATGCAGGAAAAAAGATTTAGAAAACTGAAAGCAATTGAGCAAGAAATGAAGAAAACAGAAACAATTAAAATCTTTGGAGAAAAAAATGCTGAAAATTTAATTATTTCCTGGGGTTCAAGCAAGGGAGCAGTTCTGGAAGCAATGAAATATCTAAAAAAACCAGCAAAGTTTATCCAGGTAATTTGGCTGGAACCCTTGGATGTAAAAAAATTGGAACCCCATCTTAAATCAGCTAAAAAAGTTGTGGATGTTGAACTAAACTACCAAGGACAATTGGCTTCCATTATCAGGGAAAAAACTGGCTTTAATATTAAAAATAAAATATTAAAATATGACTCTCGAGCTTTTGACCCTTTTGAATTGGCAAAGAAATTAAATAAGATTTTCTAATTTCAAACTATCGAAGTTCAACTTCGATAAATTTATGAAGTTGAACTTCGGGAATTTCTTCGAATATTTCATGAATCTACTCACAAAAGTTAAAAATACTTGGTGTCCGGGTTGTGGAGATTTTGGAATTCTGACTGCTTTTCAGCAAGCTGTTTTAGAATTAGTCAAAGAAAAACAAATAAAATTAGAAAATATTGTTATTTCTGGCGGTATTGGCTGCCACGCTAAAATAATGGACTATCTAAACTTAAACAGTTTTTATTCAATTCATGGCCGGGTCCCTCCTACTTTAACCGGAATAAAAATTGCTAATCCTAATTTAATTCCTATTGGCTTTTCCGGCGATGGCGATTCTTATGATGAAGGGATATCACATTTGATTCATACGGCTAAAAGAAATAGTGATATTACAATGTTAATTCATAATAATCAGGTTTTTGCTCTAACTACTGGTCAATTTACAGCTACTAGTCCTAAAAATTTTAAAGGTGTTTCTACTCCCAAAGGAAGCATAGAAGAACCGCTAAATCCGATATTTTTGATGCTGGCCTCTGGAGCAACTTTTGTGGCTCGAGCTTTTGCCAGAGACATTCCCAAAACCAAAGAAATAATTAAAGAGGCAATTAAGCACAAGGGATTTTCTTTTGTTGATATTTTGCAACCCTGCGTAAGTTTTAATGATACTACCGAATTTTACCGAAAAAGAATTTATTATTTAGGCAAAGATTACCCAAAAAATAATCTCCGATTGGCAATAGAAAAATCTTTCAAGCGAAGCCAGAAAATCCCCTTAGGAATATTTTATCAAATTAAAAAACCCACCTTCGAAGACAGCATATAGATAACCTGGTAATACTTTTGATTATTTCTTTAAGAGAGTAAATAGACCTAACAAGCGCTCCGCAGAACTACGCAGAACAAAACGCAGAACAACGCAGAAAGATATCAGCGTAGATATCAGCGTGTATCTGCTTCTACAACATGAGAATAGAACCAAAACAACTTAAATCAGCCCTTCTTAGTTTTGGATTGGCTAAAGAAAAAGAAATTGAGAAAGCCAAGAAAATAGCTGAAAAAACCGGTAGAGATTTCGGAGAAATTTTAGTTAATCAAGAAGTAGTAAAAAGAGAAGATTTAATCCGGCTCCAGGCCTATATTTTAGGTATTCCTTTCATAAATTTAGAAAAAGAAAAAATCCCCTTAGGGGTTCTGAAAATTATCCCTCAACCTATTGCTCGACATCATAATATCATTGCTTTCAAAAAAGAAAAAAATAACCTTGAGGTAGCAATGCTTGATCCTAAAGATCTTCAAACCATCGAATTTATAAAGAAAAAATCTAATTTAAAAATCCTGCCTCGTTTAACTACGCCTGAAAGTATTAAAAACGTTCTATCTCAATATGAAGAAAGTCTGAGAAAAGAATTTGGGAAAATCATTAAAAAAGAAGGGGAGAAAATACCAAAAACTTTAGAAAAAGTCGTTAAATCCTCACACCAAAATTTTGGTAGTGAGGGTAAAGAATTACCCATCATCAGAATGGTCGATTCTTTGCTTAAACATGCTATTCTACAAAAAGCCAGCGATATTCACATAGAACCCCAAGAAAAAGAACTCTTAATAAGATATAGAATTGATGGAATCTTGCGGGATGTAATGACTCTTCCTCTTAAAACTCATTCTGGAATTACAGCCCGAATAAAAATTCTCTCTAATCTCAAATTAGATGAGCATCGACTACCTCAGGACGGTCGATTTAAAATAGTCACTAAGGATTATAGATTTTCTTTTCGAGTTTCGGTTTTTCCTACTTTCTATGGAGAAAAAGTAGTAATGCGGCTTCTTCCCGAAGACTCAAAAGGAGTTTCTCTTGAAGGTTTAGGGATAAGAGGAGAGGGTCTAGAAAAAGTTCATTTTAATATAAAAAGACCTAACGGATTAATACTGGTAACCGGACCCACTGGTTGTGGAAAAACAACTACTCTTTATACTATAATGGATATTTTAAATGACCCCGTTGTAAATATTGCTACCATTGAAGACCCAATTGAATACACTATGCCCCGGATTAATCAAACCCAGGTCAATCCAAAAATTGGTCTCACTTTCGCTAACGGACTCCGGAATTTACTCCGCCAGGATCCGGATATTATTATGGTGGGAGAAATAAGGGACAACGAAACAGCAGCCCTGGCCATCAATGCTGCTCTGACTGGTCATTTAGTACTTTCTACTCTCCATACTAACAGCGCGGCTGGATCTGTATCTCGGCTTTTAGATATGAAAGTAGAACCATTTTTAATTGCCTCAACTCTTAAACTTATAATTGCTCAACGATTGGTAAGAAAACTGTGCTCGGGATTAAAAGAGTATAATCTCAAAGAAGAGGAAATAAAAAATTTAAAGAAAAAATATAATACAGAAAAGATATTAAATATTCTAAAAAAAGAAAAAATAATAGAAAAAGAAGCTACCTGGCAGGATATTAAATTTGGCAAAGTAAAAACCACCAAGGCCTGTCCTAGCGGTTATAAAGGACGAATAGGAATTTTTGAGGTCTTAGAAATAGCTGAACCAATAAAAGAATTAATACTAAAAGGCGGCTCTACCGGAAAAATTCAAAAAGAAGCCGAAAGGGAAGGAATGATAACAATGTTAGAAGATGGATTTATAAAAAGCGCCCAAAAAATTACCAGTATTGAAGAAGTTTTAAGAGTAATTAGGGAATAAAGTATTAACTATTAAGTATTAAGTAGAATAAAACTATGCCTATATTTCGTTACCAAGCTAAAACTTTAGAAGGAGAAATTAGGTCAGGAACCCTATCAGCAATAGATAAAAAAGAGTTAGCTAGAATTCTTTCGGTTAAAGGAGAAATTTTAATTTCAGCTAAACTGAGAAAAGAAAAGAAAGATATTTTTCTTTTTAAGATGGGAAAAATATCCTTAGTAGACAAAATGATGTTTTGCCGAAATTTAAGCGTAATGGTTGAATCAGGATTCGCAATTTCTCGAGCCTTAAATGTACTGGCTAAACAAACAAAAAACAAAAAATTTAAAAACATAATCTTAGAGATAAAAAATGATTTAATGAAGGGAAAAACATTTTCTGATGCTCTTTCAAAACATCCTAAGATTTTTAGCGAGTTATTTTGTAATATGGTAAGAGCTGGAGAAAAAATGGGAAAATTAGAAAGTGTTCTTAAAATTTTGACTCTCCAATTAGAAAAAGAATATAAATTAATTTCGGCTCTAAAAGGAGCAATGATTTATCCTGCCTTTATAGTAGGATTAATGATAATAATAGGAATTTTAAGTATAATATTAATTATTCCAAAATTTTCTGAATTATTTGCTGAAATGGGAGCTGAACTACCTATAACTACAAGGATACTTATGGGAACAGGAAATTTTCTAAATCAACATTGGCTGGCCGGGCTCTTGATTTTTCTAATCTTGCTTGTATTGATAATAAAATTAAGGCAAACGAAGGATGGTAAAAGAATAATTGATTCGATCTCCTTAAAACTCCCAATAATTGGTCCAATTATCTTAAAATTAAATAACGGTCGAACCGCACGAATTTTGGGTTCTTTAATTGAGAGCGGAGTGCCAATTATAAAATCTTTGGAGATTACCTCTAACACCTTAGGAAATGTTCATTTTAAAAATTCTTTAATTTTCGCTTCAAAGGAAATCAGTAAAGGAAAGACACTTTTTGAAACTTTATCATTTCGAAAGAAAATATATTCTACTTTATTAATCCAAATGATAGCCGTAGGAGAAGAAACCGGAAATTTAAGTAGTATTTTAAACAAATTAGCTGATTTTTACGAAGATGAGGTAGCCGAAGCCACTAAAAACTTATCTTCTATTATTGAACCACTTTTAATTGTTATTGTCGGATTAGCGGTAGGTTTCTTTGCCGTTTCTATTATTCAACCCTTATATGGAATAATGGGGGCTTTCTAAAATTAAACGGAGAACGGTTCTCCGTTTTCTAAAAATGAAAATAAAAAACCATGGATTTACCCTGTTAAATGCCGCTTTGCGGCAATTTCGCTTCACCCCGTTAAATAATGCTAAAGGCAATTTAACAGGGCGAGGGCGAAATTATTTAACAGGGTTTACCCTAATTGATATTGTAGTTGGAGCGGGTCTGTTAGCCGTTGTCTTTTTAGGAATTTTTGGAGCCTTTAGATTAGGGCTCAGTGTTTTAGCCAATTCCAAAGCCAAAGCCACTGCTCTATTTTTGGCTGAGCAAAGAATAGAACTAATCAGAAATCTTCCTTATGTAAAGATAGGAATTATAGACGGAACTCCCCCGGGGATTCTAGAAGCAACAGAAGAAATCACCCGAAATAATATTACCTACAATCTAATAACTTCAATATTTTACATTGATGATCCTTTTGACGAAATGTATCCTGATGATCTTCTGCCTAACGATTACAAACGAGCAAAAGTAAGGGTTGATTGGGCTACTTTTTTAGGGGGAGAGATAACTTTAATCACTGATGTAGCCATCTATTGGACAAAATGTGGTGATATTAATGCCGATAGGAAAACAGACGTAGTAGATATTGTCATGTTGGAGAATTATCTATTGTATGGTGGTCCGCCGCCATTATGTGAACCCATTACTGCTTGTGCAGATGTTAATTTAGATGAAATTGTAGATATGGATGATATTATTTACCTAACGAGTTATCTTTTTGAAGATGGTCCAGAGCCTTGTGAGCCATCAGGTACACCTCAAATGGATTGAATAATATGACTAAAAAAGGTTTTACTCTAATTGAAACTGTTGTAACTGCTATTATTTTGGTTTTGCTTTCCGAGACCCTAATTGGTTTTGTTCTTTGGAGTTATAAAACTTATTACTATACCTTTCAACAAACTCAAGCCATTAACGAGGCAAAATGGGGAATAGAAACGATAAGCAAAGAATTAAAAGAAGCAAAAGAAGGTCATAATGGCTCCTTTCAACTTGAAAAAGCCGATGATTTTGAACTCATTTTTTACAGCGACGTAGATAAAGACAACCAAGTAGAAAGAGTAAGATATTTCTTAGAAGAAACAAATTTAAAAAGAGGAGTAATTAATCCCTCAGGTTGGCCTATCTTTTATCCTTTTAAAAGAGAAAAAATCAATATTCTCTCAAAATATATTCTGAACGACTCTAATCCTATTTTTCTTTACTATAACGAAAATTGGCCAGAAGATACTGATAATAATCCTCCTTCTTCCTCTGTTCAACTTTCAGAAGTTAAATTAATACAGGTTCTCCTTGAAATCAATATTGATCCTAATCGGCTACCAAGTGATTTTATTTTAGAGTCAGATGTTCAAATAAGAAGTCTAAAAACCAATGGTTAATATATACTATCTGATTAATTCAGTAACACTTTGGCTATTGGCCCTGAATTAGTATTAGTTTGGGGTTGACAATAGAAGCTGATTAACGCTGATAGCTACGCCGATTGACGCTGATTTCAGCGTTTATCAGCGTTCTCAATCAGCGTCTATCTGCTTCTACGGGCTGAAATAGTAAAAAAATATCCATTAGCTAAAATAATCTGTTACCAAATTAGTTATTAATTACACAAAAGATGAAATTAAAATTTTCCAAATCACAAACTAATAATCAAAAAGGTTTAATTCTTCCTTTAGTTCTTGTATTTTCTTTTATATTTGTAATTCTTCTGGCTGGATTGGTAAGAGTAATCATCATTCAATTAAAAAGCATTAATCAAGAGGTGGCTTATTTTCAAAGTTTAGAAATTGCTGAAGCGGGGATCCATTACTATGGCTGGCACCTCACTTATGACCCCGATGATTATCAAGATGGCACTGGGGAGGAGGGTCCCTACCAGCACCAATATTCAGATCCTGAGGGAGAAGTGATTGGACAATTCTTATTAGAAGTTACTCCTCCTTCGGCTTGCGGACCAGCCATAATCCAATCCACTGGCTGGACCGAAAAATACCCCGAAATTAAAAGAACAATAAGGGTTAAATATGCCAAAGAGACCTTGGCTAAATATTCTTTTTTAACCAATGAAAATGTCTGGTTCAAAAAAAATGAAGAGTTAAAGGGACCTATCCATTCAAACGGAGGTATTAGAATGGATGCTGAACAAAATTCATTATCTACTTCTGCTAAGGCAACTTATACTTGTGAAATAATCCATGATTATGACATTCCCTGTGATCTACCAACAGAAAAACCGGGAATTTGGGGAGATGGAGAAGGAGGAGAAAATGGACTCTGGAAATTTCCGGTTCCAATTATACATTTTGGGGGTATTACTCAAGATTTATCTTTATTAAAAGAGATATCTCAATCATCTGAGACATATTTTGCCAGCACTACTTCAGAATACCATGGCTATTATATCAAATTTAAAAATAATGGTAGTTTTGATGTTTATAAAGTAAAAGAATTACAACCTCCTGTCCGGGGTTATAACGGAGAAGGATGGATAGAAGAATCAAATGATATTTTAGTTTTAGATGAAGACTCTTTTCAGAATTATAAATTATCCTCTGATTGCGCTCCTATTTTTGTTGAAGATGATGTTTGGGTTGATGGAGAAATAAAAGGAAGAACTACTTTAGTGGCAGCCAGATTTCCTGACCTTTCGGAAACTAATGCTAAAATAATTATAAACGGAGATATAGATTATATTGACTCTGATTCGGTCTTGGGACTAATTGCTCAAAAAGATATTTTAATTCCCTTTTATGCTCCTGATAAATTAATGATTAAGGCGGTAATGCTTGCTCAAAAAGGTCATGTATTCCGATATCACTATCCTGATTCTATTCGTAATAAGATTGAAACTTACGGCTCAATAATCAGTAATAAGTTCTGGGCTTTTACCTGGTTAGATTCTAAAGGTAAAGTTATTTCCGGCTACACAAAGACAGAAATAATGTATGACTTTTCGCTAACCTATAATCCTCCTCCTTATTTTCCCACCCATGAAGAATACAAATTTATTGGCTGGGAGGAATTAATAGAAAAAGCAACTACAACCGAGGAAAATGGAGAAGAACAACAACAACTGTAGAATAATAAAATGTTTAATTTTTCCCCAAAAAAAGAAATATTTGGCTTAGATTTATCTGATTTTTCTCTTAAAATTATTAAATTAAAAAAGAAAAAAGATAAATTTTCTTTAGTAAGCTTTGGAGAAACAAAAGTCCCGCCAGGAATAATAGAACAAGGGATAATAAAAAAAGAAAATAAGCTAATAGAAATTATTAAGAGTGCCCGGACCAAAATAAAAGGAGAGAAATTAAAAACCAAATACGCAATTTGTTCTCTCCCCGAAGAAGAAGCCTTTATAAAAGCAATCCGGCTCCCTAAAATTGATTCAGAAGAAATAAAAAAGGTAATTAAATGGCAAATTGAACCTAATATTCCAGTAAAATTAGAAAAAATCTATTATGACTGGGAATTAATTAAATCAAAAAACAAAAAACGTACTGATGTCTCGGTAGTAGTAATTCCGAAAAAAATAGCTGATAGTTATCTAAAGGTTTTTAAAGAAAGCGGAATTCAGCCATTGGCATTTGAAATAGAATCAATGGCTGCAGCCAGATGCTTAATTTCGCAATTTCGTGCCCATCCTATTCTTCTTTTAGATTTCGGGGCAGCCGGATGTGGTCTGACTATTTTTTCCGGCAAGACAATACTTTTTACCTCTCATATTCCAATTTCAGGTCAAGACCTTGATTTAGCAATCGCTAAAGAGCTAAATCTAACTCAATCTAAGGCCGAATCCCTTAAAAAGAAATTTGGTTTAAAAAATAAAAGGATTCATAAGGCCATCTTTCCAATTTTAGAGGATTTAAGCAAACGAATAAAGGAATATATAGATTATTACAGAAGTTATTATGAGGAAATAGATTTTTTACCAGATGGAATTATGTCTAAAATTATCCTCTGCGGAGGAAGTGCTAATCTTATTGGACTAATCGAGTTTTTTAATTCTTCTTTAAAAATTCCAGTTCAATTAGGTAATCCTCTAAATAATATTTTTATTCCCAAAAAAATTCAATTTTCTCAAAAAAAATCCTTATCTTACACCACGGCCATTGGTTTAGTCCTCCGAAAACATGCTTAATTTTAATCTTTTACCCCAAAAAGAAAAAGAAGAATTAGAGAACAAAAATATTAAAATAGAAATTTTGATATTATTCAAAACTTTTATTTCAATTCTAATTGTCTTATTGCTTTTGATGGTAGCTAATTATCTTTATATCTCTATCTTTTATAATACTCAAAAAAATGTATTTAATAGTTTATCGGAAAGTCCGGCTCTAAAATTAACTCAAGAATCCGACGAAAAAATATCTTCAATGAATAAAAAAATAAACAGAGTATATAATATCCAAAAGAATCTTGTGTTTTGGTCGCCAATCTTAGAGGAACTGACTAAAAATATTCCCGAAAATATCTATCTTACTACTATTACTACCAGAGATGTTCTCCTAACAGATGAAAAAAAAGGTCATCAGATAACAATTTTGGGGTTCAGCCCGATACGAGAGGATGTTATTTCTCTCAAAAAATTTTTAGAAGAAAATCCCAGTTTTTTAGAAATTGAGTCACCAATTTCCAATTTCTTATATCCCACTAATATAAATTTTTCTTTTAGTTTTAAAATCTCCCGGTAAATATGGTTTCAAATAAAAAAATTTATTCTTTAGGAATAATAAGTATAGTAATAATAATTGGATTTATTTTTGGATTAATCCTATTAATAAACAAAACTCTTTCTCTTTCTCAAGAATACAAGGAACTAAAATCCGAGATTTTTCAGATTGAAAATAGAATATCCGCCAGTCAGGAAGAAAAAAAAGCATATCAAAACCTCCAACCGATTTTTTCCCAAATTGAAGAAATGTTTATTAGTTCCGAAGAAACAGTTAATTTTATTGCTAATTTAGAAAAAATTGCTCAATCTACTAATAACACCATCAAAATCTTAAAAATTACCTCCCGTGAAGACAAAAATCCCTACTTTGAATTTCAATTTTCTTTAAGAGGGGATTTCTCTAGTTTTTCTCGTTTTCTAGCGGCTATTGAAAATACTCCTTATTCTCCCTATCGATTAACCGAAATTGAAAATTTTAGCATTCAAAGGGTTGAAACAACGAGTATACCACCAATTATAGGAATACCATCAACTACTACCGCCGGAACAGTGGGCTATCTTAAAAGCACTCTCACTTTAAAAGTTTATAAACAATGAAAATAAGATTTAAAACAATTTTAAATATTTTAGTTAAACACCATCCAAAAATATTAATTTTTGGTTTTTTTCTATCTCTGATTTCAGCTGGCTTAATATATTATTTCTGTATTTGGTCAGCGATCAATTTAGAATTAGAGTTACCAAAAGAAAAAATTAAAATTGAGAGAGAACACCTCCAATTAATATTTGAAAATCTCCAAAAACGAGAACAAAATTTCTCCGAAAGTTTAACCAAAATTTATCCCGACCCCTTCTTTAAATAAAATCCTTTTTAATAAAATTTCAATAAAATTTCATATGTACCTTGTACACGCATATGCGTGTACAAGGTACTTCTAATTTAAATACTTCTAACTTAAAAAAGAATCAGATAAATTATAGAAATCAGGTCT
>DAOWIS010000028.1 GCA_030640805.1 bacterium | reverse complement strand
TATTGTAAAAATTGTAAAAAATAATTTGTTTAGTATTTTAGTGCTTAATACTTAATACTAAATACTTTATACTAAACTATGTTTAAATTCTCTAAACCAATTGCTTTAATTTTAGGTGTTTTTATTTTAAGTTTAATGGCTGGTTATGTTCTGGCTGATTGGAAAGAACCAACTGCTGAACCGCCTGGAGACAATGTAGAGGCGCCGATAAATGTGGGTGGTGATGAACAGACTAAAAGCGGCCACCTTATTATTTCTAATCCTTTAGGGATTACTGCCCCTATATTTTATGGTTATGGTCCCCCTGCCAATACTTATTATATTAATCCCGATGGCCAGAGTGTTTTGGTGGGTCCTGTTGGCATTGGAGAACAAATCCCCCTTTATAAATTAGATATTCTTGGTGCTCTCCGGCTTCAAGGGCTTGCTTCTGCTCCAACTGATAATGAGGGTGTCATTTATTACAATTTAGGAGAAGGCAGATTCAAATGTTATGAAGCGGCTAGCGGTTGGACAAACTGTGTTGGCGCTGGCGCTGGTGATATAAGTGGAACAGATGGTTACATTTCAAAATTTACTGGGCCCACTACTTTAAGAGATTCTGTGATTTTTGAAAATGTTTGGGGTAATGTCGGCATCGGGACAGGATCGACTGTACACGCAAAACTTGATGTTGCGGGTAGGGTTCAAATTTATAGACGGTTTGGTTCTGATAACGACGCTACTATTGATTTAGCTATTGGCGATTATGATACCGGGCTTCATTCAATATCTGATGGCAACTTAGCTATTTATACTGATGGTGATGAAAGAGTAAGGATAACTAATACTGACATTGGTAGCGATGTCAGAATTCTTGGCTTAGTAGGATGTGACACCATTGATACTCTTGGCGATGGAACCCTTGTTTGTGGTACTGATGAAACAGGTGCTGGTGTGCCTGGCGTAACTAGCATATATGCGACCTCTGGCCTGACCGCTTTTCCTAATAATCCTATTACTGACACTGGTACTATTAAAGTTCAAGATTGTGTTGCTGGCCAAATCTTAAAGAGCGGTGGTGCTGATATCTGGAACTGTGCTGCTGATGATACTGGTGTTGCTGGCGGTGACAGTGACTGGGAATATGGAGGAGCGATGGGAACTAATATGCGAGCCATTCCCACTGGCAATGTAGGAATCGGAACCGGAGTAGTACCAGGAGCAAAATTAGAGATTAAAGGAGATGCTGATTCTCTTTTACAACTTACCCGCAATACAGCCGCTAATCCCACTGTATTTAAACTTGGTGCTGACAGTGGTTTAGTGATTCGTAACTCTGGCGTAGACACAATGACTCTAAAAAGTGGCAATGTCGGCATCGGGACAACGGATCCTGGAGCGAGGTTAGATATTTCAGGCGGCTATTTGGCAGCAGGGCTTGATGCGCCTAAAGGTTTAGCAATCGCCGCAGGTGGAGCTAGTCCAAATCGAGCTCAAATTTTCTGGGGCGATAATACTGGATGGAAGCTGCATTTTGGTACCCGAGATGGTGCTGGAACATTTCAGCCCAGAGTAACCTTTGTAGATACCGGCAATGTCGGTATCGGGACAGATAGTCCAAGTGAAAAACTTCACGTATATGGAGCAGGAGAAGATATAAAAGCAGTGGTTGAGTCAACCAATAACCATGCTGCTTTTCGCTTTAAGAATAATCAAGCATCCTGGATTTTAGGAGTTGAAGCTATTACTGGCCGAGCCAGAATCTATGAAGAGGGAGTAAATGAACGCCTTACCATTTTAAAAGGAGGTAATGTCGGCATCGGGATAGCAAATCCCCTGGAAGCACTTCATGTAATTGGAAATGTCAGAGTTAGTAGTTTAGCTGGTTGTAATGGAGCAAACTGGACAGTGAAAGCTGATGGTAATGGGACCCTTGTCTGTGAGGTTGACGAGACAGGTGCTGCTGGCGGCGACAGTGACTGGGCTGCTGTTGGTGGAGGTGATCCCACTCTTGATATAGATATTTATCATAATAGCAATGTCGGCATCGGGACAACGAATCCCAATCACGGACGTTTAATGGTTGCTCAGAATGTTGATTCTGCTTCTTCTTTAGAAAAAGGGCAAATAATGGCAATTGGCGCTACTGATGCTGGCAAAAGAACGATTGTTGGTTATGACACTACTAATAATCGGGGTTTCATTAGTGCTGGCCGTTCGGGTATTACTTGGGATAACTTGATTCTCCAAGCAGGAGGTGGCAATGTCGGCATCGGGACAACTGATCCTGCCACCAAACTTGATGTCAACGGGGGAGCCCTTTTTTCGTCAATAGCAGGAGGAATCGCTGGGCACGTTAAAGTTCTTTCTTCGCCGGGTGTGGCTGGACAGGGTGGATTACTTTTGACTCAGATTTCAGGCTATACAGCAGGTACGGGAGCGTTTAAACTGTACAACACAGGGACAGGAGGCTTAAGCGGAAAACTACATGTTGCTCATGTTAATCAAGGTGCCCCAGATACAGTCATAAACCTTATGACCATCCAAGCAAACGGCAATGTCGGTATCGGGACAACAGGACCGGGATATAAATTAGATGTAGCTGGTTTAGCTAATGCTACTCAACTTTGTATTGCCGGGGATTGTAAATCGAGCTGGCCTTCTGGCGGTTTAGACGGTGGTGGTACTATTAACTATGTTGCTAAATTTACAAATACTGGCACCCTAGGAAACTCGCAGATTTTTGATAATGGAACCAATGTTGGCATTGGAGTTGGAGCAAGTCCAAGCTTTAAATTAGATGTGGATGGCGATATAAGACTAAATGGGCTTATAAGATCAGCCACTGGCGATGTTATAATCCAACTTGGTATATAGTTTAGTATATAGTATTAAGTATTTAGTATTTAGTATAATGCGATGAAAATCCATAAAATTATGGAGGTTCAACCTCCATAATTATCCAAATGAAAATCAAAATATCAAAAAAGGGTTTAATCGGTTTATCTTTAGTTGTAGGGATAGCCATTATTTTGATTATTATTTTTGTTTTTTATTCAAAACAGCCGGAGCCGGAGATTGTTAAGGCGCAAGAGGGAGGATGGTGCACTGCTCAGGCCGTAGGAGATTGCATAGGAACTTGTGACGAGAACGATGATCCACCTGGAGGATGTAGTTGTATTCTTGATAATAATAATTGTGTCGGACCAAATTATGAACCTGCTTTTATTTTGTATCCTCGAGATTATGTGCCAGCATCGTGTTATTGGGCTTGTGATTGTTATTGTGCTTATATAGGGCCTGGTGGATGTCCCAGTGATAGATGCATCCGACCTACTTATATCCATTACTTAGGAAATTATCCGGAAGGGGGATGCATGGGTTTTGTCACATCGACTTGTAATATAGACAAGAACTGCGCTTTTTCAACCACTAAGTGCGGTCCGCTACCAGTAGGGGGTCTCCTCTGCCATCGGTGGAAAGATTGGAAAAATATTTACCCTGACTTTGACTCTGGTTATATATGGCACGAGGTTGGCGATAATGAGATATTTGAACAATACCTCTCAACAGCGATTGAACCTGATCCGAATGCCACTAGTGCTGTATGTAACAATGGCTATGATGATGATTGCGATGGTTTGATAGATTGTTTGGCTCCTGGTGAGGTAAGTCCTTTAACTAACTTTGTAAGCTCAGGGATGGAACCAGAATGTCTTTGTGGGCCATTCTTTAGTATCAAAAGAGGATCTGCCACCCTGGCTAAAATTGACAGGGATGGAACAATGGTTATTGAAGGAGGATTGTTTCAAGATATGACTTTTGAGGAGCCTATTGGGACTGATAATTTTATAATTAAACAAGGGGGCGGATCTCTAGCTTGGGTCAAAGGAACAGACTGGTCTGGAGATTTTTATGTATACGGCACTGTTTTTGAAGATCACGATATGGCAAGTCCTGCCCCTGGTGACGGGGATTTTGTTATTAATGGTCCTGATGGAACTCCTGTAGCTTTTGTTGATTCTGGTACAGGAAATTTCTATTTAAAAGGCTCCTTGCACAAACAGCAAGATCTTTAAAGATTTAAGATATCTTATTAATTTCCAAACAACGAACTATTGACTTCTTTAAAAATTTTTTCTATAATTAAATAAAAGCTCATTGTCAATCTAAAAAAGCAGATAAAGCAGATAAATCAGTTAAAAAACCAAAACCATAAACCCTAAATAAGGAGGTTGAGATGTTAACCCTTAAAAGATTGTTAGGAGTAGTTTTGAGCGTAGCCGCACTGATTTTAGTCTCTTTTATTCCAAGCCAGGGGTTTGAAAAGTTCTATGATATGAGACCAGACGATCAAGGAAGGGCAGCCATAAAGCTTTCCGATGGTTATATTGTTATAGGAGAGATCCGGAACCCAATGATAGCCGATACCCAAGATATTTATGTTATTAGAACCGATAGAGAGGGAGATACTCTTTGGACGAAAACCCATAGGCCTTCTGGGTTTTCCTCGTGGGTAAAAGTGGGTGGCATTCAAAAGGTAGATGATGGTTATATTATTTGTGGCATTTTTGTGGATCACGGAAACCACGGCTTTCTCTGGAAAATTGACTTTGATGGAAATGTTCTTTGGAAAAGAATATTTCCTGAGCTTCCTTTTTTTGATTTAGCCTGTAAAGATAGCCAATGCGTAGTTGTTGGTTCCTCCCCCGATGAACCTCGAGGATTTTCCCTTGTTAGGATAGTGGATATGGGCGATAGTTGTGATGTTATTTGGTCCCGCATCTGGATGCGAAATTTTTATAAAGGGTGTGCTTACTCTATTCAGCCTCTTGATGATGGAGGATTTGCTGTTGCTGGTGCAGTATGGATAGAAGCTTTTGAGCGCGATATCTGTCTTCTTAGGATTAATGACAACGGCGATAGTCTCTGGAGCCAAACCTATAACAGAGAGACCGAAGACATTGGTTACTCTCTTTGTTTGGCTGAAGATGGTTATCTTATTGGAGGCGTGAGTGGATTAGGAGCTTATTCTAAAGATGTTTATGTAATTAGAACTGACACCCTGGGCAATGTGATTTGGGAGAATACTTACGGAGGTCCGGAAAGAGACTGGGCATCTTCTGTTAAGAAAACTAATGATGGATTTATTATTGGCGGCATAACAGAGTCTTTTCTTCCTAAAGGAATGGATCGCGCCGGCTATCTTATCAAAATCAATGATGATGGAGATACGCTTTGGACAAGAGTTATTAACCGAGGATGCCAAAACATCATTTCCTCAGTCTTGGTAGAAGACAGCGGCTATGTCTTTGTGGGGACCGTAGACCTGGATTTAGATAGTTTAAGGGGGCGAGATATCTATTTTCGCCAGATTGATACGGCCGGAAATTTCACTGATGTTGCGGAAGATAAAGATGATTTAAATCTTCCTCAAAAGATAGCCCTTCATCAGAACTATCCCAATCCCTTCAATCCTCAGACTAATATTGAGTTTGAAATTTCTTCAAAAGCAGGACTGGTCAATTTGGATATTTACAACATTCTGGGGCAGAAGATAAGAACTCTGGTTCAGAATCAAAGGATGGTTTCCGGTTTTCATTTAGTTTTCTGGGACGGCAAAGATGAATCTGGTAAAGAAGTCTCCAGCGGCATCTATTTCTACAAGTTGACCTTCGGTGACTACAGTATGGCTCGAAAGATGGTTTTTTTAAAGTAAAACCAACTCACCTTCTTTCTTAAGTGCCTTCCTCAGGCGCTTTCCCCCTCAAGAAAGAAGTAATTGGTTTTACCCCACTCCCCAGAGACCTCCCCTGGTCTCTGAGGAGTTTTTATTTCCTAAATTTCAATCTATTGATTTCGGAAATCAATAGATTGAATAAATTGAGTATTCTCTACTCTAGGGTCATTTTTTTAATTTTTGTTAAATCTTTTATTGGATCGAGAGATCGTAACCAATTTTTAATTTCTTTTTTGTATTGCTCTGAGCCTTCAAAAAAGTCCAGTAAAAATTCTCTCTGGGTTATGGAAGGAAAATTTTTCTTGCCAATATAATCAGGAAAACTGCTCCAACGATAATTTTCTAAGAACTTTACTGCTTTTTTATAATTTTTCAATTCTCTCTTTCTCCATTCTGGCATTATTAAATCAAGAGGATTTAAATGAATATAATAGGGCAGATGAATAAAATGTGCCTCTTCTTTTACTAAGATTGCCTTATATTTTCCTTGAAACAAGGTTCCTTTTCGTTTATATTTTTGATTAAAATAATTAGCGTATCCAACACCTAATTTACGCATAAATTTTGTTATTCCGCCATCCGTTTTTTGTTTTACTAATAGATGGAAGTGATTAGGCATCAAGCAAAAAGCTAAAATTTCCACAATTAGTTTACGCGACTCTCTTTTTTTATTATATTGATTTCGGAAATCAATAGATTGAGATTGATTCAAAAAATAACTTAGATTGAGAGCAGGGCTAAAGTCATTAAATTCGAATAAGCAATGGATAAAACGGAAGTAATCCTGTTCATCCATAAAAATGGTTCTACCATCTACTCCTCGATTAAGGATATGGAAGATTTCTCCTGTGGCGATGCCTTGTCTACTTATAGCTTTCATAGAGGTTAGTATTAATTTTATTATACTGTTTGTTATTTTATTATACCTCTATTGATTTCCGAAATCAATAGATTGTATACCTCTATTGATTTCTCTTGATTCCTCTATTGATTTCGGAAATCAATAGATTGAAATCAATAGAGTTGGGAATAAATAAATTTGACAAATGTTTATTAAGAGAATATTATAAAATTAGCCGGAAGCGAGATTCGCCGAATACTTCTCGTTTCTGACTGCGTCCGAAGCAATGGTGCATCTAGAGCAGATAAATATAAACTAAAAAGCGAAAAGGGTTTTCATTGCTTTGGCAAAACCTTGGATGAAGGCGTGGCATTCTCCTCCATACGATGCTTTGTCAATCCTGCTCGGATGCACTACTTTAAAGAAAAAATTAGTATCTTCAAAATTTAATAAGGTAAAGAAAGGGTTAGAATAGTCAAATCCCGAGGGATTACTCAAGGAACTATTTGAAGTCAGGTATCTAAGATTGTTCAGTGCAGTTCCGATCTTAGAGACAACAATAGAGCCCTGTTTGATTCCTCTGGGATTTTATTAAAGGAGGGAAAAATGGTTGATAAGAATTTTGTTTTAAAAGCAATAATGAATGACCTTTACTATCGAGGAGGACGCGTAGTAGGGGTAGGAGGTCCGGTGGATAATTTAAAAGATCGATTTATCCACGTGGTTTATTTCCGCATAACCAGATCTAATGGTAAATTATTTACTTTTGTACCTCTATCTGAGATAGAAGAAAGCGATTTTGAGCCAATAGGCGAATCTAATTGATTCGCCTATTATTTATTGACAAGAGTTTTTGTTTTGCTAAACTGAAAGTAGATCCTTAATAATTTCTTAAAGGAAAGAAAGGAGATGAGAAAGATGGATATTTACTGGTTGTTAGAGATGTTTCGGATGTCTCACCGAGATAGGTTTCGGGATTACAGGGACCCTCCCTACAGCGATGTAGATATATTAAGAGCAATAGAGAAATTTATGCAAGAAATTTCTCCCGGGTCTTCTGTAAGAATTCAGACGGATGAAAAAATCTACGCTGGTCGACTTAAAAAGATAACGCTTAAGGGGAATCGACTTTATTTTAAATTTGCCAATTCTAATGGCTTGAAAATTCCCAAGAGTGTTAGTTTAAAACAGTTGGTTGGAATCGTAAACTGGGGAGATGGCAGTCATTATGAAGGGGAGGAAAGCGATGAAGGCAGAAAAGAGGAATAACGGAAGATCCTTATCTTATCCCGGAACCTAAAAGAGCCGCTAAAAAAAGAAAAAATCTTGTATCTCAGCGGCTCTTTTTATTTTAGGATAGTTAAAGGTATTTTAATCTCCAAAATGTTCAGAAAAATCCACGATCGTGGAAAAATCCGTAAAAACCGTTTAAAAAACAATCTATGGACATCGCAAGTCCATAGATTGTTATTCTATCGGTCAATAGAATGTCCGATAGAATGTCCGATAGAATAGTGAATTACTTCTTTATTTTGATAATTTCATCAATTAATCCGTATTTTTTGGCTTCCTCGGCTGACATATAAAAATCTCGGTCAGTGTCTTTTTCTATTTTGGCTAAAGGTTGGCCCGTATGTTTGGATAGAATCTGATTTAACTTATCTTTAATTTTAACAATATGTTTGGCAGAGATCTCAATCTCCACGGCTTGTCCTCCAACCTCTCCCATTATCTGATGAAGTAGAATTTCTGAATTAGGGAGGGAAAATCTTTTTCCTTTTGTCCCGGCTGCCAAAAGGGTAGCACCCATTGAAGCAGCTATCCCAATAGAGATAGTAGAAACCGGGCATTTTACATATTGAATGGTGTCATAAATTGCTAAACCGGCAGTGACTGAGCCGCCCGGTGAATTAATATAAAGAGTAATGTCTTTTTTAGGATCTTGGGATTCTAAAAACAAAAGTTGGGCAATAATTGAATTAGCCACTGGATCTAAGATCGGTCCTCCTAAAAATATAATTCTTTCTTTTAGGAGACGAGAGTAAATATCGTAAGCCCGCTCTCCATATTGGGTTTTTTCAATTACAGTAGGAGTAAGATTCATATTTGTTCGAGGAGTTGGAAGATTTTCTCGTTTTGGATTACATTTCTATAATAACTCCTAAGGCGTTCTAAGTCAACTCTCTTTTCAGTGGTTTTAATATCAGGATATTTTTTTAGAATATCATTTATTTTATCTTTAATTTCTTGCTCAGAAACTACAATATTTTCCTTATCAGCAATTTCTCGAAGGCAAAGAATCACTCGAATTCTTTTTTCCGCCCCTTCTCTGAAATCTTTTTTGAGGTCTTCTTTGGTTTTTTTAATTTGCTTTAAATAATCTTCAAATTTTAGACCTGTTTCTTCTGTTTTTCTTTTGAAATCTTCAATCATATTCTCAATTTCATATTCAATAAGAACTTCAGGAATTTCTATCTTAGAAACCAGAGCAATGTTTTCTATTATTTCTCCTCTTTTTCTTTCTTTTTCTTTCCATTTTTTTTCTATTACTAGACCCTCTCTGGTTTTATTTTTTAAGTCCTCTAAATTTTCAAATTTTCCTAAACTTTGAGCAAAACTATCGTCTAAAGGAGGTAGTTCTTGTTTTTCTTTTTTCCCGCCTGCAATACTGTCCGCCCGTATCGCTGCGCGAAGCGTTACGGACGGGTAGCAACTGCGGGCAGGTGTTTTTACTGGCTTTATTCGGTGCAGGGCGTGTTTTTGAAGCCAAACTAAAGCATCGTTTAGTTCCTTTTCGGAAACTTCTAAGTTCTGAGGATTAATTTTTGATTTTTTGGCAATTTCCTTATAATCGGGTAATTTCACTTCCGGCACTACTGAAATTTCTGCTTTATAGACAAAAGGATTATTAAGGGCAATTTTTATTACCTCAATTTTTGGCGTTCCTATTGGTTTTATTTTGTTTTGCTCTATGGCTCTGTTATAAGTGTTTTGGATTACTAAATGGGCTGCTTTTTCATAGATTTCGGACGATCTTAGCTCTTTTTTTGCTATTTCTCGAGGAATTTTTCCTGGTCTAAAACCTTTAATTTTTAAATTTTGCGACAATAAAGAAACCGCCTCTTCTAAAAAAGGACTAAAATCAGAAAAAGGGATTTCCACGGTTATTTCTATTTTAGATCTTGGCAGTTTTTGAATAAAAGTTTCCATTCGATATTATATTATAAAGCTGACAATCAAGAGAGCAATTATATTCAGAACTTTTATCATTGGATTTATGGCTGGGCCAGCAGTATCTTTATAGGGGTCACCTACTGTATCTCCAGTTACTGCCGCCTGATGAGCGAAGGATCCTTTTCCTCCAAAATTACCTTCTTCAATATATTTTTTAGCGTTATCCCAGGCCGCTCCACCAGAAGTCATAGAAATGGCTACAAAAAGTCCAGTGATAATACTTCCTACCAAAAGTCCTCCTAAGGCCTCGGGACCTAATATAAATCCTACCAGAATTGGGACCACTACTATAAGCAAAGTAGGAAGAATCATTTCTTTGATAGAGGCCTTAGTGACAATATCAATACAGCGTGCATAATTTGGTCGGGCTGTTCCCTCTATTAGTCCCTTTATTTCTTTAAATTGTCTTCTTGCTTCGGTTACCACCTTGCCTCCTACTTTCCCGACAGATGACATTACCAAAGAACTAAAAAGATAGGGCAGGAGTCCCCCAATAAATAGACCTATTAAAATTTTAGGGTCATTCAATAAAAATTGGATTTCTTTTCCTTGATTGTAAATTTCTTGAACAAAAGAGGAGAATAAAACTAAAGCCGCCAGCCCGGCTGAGGCAATAGCATAACCCTTAGTGACTGCCTTAGTAGTGTTTCCTACTGCATCTAAAGCGTCAGTAGTTTGGCGGATATCTGGAGAGAGACCTGCCATTTCAGCAATTCCCCCAGCATTATCAGTGATTGGTCCATAGGAATCAATGGCCACAATTATTCCAACCAGAGAGAGCATAGCCATTGCTGCTAAAGCTATTCCATAAACTCCTCCCAACCAATAGCTTCCAAAAATTCCAGCCGAAATCAAAAGAATTGGCAAGACAGTAGATTTCATCCCTACTGCCAGCCCAGTGATAATATTGGTAGCATGGCCAGTACAAGAACTTTGAGCAATAGTTTTTACTGGACTGTATTTTTTTGATGTGTAGAAATCAGTGATAATAAACATCCCAAAAGTTATCAAGAGACCGACAAGGGAAGCAAAATATAAGGAAATAGATATGTTGAGATACTGGAATAAAGGATAGAAACCAACTGCTGCCAAAATTGCTGAAACCATCAATCCTTTATAAAGAGCATTAATTATAGATTGTGATTTTCCTATTTTTACAAAGAAAGTTCCGATAATCGAAGTTAAAATAGAGATGCTTCCTATTCCTAATGGTAAAAAAAGAAATTGAGGATTATTGGGGAAAATTAAAGTTCCCAAAAGCATAGAAGCAATAGCGGTGACAACATAAGTTTCAAAAAGATCAGCTGCCATTCCTGCGCAATCCCCTACATTATCCCCTACCTGATCAGCAATTACTGCCGGATTTCTTGGGTCATCTTCGGGAATACCTTTTTCTACTTTTCCTACTAAGTCGGCTCCTATGTCAGCGGCTTTAGTATAGATTCCTCCTCCCAATCTGGCAAAGACTGAAATCAAACTTGCTCCAAATCCTAAAGAGATTAAAGCTATAAGATCATGGAATAGAAGATAAAAGAGAACGACACTAAGAAGTCCTAATCCGACTACCATAAATCCAGTTACTGATCCTCCTTTAAAAGATAGATCTAATGCAGGACTTAACCCTTTTTTAGCTGCCTCGGCTACTCGGGAATTGGTTTTAGTCGCAATAATCATTCCTATATAACCGGCAAAAGCTGAAGCCACTGCTCCTATTAAAAAACCCAAAGAACATTTCCAACCTAAACTGAATCCTAATACTAAAATCAGGATAATAGCCACCCAAGCAATAGTTTGATACTCTCTGCCTAAATAGGCTCTTGCTCCTTCCTGAATAGCTTGAGAAATTTCTCTCATTTTTTCTGAACCAGTGGGAAATTTTGTAATCCTAAAAGCCAAAAAAATGGCAAAAAAAATAGCAATGAGACCACAGATAATGGGAAGATAGAACATAGATGTTAATGACAAATACCTAATGTCAAATGTCAAATCAATGACCAATTCCTAAATGACAAATAAATAATAAAATTTATCATTTGTCATTCATTTGACATTTAGATTTTGTCATTTGTCATTTTTACTAGTTTTCTTCTTAGTTTTTTCTTTTTTAACTTTTCCCCCTTTTTTCTCTTTTACTTTTTTTACTTTTTCTACTTCTTTTGGGACAGTTGAAGTTTGATATTCTGTTTCACCCCTGACATCTATTTTCCAACCAGTGAGTTTAGCTGCCAATCTAACATTTTGACCATTTTTCCCGATAGCCAAGGAAAGTTGGTCTTCTGGGACAATAACCAAGGCCTGATTTTTGCTAAGTTTTACCTTCCTTACTTTAGCCGGAGAGATTGAGTTAGCAATAAATTTTTCGGGGTCTTCTGACCACTCAATGACATCAATTTTTTCTCCTCCTAATTCATTAATTATTACCATTATTCGAGTTCCTTTTTGGCCTACAGCACTGCCAATTGGGTCAATTCCTTCTTCGGTAGCAGATAAGGCCACCTTTGAACGGGAACCCGGCTCTCGGGCTATTGATTTTATTACTACTTGCTCCCCAGAGATTTCCGGGACTTCTAATTCAAAAAGTTTAGTAAGAAATTTTGGGTGGGCCCGGGAAAGAACCACTTGAGGTTCCCTAGGCGTATCTTCTACCTGTAGTACATAGAATCTGAATCTCTGTCCTATTTTGTAATATTCTCCTGGAATCTGTTCTAAGGGAAACAAAATTCCGGTGGTTTTTCCGATATCTACATAAACATTTCTTCCTTTTTTTTCAGGAGTAAAAGGATCAATTCGTTGAACGATTCCTGAGATAATTTCTCCTTCTTTTTGTTTAAACTCATTAAGAATCGTTTCTCTTTCTGCTTCATGGAGTTTTTGAATTATGACTTGTTTGGCGGTTTGGGCAGCAATTCTTCCATAATCTTCACTAGCAGTTAAAGGAAATTCTATTTCTTCTCCGTCTTTTATCTCTTTTTTAGTTTTTTTGGCTTCCTCTATCATTATGTGCCGCTCTGGATTAAATCTAATTTTCTTTTCGGTTTTTGTTTCTTCGGGCTGCTGACCAGAAATTCTTTTTTCCTTTAATTTTTCTAATTCCTCTTCAGAATAAAGCCTGTCTTTATCCGCTACTAATTTTATTTGGGAAAATTTAACCTCTCCTGTTTCTGGATTAAATCGGGCTTTTATTATTTGTCCTTTCTGTCCGTAATCTTTCTTATAAGCAGCAGCCAAAGCCATCTCTATAATTTCTAAGAGTTTTTCTTTGGCAATCCCCTTTTCTTCAGCCAATTGATTTATAACTGATGTAAAAGTTTTGAGATCCATATAAATATAGTCCGTTCCCACGGACCACTCACTTCTCTTTAGTTTATCATTTTCAAAAAATGTTTGTCAAACATTTATTTGTGAATAATTACTAAATAACTAAACTTTAACACCCTTAATCTTTTATTTCCTAAGAAATCCTTCAAACTCTTTTTTAGAAATTCCTGCTTCCTTTAAAATACTAAATAAGGTTCCTTTTGCTAAATCTTTTAGATGATAAGGAACTACTGCTCGTTTTTTAGTTTTTGGGTTATAGAAAATAAAATGACTTCCAGCAGAATGATCCAATTGGAAGCCAAATTCTTTTAAAACTTTAATTAACTTTTTAGGAGTAACTACTGGCAATTTAGGCATAGATAGGAATTTTCTTTTTTATCTCTACCGAAGTAAAAAAACTCTCTTCGTCGCTTGGAATCGACTCCCTGTGTTTTCTTAAACTAGCAATATATCCCTCAATAGCATCAATTACCATTTCCTTAGCTTCTTTTAAGTCCTTTCCATAAGTAATACAACCAGGTAAACTGGGAACAATTGCTGTAAATCCGCCTTCTGGCTCTGCCCGGAAAATAACATTGTAATGGAGTATCTTTTTCATATTATAATTATCTTAACAAATCTGGAATTTAAAGTCAAATATATTGAGATTCAACCTCGATAATCTTCACAAAAGAACCCTTAATTAAGTAGTAATCCTACTTCAGACTTCAGATAAATTCTAAAATTCCTTGTACAAGTATATGCGTGTACAAGGGACACTCAATATATTTCTCTAAAAATTAAAATAAATAAATCAGAATAAACAAATCAGAAGTTCCGGAGTAAATCAAAACAGCTCGCTTGGCGAGCCGTTTTGGATGTTCTATGGTTTTCTTAATCTTAAATTAGTCCAAAAATCTGAGTGACCTTTATCCGCCTAAGTTTGTGAAGTAAATTTTAGCGGGTTTTCTTCATATATACCTTTTTAAAGTTTTTTATGAATAGATATATTTATTAACTTTCAAAAATTGCGTTTTGGTAATGTTTTAGGTGGGCTATTTCAGTATCGTAATCTAATTCTATGGCGATTACATCTATCTGCCAGGGGATATCAACTGGCAAATTTTTTTCTAAAAGATATAGTTTGGCCGTTCTAATCAATTTCTTTTTCTTAAAAAAAGTAATACTTTCTTCTGGAGAAATAAAATCTCTTGTCGCTTGTTGCTGGTTGTTTGTTGCTAAAATGGTTTTTACTTCAACAAAAATCAAATCCTTTTTCTTTTTGGCTACAACATCAATTTCTCCCCACTTTCTTTGAAAATTTCTTTCTAAAATCTTATAACCCTTTTTTCTCAAAAATTTTACAGCAATTTCCTCTCCGAAATCTCCGAGTTTTCGTTTTGGAGTAACCATTTGCCAATTTTATCTCTGAAGCCAAGCTCCGATAATTCGGAGCGAAGGCTGAAGAGATATAAAATTGAATACCCCGCCCTAATTTTACCATCCTATTCTTAATAAAATAAGCGTTGGAGTTATTAGATAATCTATCTATGCTTTTGCGGCACAGGGGTCGAATAGACCCGACTCCGACTTAAGTCGGAGGAGTGTGCCGCCAATGTATTATCTAGTAAAATTAGGGCGGGGTATTCACTTAAAGGTTTCATATAAAACGCATATTTGGTTCTATATGAAACCTAAATAAGGGATTTATTTTTTCCCCAAAATTCCTTTAATTATTTCCTTAGCCATTAAAGGCGGCAGAACAAAAACTGCCCAAATTAATTCTTCTATACCCATAGTGGACCTGGGCAGAATCGAACCGCCATCTCTACAATGCGAATGTAGTATTTTGCCGTTAAACTACAGGCCCTGATTTAGAAATTCTAACAGAAAAATTCTTTTTTAGCAATAAAAACAGAGAACGATTCTCCGTAATTCTTATTCTATTCTATGGTTAATTCAAGATAATCTTTAATCTCTCTTTTATATTTTATCCAATCTTTGACAATTTTTCTACAACTTTCTTTCCCACCCATTGTTTCTAAAAGAAAATCTCGTGTAGTTACTGAAGGAAAATTCTTTTTGCCAATATAATCGAGGTAACTCGACCATTTATAATTTTCTAAAAAATTAATTACTTTTTTAGAATTATCAATTCCTTTTTCTTTCCATCCCGGCTCAATTAAAGAAAAGGGATTAGCGTGAATGTAAATAAAAACTGTTTTTAATTGCTTATCATTCTTAATATAAACTGCTCGGAATTTTGCAAAAAGAGGACCTTTTCGATTATATTTTTTATTAAAATAACCGGCATAACCAGCGCCAAACTTCCTTACAAATTCTGATATTCCTTTATTTTTAATCTGTCTTAAAAGTAAATGAATATGATTCGGCATGAAAGAGAAGGCCAAAACTTCTACTAACCAATCTCGAGTATCAGAGAACGGTTCTCTGTTTTTTTGTTTTTCTTTAACCCGATTCTTTCTTCGTTCTCTAATAATTACAGGATTAGTGGTATTAAAT
>DAOWIS010000035.1 GCA_030640805.1 bacterium | reverse complement strand
TACAATTATTTTACCAAATTTAATTCACTAATTCAAGAAACGAAATCTGAACTGACGAATTGCCAGCCCGCCTGCGGCGGGCTGGCAGAATCAAACCTGTCGGCTCGCAGGCGAAAAATTTCCGTGGAAATTAAAACTCCTAAAATTTACCCCGTAGGGAAACGAAGTTTCTCCTTCGGGGCCCCTCTATTTTTTGCCCGCTCGCCGTTCGGACGAAATTTTTTTGAAATTATCTAACCCAAATACAAAATGGTTTATGGAGATGACCTACGGCAATTACTCTTCTGATGGGAGTCCTTATTTTATCTACTTCTCTGTTAGTATTTTTCTTTATTGCACACAAGGTTGAATTTCCCAACCTTATCCTTATGGATTTTTTCGTTAAATAATCAGCGTAATCCCATAAATTAATACTGCTGTTAATCTTCTCAATTTTACTAAATTTTAAAGCATAAACATTTCTATTTATTGCTCCAGTAACGGGACCAAGTTTTTTGGGTAATTTTTTCCATTTTTTATTATCAGTAGAAAATTCTTTTGCTGAAAGTTTAATTTTAGTTGGTCTTGCGCCATTAGGAGTTGACGGCTTGATAAAAATACAAAAAACTTTTTTATTTTCTGTTTTTGCTTTTTTACAAAAATCTTGAACCGTTTTAGGACTTGCTTGATTGGATTTATATACCCAAAAAGTAAAACCGATTTTATTTATATCATCAATTTTCCTTTTTAATATTCCTTCTATTTTCTCGTCAGCATTCGTTCCTATCACACTAAAAATTATATACTTTTTTTTCATAGATTTATTTCTCTAATTCTTCTAGCCCAATTTTAGGATCTTGATAGTCAATGTCATCGGGAGTAAGCTTTATTGCTTGTTGAAACATTTTTTTTGCACCTTCAAAGTTTCCTATTTCAGCAAAAATTGTACCCATGTTGTTTGAAATTTTGCAGGCGACATCGCTTTGCTTCAAGTATTCTTTCGATTTTTCAAAATACTTTGGGAGAATTTTTCTTGTGTTGCCTTCATCTTTTATTACGTCATCAAAACCACGAGCATATTTTATTGCTTCCTGGGTTAAAACGTCAAATGCTCTGCTATACAACTTTAAAGCCTCTATTCGTTTTCCTTCCTTTTTAAGATTCCATGCTTTAGTTATCAATTCTTGTAATTCCATAACTATTTTGTTTAAAGGAGGTCGGCGAGTTCTTCTTTGTCGTCGTCATTAAGAATCGGGTCATCTGGGTCAATCCCCGCTTCATCCAGTTTTCTATCAATTTCTCTTTGTTCTTCAGTTTTTTCTTTCATAGATTTTTATACCATCCTAATCTTAAATTATCACTTTTTTACTTGAAAATCAACCCAATTTTAATTAAAAGCAGGGCTTTTGACCCTGCTTTCGTTGCTCTGCTCTGCGGGTAGGATTCGAACCTACAACCTAGTGCTTACATCTAATCCTAATGTTTCCAAAAGGGATGGACTATCTCATCCCCCCACCAAAATTTTGGTGGGGGGCGAGGCGCTATAAGTCTCTGAACCTTCCGAGTACATAAAGCTTTATGTACTCGGCTTGGCTGCGGATTACCATATCTAATTAAATTAGATTTAGGCTTCCCGTCCACCTTCGCTAAAGATATGGTGGATCCTTCGAAGCTTGCTACAGTGAGCGAAAAAGGACAATTCACCTCGTTTTTCAACCTCGATTACTCGAGGAAGCTGCAAATAAGTTCACAGGCACCCGCGCTACCATTGCGCCACCGCAGAGCTCAGCAACGAAAAATTTATTTTAAACGTAGGAATTATTAATCACTCCGGAAATCCAACCCATAATTTTTCTATGTAAATCAGTGCTACTTATTGTAATCCTAAAAACCCCGTAAGGGTGTTTCACTTTTCTTAATCTATGGGGATTATTCGGAGCGATATATGCTTTTGTAAATTGTTTAAGAGGAATTTCTGTTAATTTAGCCCAATATTTTTCAGCTTTTATTTTATCGAGATTATCGTGAATATACAAACTTCCTCTTAATTTCTCTTCGGGGACTTTACAAAATTCTCTGAGCCAATTAACCATAAACTTTATAGCTCTTGGATCAGAATTAGTAAAAGAAACATCTCCGTCAGTCTTGCTTCCTTCTCCATAATACATCGCTATCCCAGTTATGAATCTGTCACGTTTTGAAACATTTCCTATTTCTTTTTTACCTTTTTCTGTTAATTTACGAGTTAAGTCTTCACGTTCTTTTTGTTTCTTCTTTGCTCCAATAATACAACCTCTTAGGCCGCCACTGTATTTCTTTTGATAAAGTCTCAATTTTTGAGCTTTAGTTAATTTAACATCCCGACACCATCGACTTATTGTATCTTTAGAAACATCTATCTGTTTCAAAATCTCACTATAAGAATAACCTTTTTTTCTTAACGTAATTGCTTTATATTTTTCTTCTAATTTACCTGCGTATTCCATTACTATATTTTCTCATTTCGAACCTCGAATGTCAAGTTATTTACCAGCCGTTCTACCATTGAGCTACCCCGGAATGGTAATTTTATTCTACTACAACTTCTTAAAAAAGAAAAGTCAATTTAGTATTCTTTGACTTTTTTTAATTTTCTATGGATTCTAATTTTTTTTAAGGACTTGGCTTCAATTTGGCGGATTCTTTCTCGAGTTACTCCAAATTCGTTGCCAATTTCTTCTAATGTGTGAGTGATTCCATCATCTAATCCAAATCTCATTTTTAAAATTTTTTGTTCTCGAGGATTTAAATCTACTAAAATTTCCCGTAATTGTTCTCTCAACAACTTTCTGGCAGCGTGAGCATTAGGAGGAAGTTCTTTCTCATCTTCCAAAAATTCAGCTAAAATACTGCCTTCCTCATCATTTCCTACGGGTGTTTCCAAAGAAATGGTCTCTTGAGAAATTTTCATAATATGTCTGACCTTGCCTACCTCTAATCCCATTTCTACTGCTATTTCTTCGGGCAATGGTTCTCTTCCTAATTCTTGTAAAAGTTTTTTCTTTACTTGAGTATACTTAGAGATGGTTTCAATCATATGAACCGGAATTCTTATAGTTCTGGCCTGATCAGCTAAAGCCCTGGTTACACCTTGTCTTATCCACCAGGTAGCGTAAGTGGAAAATTTATATCCTCTTCTCCAATCAAATTTTTCTACAGCTCTAAATAAACCAATATTTCCTTCCTGAATTAAATCTAAAATAGTCAAATTTGGACTTCTGCCTATATATTTTTTAGCAATAGAAACTACTAATCTCAAGTTGGCCTGAGTTAATTTCTTTTTTGCCTCCTCATCTCCCTTTTCAATTCTTTTGGATAATTCTTTTTCTTCTTTAGCAGAGATAAAAGCATACTTTCCAATTTCTCGAAGGTATTGTTGAACTGAATCAAATTTTGCAATTTGCAATTTTTCTTTTTTTGAAGAAATTTCTAAATATTCTTGAGCTTTTTTAATCTCAATATTTTCTTTTTTAAGATAAGAATACAAATATTCCAGACCCTTCAGGTTCTTTTCCGCTTCTGGAAAAGAACTGAGAATTTCGGAGTAAGTAACAAATCCCCTTTCTCTCCCCTTTTTAATCAAAGACTGAATTTTCTTTTCTAAAAACCACATAGGCATTCGTGGAGCCTGTTCCGCACCGAACTTATTTCGGTGCGGGGCTCGTGTCCT
>DAOWIS010000041.1 GCA_030640805.1 bacterium | reverse complement strand
TGGTTAACCTCAATCTGGGTTTCTAATATTTGAATTTCTTTCTCATAAATATTAATTTGATTTTTCAGAGTTTTTCGTTCTTTCTGTTTTTCACCAATCTCCTCCTCAAACTCTTGAGCCTGAGTTTCTAATTCCTCTATCTCTTTTTGTTTTTTTTCTATGTCTTCTTTGAGTTCTTCTATTACCTCAAAATTCTTAGAAACCGGTTCAAAAGATTCTGCTTCCGCTAAAGTTTGAAGATCTATGAATGGAAATAAAACCAAAATTAAAATTAATATTCTTGGTAATATCCTAAAAAAAATTAGTTGGGGTTTTCTAATTTTCATCCTTCCTTACTTTATTCTACCAAAAATTATGATAAAATAGAAGAGAGATGAAAAAATATCTTTTAATATTAATAATTATCTTGCTTTTAGCAACTTTTTTTAGATTGTGGCAGATTGAATCTATTCCCCCTGGTCTTTATCCGGACGAAGCTATAAATGGAAATGAAGCACTTTCTAAGGCAGGGAAGGTTTTTTATCCAGAAAATAACGGCCGAGAAGGTCTTTTTATTAATTTAATTTTTCTTTCTTTTTCTATTTTTGGGGCAAGTATTTGGTCGCTTAAATTAGTTTCGGCTATAGCAGGAATTTTAACAGTTTTGGGAATTTATCTTTTAACCAGAGAACTGTTAAAAATAGTGGAAGCGAACCCCACCGCTAAGAAAAGCGTTTCGCAGGCCGAGCGGGCAGGGTTCAAGCGAGCGAAGCGAGGGAGAGAGCGAGGCCGAGAACCGAACAGCGATTTTCTCGCTGGGAAAATCGACTGTGTCTTTTCGTGGGGTGGGGTTCGCTTTCAAGAGATTGTTCCTCTTCTGGCTAGTTTCTTTTTAGCCATTTCTTTCTGGCATGTAAATTTTAGCCGAATTGGCTTTCGAGCCATTTTAATCCCTTTAATGTTAACATTTTCTTTTTATCGTCGATTCAAAGGATTCCGAATTAAAAAAAATAATAATTTTGTTTTTTCAGGAATTATTTTTGGTCTGGGCTTTTATACTTATACGGCTTTCAGATTAGCGGTAATTTTGTTATTTTTGGTTTTAGTCCTCTGGTGGTTTATCTACAAAAAACAAAATCTCCAAAAGAAATTTATACTTTATACTTTATACTTTATACTTCTTATTTTCATTACTGCTCTCCCTCTAGGCGTTTATTTCCTGGCAAACCCGGGGGATTTCATAGGCAGAGCCTCTGGTGTTTCAATATTCAATACAGGTAATCCTCTCTTATCTTTTGGAAAAAGTTTAATAATCCATTTAGGAATGTTTAATTTTTCTGGAGATTTTAACTGGCGCCATAATTTCTCCGGCTCGCCAATACTTTTCTGGCCCATCGGAATCCTGTTTTTAATCGGTCTTGTTCTTTCAATAAAAAAAATAGTTATTTCTTTAAAACAAAAAAAATGGTTAATAGTTGCCGGTTACTGGTTGCTGGTTTTCTGGTTCTTTATTCTGCTCTTACCAGCCGTCCTAACAATTGAAGCTATTCCCCACTCTTTGAGAGTAATAGGAACAATTCCGGTTGTTTATATTTTTGCCGCTATAGGAGGATATTGGCTTTATAATTTATTATCAAAAATAATGACTAAAAAAACGCTTCTAATTTTTTCAATTTTAATTTTAATAATTTTTACTTTAAATCAATTTGATAAATATTTCTTTGAATGGGCAAAAAGACCTGAAACCGAAGGCGCTTTTGCTAAAAATTATGTCAATATAGGAAATTATTTAAATTCTTTAGCTTCTGATACTCAAAAATATGTTATAGTAAACCAATCCGGAGTTTCGGTAGAAGGAATTCCTATGCCCGCCCAAACTGTAATGTTTATAGAAGCAACCAGTGACAAGCGGCAAGCGACAAGATATATATTGCCTAACGAGTTAAATCAAATTAAAATTAAAAAAGAAACAATAATTGTTCCTCTTTTGGGTGATTTAGAAATTTATAAAAAATTAAAGAATTTATTTCCCGAGGGGAAAATTAAATCTGGTCAAGGATTCTGGAGCTACAAAGTAAATTTTTAATTTTCAATTCTAAATTTTAAATCAATTTTCAATGATTAAATGCCTAATTAAAAATTAAATAATTAGAAATTCATTGAAAATTTAAAATTAGAAATTGGAAATTAGAATCCTATGTCAAATCGCTCTACTTACATCATCGCAGGCTTTTTAATTATTGTAATGCTGGTTTTGGCTTTCACCAGTTCTCTCGGTGATTCGCTAACAATGGATGAACAATCTCATATTCCAGCTGGTTATTCTTACTTAACCCAGAAAGATTTTCGGATTAATCCCGAACATCCTCCTTTAGTAAAGGACCTCTCAGCTGTTCCTTTATTATTGTTAAATCTTAATTTCCCGAAAGAACATCCCAGCTGGAAAGAAGGAATCAATGAACAGTGGTGGTTTGGTTCAGAACTTCTTTATAGGTCTGGCAATAATCCTGATAAAATTCTCTTTTGGGCAAGATTGCCAATGCTTTTATTTTTGCTCATTTTAGGAATTTATATCTTCAAATGGGCAAAGGAATTAGGAGGAAATAAAACAGCCCTTCTATCTTTAGCCCTTTTTTCCTTCTCCCCTACTTTTATAGCTCATGGCAGGTTAGTAACCACTGATGTTGCTGCGGCTTGCGGATTCTTGATAGCCACTTATTATTTTATTAAGTTTCTGAAAAAATCCACTAATAAAAATTTAATCATCGCTGGACTATCTTTTGGAATAGCCCTGCTTCTAAAATTTTCCGTGGCTCTTTTAATTCCTTCTTTTGCCGTAATTACTTTCCTTTGGGTTTTATTGGTAAAAAAACCTCCCTATCTCAAAAAACTTTTAAAATATATTGGTTTATTAATTTTAGTGGGATTAGTCGGAGCAGTTTTAATTTGGTTGGTTTATGAATTTCATGTTTGGAACTATCCAGCGGAATATCAAGTTAGAGACAGCCAGCAAATTTTAGAATCAAACAGTACAAAACCTTTAGTGAACCTTTGTGTTTGGATGGCTGATAAGCCTCTTTTCCGGCCATTGGGTCATTATCTTTTAGGACTTTTAATGGCAACCCAACGGACTGCCGGCGGCAATACAACCTACTTTTTAGGAATAATGTCAGGGACCGCCTGGTGGTATTATTTCCCTATTGTCTACTTAATAAAAGTCCCCTTAGTTTTTCATGTTCTAACTCTAATTGCTCTTTTTTCGGCCCTCTGGCTAATAAAAAAGCCATTTTGGATTAAGACCAGCAGGAGATTAAAAGAATGGATAAAAAATCATTTTCCTGAATTTTCTATGCTAATCATTATCGCTATCTATTGGTTTATGTCTGTAAGAGGAAATCTTAACATCGGTGTAAGGCATGTCTTGCCTACTTTTCCTTTTATCTATATTCTAATTTCAATCGGGATAATAAAATGGATAGAAAATATAAAAAAGCTGCCCCTGAGAAAAATGGCAATTTCTTTAACTTCGGTGTTTTTAGGTTGGTATATCATTTCTTCCTGCCTGGCTTGGCCTTTTTATTTAACCTACTTTAACGAAATAGCCGGTGGTTCCAAGAATGGTTATAAATATGCAGTGGATTCTAACCTGGATTGGGGCCAGGATTTAAAAAGATTGGCAAAATGGGTAGAAAAAAACAATATCTCTAAAATAAAATTAGATTATTTCGGAGGCGGAGATCCTAATTATTATCTCGGCGAAAAATACCAACCTTTTGATAATAAAAAAGGACCTCAAAGAGGGTGGCTAGCAATATCTGGAACTCTCCTTCAGGGGGGACGAGGCAACCCAGCTCCCAATTTTAACCAACCTGCTGGCTATTACCTCTGGCTCAATCAATATAAACCAATAGAAGTAATCGGCAACTCAATCTTTGTTTATTATATCGAATAAAAGCCTCAAAGATTAAACCTCATTATTCGGTAATAACGTCCGATCGAGCGTTATTACCGAATAATTTTTATCTGTAATAAACGCGGTTTTTTATTCTTAAATCCATATATTCTAAATTTTTCCGCTCTTCAGGAGTTAATCTATTTTCTAAAACCTGACTAAGAACGAAAATTTGTTCCTTTGAATCTCTTGAATTATCAAAATAAATATCCCAACCCTCGGAAGATTTGGCTTTGATATCTATTGGCGAAACAATAGAAAACTTCCAAACCTCAACCCCTATTTTTCTTAAATTGTCTTTGGCTAAAAGTATAAAATTAATTTTATCTTGGGAGAGAGCTTTTTCTTTAAAAGAAACATCTTTTGCAATTTCACTTTCAATCATTAAAAGCAAAGAACCGCTACTTTGGGGTGCTTTTTCAAAAAGCACCCCATTTTTATCAATATAAAAACAGTCCTCAAATTGACAATATATGCCCACTGGTTCTCTTTCTTTAATAACTACTTCGATTTTATCTGGAAATTTTTTAATTAAAATAATATCAGTAATCAGAAAAAATTTTTCTAAAATTATCTTCTCAAAATTCTTTTCTGAAATCAAAAAAATATTTTTCTTAAAAGACCATTGCCAAAATATCTTCTGTTCAATCTTTTCTAAAACTAAATTTCTAATCTCCTTAGAGGATATCTTTTGATTCCCGGAAATTTTAATCTCCTTGATTCTAAAATAATCGGAAATAAAAAGAAAATAAAAAATAAGGATAGCAAAAACTAAAAATAAGATTCCCAGCCAAAAAAATCTTTTTTTATAAAACGGTTTTCTCAAATATCTTTTAGAAGATTTCATAAGATATCAGGTTTCAAGTTTCAAGTTTCTGGAGCTATAAGTGTCTTCTCCGGCGTCTAATTGTCTCAACTATATAATTAAACCAGTATTTCCAAGAAAGCATTAAATCCTGGGTCTTAACAAATTCTCTTCTCTGACCCCCAAAGCCCATTTTAAATAAAGTTAAACCCCGCCAAGCATGCTTTCTTAGGTTTGGGCTTTGGGCTTTGGGCTTTGGGCTTTTGTCTACTATTCCCCAAAAATTATAAACCGAACAACCTCTTTTCTTTGCCTCTCTTATTGCTTCCCATTGTAAAAGATAGGAAACCGGGATTTTTGGATATTTTAGCAAAGAAGCGCCTTGATGATAAAAAGCAAATTTACCACAAAATATGATAATAGCCGAAGCAATTATTTCATTTTTATATTTCCCTAAAAAAATTAGCACTCCATTATCTTTTTCAAAAGCCAAAAATTCTTTTTTTAAATATTCTAAAGAAAAAGGAACGAATTTGTGGCGTAAAGCGGTTTGACTGTAAAGTTGATTAAAAATTTCTATATCTCCTAACTTTTTGCTTTTTATAATTTCCACTCCGTCTTTTTGGGCTTTTTTAATCAAATACCTTGTAGTTTTTCGCATATTCTTTAATAATTCTTCTTCTTTTGGCAAAAGATTAAGTTCCCAGGTAACCTCAGAATGAATAAAAATCGGGGCTTCTTGAAATCCCAAATTTCTAAATATCTCAATATTCTCTTCTGTTCTTTGCCAAATCGGGGCAATCCTTATAAAATCCACTTTCTCCTCTTTAGTAATTTTCTTAATTTCCTCCAAAATAGAATTAAAAACTTTTGCCTTTTGCCTTTTGCCTTTTGCTTTTACTAAAGGTCCATGCGGGCAAAACAAAAAATTTCCCCTTTTCGCCTTAATTTTTATAATCAAAGCTGCCCCCACTAAATTGGTAATTGGTAATTGGTAATTGGTAATTATCTCATATATTCCGAGGCGCCAGATTTTCTCTCCCATTGATTCTTGAAATTCTCCCCAATTCCAAGAATGCAAAAAAGTGTAATAAGGTTGAGAGATTACAAAATCATCCCAAATATTTTTATCTTTTACTTCAATGATTTGATACATTTTACTATTTTTTGGGCATCTTTAAAAGAAATATTAATATGAGTAGGTAAATTAACAATTGTTTTGGCTATTTTTTCGGCCTTAGGGCAATCTCCCAATTTATAACGCATCTTTTCAAGATTAGTGCCGGGAGGAACCACCGGCGTTCCCTGCCAACCATCATATAAAACAATATGTTCTTTCTTTAATTTCTCAGTAATTTCCTTAGCATTCTCTATAAAAATAGGATATTTCCAATAGATACTATCTGAATCACTATTTTCTATTCGCAGCATTCGCCTGCCTGCCGGCGAGGCAGGCATTTCATTCGCCCGCCCGCCTTGACTTCGCCAAGGCGAAGTCGGGCAGGTGACATTCGCATTATAAAATTCTGCGATTTCTCTCCGGTGTTCATTAAACCTGTCCAACTTCTTAAATTGATTTAAGGCCAACTGGGTTAAGGCTTCGGGCATTCTTTGAGGAAAATAACTGGGGTTTTTGCCTTGTTTTTCTTCTTTGGTTACTGCCTTGGATAATAATTTCAATTTTTGAGAAAACCAAATCAAAAATTTGCCGAAATTTAAAAAATAGTAAGTGGGCAAAGCAATAGAAAAAATAATCGGATGTAGAAGTTGCTGAATTATCCAAAAATTTGAAGGATAAGGACAATTTTTTTGAAATTTTTCAAGTTTTTTAGCAATCTCTAAATTATTGGTTACTGCCATTCCTCCATAGACCGAAGAAATAATTTTATCTCGACCAAAACTAAAAAAAGAAATATCTCCCCAGCTTCCTATTAATCTATCTTTGTATGTGGCGCCTAAAGAATGAGCGCAATCTTCTATGACTTTTAAATTGTGATTTTTGGCTATCTCTAAAATTTTATCTATCTGGGCTGGCTGGCCAAAGGTATGCTGAATAATTATGGCTTTTGATTTTGGGGTAATTTTTCTTTCTAAATCTTTGGGATCTAAATTTAAACTCTTATCAATATCTACATAAACTGGTTTACCACCCATCCATAAAATAGCATTGGGAACAGAATTACAAGTAAATCCCTGAATTAAAACCTCACTTTGTGCTGAGCCTGTCGAAGTATCCCCTATTTCTAAAGCCCTTAAAATCGCCATCAGGGCTGACCGGCCACTATTAAAACTATAAACATAACTCAGACCTAAGTATTTTTTAAACTCATTTTCTAATTGATCTAAAAAATTGAATTTTTGTCCACCTGGACTTTTTTTCAAATTCTTAATTTTCCATTTCCAGGGCTGGAAGATTAATTTCAAAGCTAATAAAATATCGTCTTTTTCTGTATTTGGCGATAGAGATATAGAAATTGACTTGAAGTATTGACAAATTTTCATAATGGGCGTATAATGTAAGTAGTAAAAGTGAAGTTAGATTAGAATCTTGAAAACTAAATAAGGAAAGGAGAATGTAAAATGGCGGATTTAATTTTTTCTATAACAGCAGCAATTATGGCGGGGATCTTTATAAAGAGATCTGTCGAAAGAGGATTAAAAAAAACGGAGATGGAAAAGGGTGCATCTGATCTTAGTTGGGCAGCAGGACTTTTTACTTTCTTCATGGTCTTTCTTTTACTTCAAATTTATATCAATATTGCTCTTCTCAATATTGCTTAAAAAAGAAAGAGGAACGCAAGGCACTAATTTCTCTCAAAAAATTAGTGCTTTTTATTTTAAAATCTCTTAATCTCTTAATTTACTTAATCTCTTTATTAATTCATCCCCCACCCTATTCTCTAAAAGAATCATATCGCCGGGATTAGAGATGGTTTTTATTTTTTCCAAAATCTCTTGAGGATTTTTTGAGTATAAAATATTTTCTTGTTTTAGACCAGATTCTTTAGCTCCTTCTTTTATTTCTTGAAAATAATCTTTAGTAGTGACTATACAAAAATCGCAGATTTTTCCTATTTTTTTGCCAAGATTTCTATGGATACTTTGGGATTCTCTACCCAGTTCAATCAATGGTCTTAAAACTATAATTTTTTTTCCTGAATATATTTTAAGATAATCAAGAGCGGATTCAACTCCTTTGGGGTTAGCGCTATAAGTATCATCTATAATAGTCAAACCGCTTATTCCCTTTAAGAGTTTCATTGTTTTTGGAGGACTTTCTAATTTCTTAGCTGCTTCGGCTATCTCTTGTAAAGACATTCCCAAATATTTTGCTACTGCCACTGCCCCCAAAATATTAGAAATATTATGAACGCCCAGCAAATTTACCTTAAAATCCGCAGAATCTTTTTTTGTTAAAACTCGAAAAGAAAGACATTCTTTCTCTACATTAATATTTTCAGCCCAAATATCTAATTTGTCTTTCATTGAATAAAAGATTCTTGCCCGCCTAAGTTTTCTTTGAAAATTTGGGCGGGTGAAATTTTTGATCTCCCCATCATCTCCATTAAATACCGCTAAGCCATTTCCCGGTAAGGCCTCTATCAGCTCAAATTTAGCCCTTATTATATTTTCCTGAGAACCAAAAAGGGCTAAATGTTGCTGATTTATGCTAGTTAAAACCCCGATTTCTGGTCTAGCGATTTCACAGATGGCTTTTATCTCTCCTCTTGTATAGGCAGCCATTTCAACTATAAAAATTTGGTCATCTGGTTTAAGGTTTTTCAAAATTGTCTTGGCTATACCAATTCCTGTATTATTATTTCCTAAGGTCTTACAAACTCTGAATTTAGAAGATAAAATTGTTGCCAAAAACTCTTTTGTGCTGGTTTTCCCATAACTGCCAGTAATTCCAATTATCTTTAAATTCTTAAATCTCTTTATTTTTTCTCTGGCTTTTTTAATAATTATTTTCTTAATTATAAAAGTAAAGGGCCAGAGCAAAAATACTAAAAAAGAAATCAAAACCAGTAAAAAAATATCTATTGCTAATAAAATAAAAAGAAGCCGAAGAATACCTCCGGATAAGATTAATTTTACTAATCCTACAGCCAAAATCAAGGTGCCAAAAGTCAATAAAATTGCTTTTTGGGTAAAGATAGGTCGCTTAAATTGTCTCTTTATTATATTTCTAATAAAGAGAGTACCTTCTATTAAATAAATAATCCCTAATAATCCTCCCAGAATTATCCAATAATATTGGTAACTAAAAAGTAAAGGAATTGTAAGAAATAAAAATATTTTTAAGAGATTAAATTTATTATAAAAAACTTGTTTTCTTTCCTTGCTTTTTAAATGAACTAAAAATCGGTCTAAACGATATTCCTTTAATTGCCAAAAATAAACCCAAGATAATGTATCCCGGAAAATCTTTATAAACCAGAATAAAAGAGAAATTAAAATAAAAATTTCAATCACCATTGTTTTAGCTGACGGAGAGCGGGTCTCCGCAAAATCTTTCCACTATCTCTGATAACCTTTTAGGGGCTTTGAGATGAGGAGAGTGACCGGCATTAGGGATAATCTTTAAAACCGAATTAGGAATTTCTTTTTTTATTAAATAAGCACAATCTATGGGAGTAATTCTATCACTTGCTCCCCAGACAATTAGGGTCAGTATCTTTATTTGAGAAAGTAAGGGAGTTAAGTCCTCTTTAACTACATTTAAAAATGTTTCTCTCATTACATTATTAGCTTTAAGATAATCGGCTGGACCTAAAAAAGTATATAAAATCTTTTTGGCTTTTTCCTCTAAAAATGAGCTTTTAATAAATAATTTTCCTATTTTAGCAATACGGGCTGTCAATCTTTGGTTTATGGTTGGCTCTGATTTAATTCCGGATATATCAGATAAAATTAATCCCTTTAATTTTTTAGGATATTTTGCTCCGAATTTTATAGCCACTCTTCCTCCAAAAGAATGGCCTAAAAGAAAAAAATTAGAGATGCCTAATTTTTCAATAAAACTTAAGACAAGATTACAATAATCGTCTACTTTCCAATCCCTTGGCGGATCCTGACTTTTCCCAAAACCTGGAAAATCAGGCACAATCACTTTATATCTCCTATTGCTAAGAAGTTTCTGAACCACAATCCAAGAATCCGAAGAACCTCCCCAACCATGAAGAATTAAAAAAGGCTGTCCATCGCCTACAACCTTATAATTAATCTTCAATCCATTGATAAAAATCTCTTTTTCGTTCATTTCTTAATTATTTTGAAATTTAAATATTTTTCTAATACCTCAGGCACTTTTATGCTTCCATCCTCTTGTTGATAATTCTCAATTATGGCAATTAAAGTTCGACCAATAGCAAAAGCAGTACCATTAACAGTATGGACAAATTGGATATTGGATGTTGGATATTGCCTGCCCGCTTCGCATTGCGAAGCAAGGCGGGCGGGGATGTTGGATTTGAAACGGATATTAAGGCGTCTTGCCTGAAAATCAGTACAATTTGAAGTAGAATGGGTTTCTCTATATCTCTCTTGGCTTGGCATCCAGGCCTCAATATCATATTTTGCTGCTGCTGGATCACCAAGATCTGCTGTGCACATTTGAACCACTCTATAGGAAATTTTTAGGGCTTGCATTAATTTTTCTTCTAAAGATAAGAGAAACTTATGTTCCTCTTTGGATTTCTCAGTATGGCAGAAACTAAACATTTCTAATTTATCAAACTGATGAACTCTTAAAATTCCTTTAGTATCTTTTCCATAAGAGCCAGCTTCTCTCCGAAAACAAGGAGAAAAGCCCAAATAGCGTAAAGGTAAATCTTTTTCTTTAAATATTTCTCCTTGGTGCATCGGGCCAATTGATTGCTCAGCAGTTCCAACTAAAACCAAATCATCGTCCCTCAAAAAATACATCTCTTCTTTAATTTGGCATTTGGCATTTGGCATTTGGCATTTTTTTATATATCCCATTCTTTCCATCATTTCTGGTTTTATTATTGCTGGAGGAATTATTGGAATAAATTTTTCTTTTAATAAATTATCAAAAGCAAAATTTATCAAAGCAAACTGAAGCATCACTAATTCTTTTCTTAAATAACCAAATCTAGTTCCCGAAACTTTGGCTGCTCTTTTTATATCAATTAAATCTAATTTTTCAGCGATTTCTAAATAATCTTTCGGCTTAAAGCTAAACTTTGGTTTCTCTCCCACTTCTTTCAAAACTACATTGTCTTTTTCGCTTTTTCCTACCGGAACATCTTCTAATGGAAGATTGGGAATTAGTAACATTAAATCGTTAAATTGCTTTTCTGTCTCCTTTGATTTTTTTTCTAAACTTTTGATTTTCTCTTTTGCCTCTCTTGCTTCTTTTTTCTGTTGTTTATCTATCACTCCTTGACTACTAATTTTATTCTGCTCGGCTCTTAGATTTTCTATCTCTTTTGAATATTCTCTTCTTTTTTTATCTAATTCCAAAACCCGATCAATATCAACTTTGACCTGTTTTTTCCGACAACCTTCTTTAACTTTCTCTGGATTTTTTTGGATGAACTTAATGTCTAACATAATTAAATTTTCAATTTTCAATTTTCAATTTTCAATCAATTTTCAATGATTTAATTTTAAAACATTTAAGAATTTAAAATTCATTTAAAATTTGTCATTTAATATTTAAAATTTTACTTAGGTCGCATCGTCGGAAACAAAATCACCTCCCTTAAACTATGAGAATCGGTAAGTAGTGCCACCAATCTATCTATTCCCAAGCCAAAGCCAGCAGCTGGAGGCATTCCGTATTCTAAGGCCTCAAGAAAGTCCTTATCTGTTTTAGATTGAGAGAACTTAAATCTCTTTTTTTGTTCTTGAGGATCATTAAGTTCAGAAAAAGCATTAACTAATTCCCATCCTCCCACTATTAACTGAAAACGAGCGGCTTTAGATGGTTCCTTTTCTAAAGACTTAGCCAAAGGAGTTAAAGAAATTGGTTGATGAACAACAAAAGTAGGATTAAAAATTTTAGGAAGGCAGATTTTTTTATAAATTTCCTCAGCTATTTCTTCTTTGCCGGCGGTCTTTCCAATCTTCAATCCTAAAGTTTCGGCTTTTTTCTTTAAAGCATCTCTATTTATTTCCTCAAACTCAATTTTTGTATATTTCTTTAAAAGAGTAGTAAATTCTATTCTTAGCCATGGTAGTTTAAAATCTATTTCTTTGCCCTCATAATTTATAACTGCTTTCTGGAACAAATTTTGGAGTAAATTCTCAAACATTCTTTCGGTAAATTTCATTAAATCCTTATAATCAGCATATGCCCAATAGAACTCCAACATAGTAAAATCTGGATTATGGCTTTTATCCATTCCTTCATTCCTAAAACATCTTCCGATTTCATAGACCTTCTCAAATCCCCCTACCAGTAATCTTTTAATATAAAGTTCAGGAGCAATCCTTAAATATAAATCTAAATTTAAAGCATTTAAGTGAGTTTTGAAGGGTTTTGCTGTGGCTCCTCCAGGAATTGGCTGGAGAATTGGAGTCTCTACTTCTATAAATTCCTCTTTTTCTAAAAATTTTCTAATTTCTCTGATAATCTTATCTCGAAGTTTAAACTTATTTTTAACCTCTTCATTCATTAAAAAATCTAAATATCTTTTTCTAAATCTTATCTCCACATCTTTTAAGCCGTGCCATTTTTCGGGCAAGGGAAGTAAGGACTTGGCTAATATTTTAAAGTCGCTTACTTTTAAGGTTTTCTCTCCCTTTTTAGTTTCAAAAAGAATACCTCTTGTTTCTATAAAATCTCCGATATCAAAATTATCTAAAAAAAACTTATATCCCTTTTCTCCCAACCGATCCTTTTTAAAATAGGCCTGAAAGCGACTAGTCTCATCTTCTAAATGTAAAAAAGTAGAACCCCCATGTTCTCGAATAGATCTGATTCTGCCAGCCAAAATAATTTCTTTTTGGGATTCAGCCAATTCCTTAAAATTTGTCATAACTTCGGAAATTCTATGACTTCTTTTGGTTTTGGCTGGATAAGGATTAATACCTAAACTTTGAATATTCTTGGCTTTTTTTATTCGGTTTTTTCTAATATCAGAGAGCATTATTTTATTGTATATCTCTTTTAAAAAGTAGTCAAAATTAAAACCACTGAATTTAATAGTGGTCTTTGTCTTTCTTATTAAATAAGAATAAGAGGTTTCTAAATAATTTTTATTATTTTATATTTCTTCTTTTTCCCTAAGGGGGGTTCTACTTCAACCAAGGTTCCCAAGGGCTTATTTAAAAAGGCTTTCCCTAAAGGAGAGTCAGCAGAAATTCTCCCTTTCTCTGGACTGGTCTCTTCTGCTCCTACAACAGTAAAAGTAAATATTTGTTTTCTCTTAAGAGAAAAGGAGGCTACTTTTATAGTAGAGCCTATCTGAACCCTGTTTTTATTTTTGCTCTTTTTGGTTAAAACTACTTCCCTCATCAATCTTTCTAATTCTAAAATCCTTCCCTCTACCATTGCTTGAGCCTCTTTTGCCTCAAGATATTCAGCATTTTCAGTAAGATCACCAAAAGAAGAGGTTTTTTGTAATCTCTTGGTTATTTCTGACCGTTTAATATTTTTCAATTCTTCTAATTCTTTTTTTAATTTTTTAAACCCTTCGGGAGTAACAAATTTACACATATTTTAAAATAATTATCAAATATTAGTCTAACCAAGAATAATTGTCAAGTGGATATAAAAAATTCTTTTAAAAATC
>DAOWIS010000034.1 GCA_030640805.1 bacterium | reverse complement strand
TTATTGTGGTTTTATTTCAATCCTGGTGGTTGGCAATATTCGTGGCTATTTTATTTGTAGTGGTGCAGCAATTGGAAAATTATCTTGTTGCTCCTCAAATAATGAAAAAAGCAGTGGGATTGAACCCAATTTTAATTATTATTGTTTTATTTATTGGAGCAAGATTAGCCGGAGTTTTAGGAATGATTTTAGCCGTACCCCTCACAGCGGTAGTGGTGGAATTATTACGAAGAGGAAAGGAAAGTTAATTAATTTTTAATTCTCAATTTCTAAGAAAATTTAAAATTGAATAAAAATTTAAAATTAGAAATTAGCCATCGTGTCAACTTTATATATAGTAGCAACCCCAATTGGCAATTTGTCTGATATTAGCCCCCGAGCCTTAGAAATTTTGAAGGGGGTTGATTTAATTTTATGTGAAGATACTAGGGTAACTAAAAAATTATTGGATCATTATAACATAAAAACCCCAACCTTAAGTTATCATCAACACAGTAAAATAAAAAAAGTTAATTACATCTTAGACCAGCTCAAAAAAGGAAAAAATTTGGCTTTAGTTTCTGATGCCGGCACCCCGGGAATTTCCGATCCCGGAAATAAGTTGATTGAATCAATTCTTACGAAGTTTAACTTCGTAAGAATTGTTCCTGTTCCGGGACCGAGCGCAGTAACTGCCGTTGCTAGCGTTTCGGGATTTCCCATGGATAAATTTATATTTATGGGTTTCCCGCCAGTTAAAAAGAAAAGAAAAAAGTTTTTTCAAGAAATCATCAATTCCAAGCACCCTGTAATATTTTACGAATCACCTCACCGAATAATAAAATCACTTCGCGATTTACAGGGAACTAATACGAAGCTGACGCGAAAAATAGTTGTAGCAAGAGAATTAACCAAAAAATTTGAGACCATTTATCGCGGAACAATAGAAGAAGTAATCGAAAAAATAGAGAAAGATAAAATAAAAGGAGAGTTTGTAATAGTTCTTGAAGAAAAACGGTAATTTTTATTAAAGAAGAAAATATGATAAAATTAAAAGGAGGCTCAAACCTCCTTTTAAGATTATGCCAAAGAAAAATAAAAAATTCTATATTACTACCAGTATTGCTTATACTAATGCTTCTCCTCATTTGGGCTTTGCTTTGGAATTGGTTCAAGCTGATATTTTAGCGCGTTATCACCGGCTTTTAGGAGAAGATATTTTCTTTTTAACCGGTACGGACGAACATGGCGTCAAAGTTGTCAAAGCCGCTAAAGAAGCTGGTAAAAAACCAGAAGAATTTACTGATAAAATTTCAGAAAAGTTTAGAGAACTGATTAAAGTTCTTAATTTATCTAATAATGATTTTATCCGGACTACTGACCAGAAAAGACATTGGCCAACCGTTAAAAAGGTTTGGTTAAAACTTAAAGAAGGTGGTGATATTTACAAGAAAAAATATAAAGGTCTTTATTGTTCTGGCTGTGAGGCCTTTATTACTAAAAAGGATTTGAAGAATGGCAAATGTGTTTTTCACCAAAAAGAGCCGGAAATTATAGAAGAAGAGAACTACTTTTTTAAACTTTCTAAATATCAAGAAGAAATCAAAAGAGTCATAGAGAAAGATGAAATTAAAATAATTCCTCAATCCCGGAAAAATGAAATTTTAAATTTTATAAAAGGAAGAATAAAAGATGTGAGTTTTTCTAGACCAAGAAAGAACTTAAAATGGGGGATTCCGGTCCCCGATGATGATTCTCAGATAATCTACGTATGGGCCGATGCTTTGGCCAATTATATCTCAGCTTTAGATTATGGAAAAGACGGGGAAAAATTTAAGAAATTATGGCCAGCCGATATTCATTGTATTGGTAAAGATATTTTGAGATTTCATGCTCTTATTTGGCCAGCCATGCTCCTTTCCTTAAAATTGCCCTTACCCAAAACTATTTTTGTTCATGGTTATTTGACTTCCTCTGGTCAAAAAATGTCAAAGAGTTTAGGAAATGTTATTGATCCTTTTGAGTTAGTTAAAAAATATGGTTCGACAAGCTCACCACAAGCTGGAACCGATGCTGTTAGATATTTTCTTTTGCGAGAAATTCCGCCAACCGAAGACGGTGATTTTACCATAGAGAAATTTGAGCAGAGATATAACGCTGATTTAGCTAATGGGTTAGGAAATTTAGTATCTCGTGTAAATGGCTTATCTATTTTGATAAATAAATTTAAAATTAGCAGGGAAGCGAGAAAAAAACCCATTAAATCTAATAACGAAGAATTAGAAGGATCTTTAGCTATTAAAGGGTCAATCATAGAAAAAATTAAAGAAACCCAAAAAGCATATAAAGAATCTTTAAAAGAATTTAAGTTTAATGAAGCGCTCATTTCTATTTGGAAATTGATTAGTTATTGCGATAAATATATTGACGAAAATCGTCCTTTTGCCTATTTAAGTCCACCAGTAACTATTGAACACCCAAATCTAAAGAGAGTTTTAGATGATTTAAAAAATGGCTTGGAAGGAATTGCTAATTTGCTTAAACCGTTTTTACCTAAGACCTCCGAGAAAATTTTAAAGCGATTAAAAACAATAGACCGCGAAAAACAAGGATCTTTATTCCCTCGCCTTAAATAAATTTTAAATTTTGAATTGTAATTTTTCATTTTTCATTTTTAATTTATGTTTGTAGATACTCACGCCCATTTGAATTTTAATGCTTTCAAAAATGACCTTGATAAAGTGATTAGTCGTTCTTTGGAGAAGAATGTTTGGATGATAAATATTGGGACTAATTATCAAACATCCAAGAGAGCAGTAGAAATTGCCGAAAGATATGAAAAAGGCGTCTACGCGGCTATCGGGCTGCATCCTATAAATATTCAACAAAACTCAAAGCTCAAATCTCAAAAGTCAGAACCACAACCTAAAACTCAAAACTTAGAAGATGTTTTGGAAGATAATTTTGATTTTAACAAATATAAGAACCTTACATTAGACAGGAACCTTGATTCCTTCGGAATTAAAGAATTAACTAAATCTAAAAAAGTGGTGGCCATTGGTGAAATCGGCTTAGATTACTATCGGAAACCTAAAAGCAAAAAGAAATTAGAAATTTTTAAAGAATGGCAGAGAACAGTTCTTTGCCAACAATTAGAATTGGCTCGGGAATTAAATTTGCCAGTTATTTTTCACTGCCGAATGGGGCACCAAGATCTCTTGAAGATCTTGAAATCACAAATCACAAATCACAAATCACAAACAAATCCCAAATCTCAAATTCCAAACTCTAAAATTAGAGGAGTAGTTCACTGCTTTACCGGCAGTTGGCAACAAGCTCAGAAATTCCTAGAAATGGGTCTTTACCTTGGTTTTAATGGAATAATTTTCAAATCCATTGAGAGAATTTCTTTTGAAGAGAATGTCAAGAAAACTCCTCTGGAAAGAATTTTAATAGAAACTGATTGTCCTTATCTTAGTCCACCAGAGAAAGAAAATGAACGTAACGAACCTCTTTTTGTAAAATACATAGCTGAAAGAATTGCTAAAATAAAAAATATAAGTTTTAATGAGATGGCCGAAATTACCACCCAAAACGCCAAAAACCTCTTCAAAATCTAACTATTGAAGTCCGACTTCAATAGTGATGTTTATGACTATTAGGAATTTTAGTGATATAAAATCGCTTTTATTGAGCAATATAGGAGTTAAACAGACCATTGTTAAAAATACTTTTTGGTTAGCAATAGCCGAGGGATTCACTCGGTTTTTGAAACTATTTTTAATTATTTATGTGGCTCGGATTTTGGGAGCAACTGAATACGGAAAATTTACTTTTGCTCTGGCTTTTATTTCTTTATTTATTGTTTTTTCTCATCTTGGTATTTCGGCTATTGCTACTCGGGAACTTTCTCGGGAAAAAGGAGGAGAAAAAGAATATCCAGCCATTCTTTCTTTAAAAATTGTTTTGAGTATAGGAACTTTAATTTTGATTTTAATTGGTTCTTTCTTTATTACCACTGATCCTCTTATTCAAAAAGTGATATGGATTTTAGCAATTTATTTTCTAATTATTGATTTTACTGAGATTATTTATGTAATTTTTCGAGCTCGCCAGAAAATGGAATACGAATCTTTTGCTAAGATTTTACAAGCTGTTTTTATAACAGCAGCTGGATTCTTTATAATTTTGAATTTCCCTTCAGTGGAAAATTTAAGTTATGGATATTTATTTGCCAGTTTAATTAGCTTAATTTTTGTTTTACTTTTTTTTCATTTTAAGATTTTTCACTTTACTCTTTTTTGGAATACATCTATTTGGAAAAAATTTTTAGGAATGTCTTGGCCAATTGCCTTAGTTGGGATTTTTGGAGTAATTTATGGTTACATTGATTCAATAATGATGGGCCATTGGGGCCAGATTACTGAAACTGGCTGGTATAATGCTGCTGCTAAGGTTGCGGCTGTTACTTCAGTTCCGATGATTTTAATTTCTCAAAGTTTTTATCCAGTTTTAAGTAAATTTTTTAAAGAATCAAAAGAAAAACTTCAAAGAATTTGGAATTATCAGATGGAGCTAATGATTATTCTGGCTGTGCCTATAGTAGTAGGAGGAATTACTCTTGCCTCCAAAATTATAGATTTTATTTACGATCCAAGTTATAATCGTTCTATTTTGGCCTTTCAAATATTAGTAGTAATGGCTGGATTAGTTTTTTTATGTCATCCTTTTAATCAACTTTTGATCGCTGTCAATCAGCAAAAAAAGTTCTTTTGGATTTCTTTAATTGGAGCCATAGTAAATATCACATTAAATCTTATTTTAATTCCCCGTTATTCTCTGTATGGAGCGGCCATAACCACTGTCATCACTTATTTTATTTTACTTATTTTATTTATTATTTTTACCAAGCGTTTTACTCCTATCAATCCTTTGAAAGTTAAATTCCTTGGGATTGGTTTCCTTTCTCTTTTTTCTGGCTTAGTAATGTATTTTGTTATATCTTTGCCCAAAATTTACAATCTTAATGTTTTAATTTCTGTTTTAGTTGGCGCTTTGATATACTTTGCCACTTTACTTATTTTAAGAACTATGTTAAAATTTTCAATTAAGGTTTTTCGTCAGCAAAAATTAACATAAAATAAAACTATGAAAAAAGCGCTTATTTCTGGCGTTTCGGGCCAGGACGGCTCATATCTAGCAGAGTTTTTACTTTCTAAGGGTTACGAGGTTCACGGAATTATAAGGCGAGCCAGTACTTTTAATACTGCCAGAATTGACCATATTATTGTTGATGAGCAACATGAGCCGGGGGCGAAATTCTTTTTTCATTACGGAGATATGAATGATGCCACTTCTCTGATTAGTTTGATTCAGAAAATTTTGCCGGATGAAATTTTTAATTTGGCAGCCCAATCTCACGTTAGAGTATCATTTGATACTCCCGAATACACTAGTAACGCTGATGCCCTTGGTACCCTGCGAATGTTAGAAGCTATAAGATTATTGGGTTTAAGTGATAAAATTAAATTCTATCAGGCTTCTACCAGTGAATTATACGGCAGAGTTCAAGAAACGCCTCAATCAGAAAAAACTCCTTTTTATCCTCGAAGCCCTTACGGAGTGGCGAAATTATATGCTCATTGGGTTACTAAAAACTATAGAGAGGCCTATAATTTATTTGCTTGCAACGGAATTTTATTCAACCATGAGTCAGGAAGGAGGGGAGAAACTTTCGTTACTCGAAAAATTACCCGAGGCATTGCTCAAATTAAAGCTGGCTTAGAAAAAAAGATTTATCTCGGTAATCTTGATGCCAAGCGTGACTGGGGTTATGCGCCAGAGTACGTAGAGTCAATGTGGCAGATGCTTCAGCAAGAAAAAGCAGATGATTATGTTATTGCCACTGGCCAGACCCACTCGATAAAGGAATTTTTAGAAGAGGCCTTTAAGTATACCGGTTTAGGTGATTGGCAAAAATATGTGGAAGTTGACCCGCGCTATTTCCGGCCTAGCGAGGTAGATGTTTTAATTGGTGATTCCAGTAAAGCCAAAGAAGAATTAAACTGGAATCCTAAAATTGAATTTAAGGATTTAGTCAAAATTATGATTGATGCTGATTTGCGTAAATTGGGAATAGAGGTTCCTGGAGAGGGCGATAAAATCCTTCAAGAAAAATTCCCCAATAAATGGTGGCAGAAGGATTAAAAAAAACAGAGCCATTACGGCTCTGTTTGTAAGTGATGGAGATCTACTGACTGATTTAAGGAATAATGTCAATCTCTTTTAGTTCTCTTTTAACCTCCTGAAGGAATGTTTTCATAAAAGCGAATCTTTTTTGACCAAGCTTTCGGCCGCCAGGAGTTCTGATCATATCCTCCCATTCAAGGCAAAACTTTACATCCTCAATATGGGATTCAAGCTTTTCATCCGCGTCAGCCGGACTCTTTCCCTTAAAATCTTCAAGATTATAATGAGGAATATCATGGTGGGCAGCGATTCTAAAAACGCCTACTGCTCCAATATCCAACATGTCAGTATCCCTCAGAAGAACAAGGAGCGAGCTATCTGATTCATCGTTTCTCCAGCTATGTTTCAGCACGACGTCGATTATCAGTTCTGTTTCTTTCTTTAACAGTTCAAGGTCAGAAAGAGTTTTTTCGATAAAGCTGGTTTTTTCTCCTTGGCTGGAGAATTTGAAATAACTCGTTCGATCTATGTTATGGAACCAAATAGCAATCTTTAAGAGAAAAGGATTAACCGGAAAGAGCTCCATCGTTTTAGAATCCTTGGTCAGGGTGTCAGCAATTTTGAGCATCCGGAGAATATGAGAAATATCATGTCCACCCTTAGCCACATTGAGCTGATAAGCAGGGGTTAGTTTTTCTTCTATTGCTGATAGAATTTTTATTTCTTCGCTATCGCTTCTAAGTTCCATTATTTCACCTCCTTTCTTTTTTTAAACAGCCAATAGATTACATCACTTATTAAACAACTAATAGATATCTTAACATAAAGATAAAAAATGTCAACCCCAATATTTAAAAGCAAAATTGTTATTGTTACTGGCGGAGCAAGTGGTATTGGTAAGGCAATATCGTTAGCTTTTGCCCAGCAAGAAGCAGAAGTAGTTATTTTTGATATAAATAAAAAATTAGGGAAAAACACCCTGCAATTATTAAGAAAATTTAATAAAAAAGCATTATTCATAGACGGAGATGTTAGTAATGAAGATGACGTAAAAAGGGCCACAAAAGAGGTCATTAAACGATTTAAGAGAATCAATGTTTTGGTAAATAACGCAGGAATACATTTAGCAAAACCAATAGAAAGAACTAGCCTTAAGGAATACGAGAAAGCGGTGGGAGTTAATTTAAAAGGGAATTTTTTATTTTCTAAATATACTATTCCATATTTAAGAAAAGCCAAAGGCACAATTATAAATATAAGTTCTGGAGTGGGAATTCTTCCAGATAAAGATGCGCCTATTTATTCTATGACAAAAGCAGGAATTATTATGCTGACTAAGTGCCTGGCGCTTAAAAATGGAAAGTATGGCGTCAGAATAAATGCAGTTTGTCCGGGTTCGGTTGATACGCAAATGTTAAGAGAAGCTTTTCATTTTTCTAAAAAAGATTTGAGAGGTTGTGCTCAGATGAATCCATTAAAAAGGATTGCCAAGCCAAAAGAAATAGCAGAAGTTGTTTTGTTTCTCGCTTCTGAAAAAGCCTCTTTTGTTAATGGTGCTGTCTGGACGGTTGATGGCGGAGAGAGTATAAACTATTGCGGAGAACCAGTAAAGTGATATTATACACATATGTCAAATCTTAATTATAAAAAAATATTTGTTCCGGGCGGGAATGGATTTTTAGGGAAAAGAGTTGCTAAAAAACTAAAGGAAAAAAATATTGATTTTCTTTCTTTTTCTTTAAGAGATGGTTTTGATTTCCGCAATTTTGAGCAGACCCAAAAATTATTTGAAAAAGAAAAATTTGATGGAGTGATTAATTGCGCCGCCTTTGTTGGCGGTATTAAATTTGGTTATGAAAAACCAGGAGAGATATTTTATAACAATATTTTGATGGCTACTAATTTAATGGAAGCTGCCCGTTTAGCCAAAGTAGAAAGATTTATTAATCCAATTTCTAATTGTGTTTATCCAGCCCGTTTAACAGATGATTTTAAAGAAGAAGAACTTTGGACTGGTGATCTTCATGAATCAGTAAGAGTTTATGGATTTGCCAGAAAGGCAAGCTTGATTCAGAGTTGGGCTTATCACCAGCAACATGGTTTTAAAACCCTTAATCTTATTCTGCCTAATATGTACGGAGCAGGAGACCATTTTGAGGAAATACGTTCCCATGCTTTAGGCGCCTTAATAATGAAATTTGTGGAAGCCAAAAAAAAGAGCAAGCCCGAGGTTATTGTTTGGGGAAGTGGAAAGCCAGTAAGAGAATGGCTTTATGTAGATGACGGGGCTGAAGCTTTGATGCGAGCCCTGGAAATAGAACCAACTATAGAGCCAATTAATATAGGAGTAGGCAAAGGAATTTCTATTTTAGAATTAGCTGAGTTAATAAAAGAAGTTGTTGCTTATAAAGGAAAAATAGTTTTAGATAAATCAAAACCAGACGGAGCTCTCCATAAAACAATGGATAGCAGTAAAATGAAAAAGATTTTTAATTGGCAGCCAGAGATAAGCTTGAAAGAAGGAATTGAGAAAACCGTCAAATGGTATATAAATAACCCAAATAACACAAAAATATGATGACAGTAGAAAAAATAAGCGACAAGGATTCTATTTTAGCCATCATAATCAGAGATGCTGATTGGCAGGAAGGATTAAATTTTATTTCTTCAGAAAAAGATTTTCAACAAGTAGGAATCTGGGGATATAACAAGGGGAAAAGATTAGAACCCCATATTCATTTAAGGGCGCCTCGAGAGGTTTTAAGAACCCAAGAGGTTCTTTTTGTTAAAGAAGGCCGGCTGAAAGCTGATATTTATACTGAACAAGGAAAATTTTTAACTTCCAAAGAATTAAATAAAGGAGACACAATTATTTTATTAAAAGGCGGTCATGGCTATGAAATCTTAGAAGACGGCACCAAAGTTTTAGAAATAAAAAATGGTCCTTACTTAGGACCAGAAAAAGACCGAAAAAGACTATAAGTAAAAATATGGACTTTATTAATCAAGTAGAACCCTGGATAGGTGAAGAAGAAAAGAAAGCTATGAAGGAATACTTGGATTCCGGTGCTTGGCTTACGGAATTTAAAAAAACCCGAGAATTTGAACAGATGATTGCTGATTATGTAGGCAGTAAATACGCTTCGGTTGTTAATAATGGCACTGTCAGTTTATTTACTGCTGTAATGGCTCTGGATATTAAAAATGGCGATGAAGTTATTGTTCCCGATTATACAATGATTGCTTCAGCTAATGCCGTATTTTTAGCCGGTGCTAAACCGATTTTAGTGGACATTAACCCCAAGAATTTATGTTTGGACTTAGAAAAAACCGAAAAAGCCATTACTCCCAAAACCAAAGCCATAATGCTGGTAACTATAAATGGTCGATATCCGGAAATGGAAAAATTTGTTGAGTTAGCCAAAAAGCATAATTTATTTCTTATTGAAGACGCTGCTCAATCATTAGGTTCAGAATATAAAGGGAAAAAATTGGGAACTTTTGGGATAGTAGGCAGTTTCTCTTTTAGCCCTCATAAAATTATCACCACTGGTCAGGGAGGCGCTTTAGTGACTGATGATGAAGAACTTTATAAAAAAATATTAAAAATGAAAGATTTTGGCAGACCCCAGGGCGGAGTAGATTATCACGAAATAATGGGCTGTAATTTTAAGTTCACTGACCTTCAGGCCGTGATTGGTATTGAACAAATTAAAAAAATAGATTGGCGGGTTAAACGAAAAAAAGAAATCTATAAACTTTATAATGATTTATTAAAAGATATCAAAGAAATAGAATTTATAGAAACCAATTTAGAAAACACTGCGCCTTGGTTTATTGATATTTTGCTTGATAAAGAAAAAAAAGAGAAATTAATATCATTTTTAAAAGAAAAAGGAATTGGTACACGACCCTTTTATCCAGCCATTCATACTCAACCTCCTTACTCTTGGGTTAAAGGAAATTTTGAAAATGCTGAAGATATATCAGAGAGAGGATTATGGTTACCGTCTTCTTTATCTCTTAAAGATGAAGATATAAAATATATTTGTGATAAAATAAAAGAATTTTTTAAAGGCTAAAATATATTTCATTTATAAAAATTATGAAAATTTTAACAAAATTAAATTTTCTGATACTTTTTAAAGATTGCAAAGAAAAATACCACAGGGCTAGAGAAAAATTATTCGGAATTAAACTTCCCAAGTTCGAAAGAAAGGTTTGCCTTCATCTTGGTTGCGGGAAAAGTTTTTTTCCTGGTTTTATTCATATAGATTTAGACAATTATCCTCATATTGATCATCGTCGAGATATTGCTGATTTGTCAATATTTACTGATAATTCAGTAGATTTAATTTATTGCCGCCACGCTCTTGAATATTTTAACAAAGAAGAAGCCAAAACAGTTCTAAAAGAATGGCACAGGGTGCTGAAATCAGGGGGGATTTTAAAGCTTATTGTGCCTAATTTTGAAACCATAGTTGAATTATATCTGAAACATCGAGATTTGGATCATCCGGGAATAGGTTGTTTATTTGGCAGAATGGCAATTGAGGGTTCAAGTGGTAGAGACTGGATTTATCACAAGACGGTTTATGATTTTAATTCGCTTAAAAAGATATTAGAGAAAAGGGGATTTGGAAATATTCGTCAAGATAAAGAAAAAAAATTTACCTTAGAATTAAGAATAAAAGCTCAAAAGATGGGGAAAAAATAAAATATATTTGCGGTAAAATAAAGCAATTTTCTCAAAAAATGAATAAAAAACCTAATCTAATTTTAATTACTTTTGAGGCTTTGAGAGCCGACCACCTTGGTTTTATGGGTTATAAAAAAAACATCAGCCCAAATATTAATGCTTTAGCAAAAAAAAGTACGGTTTTTACGCATGCTTACAGTCTTGGACCTGTTTCCTTACATTCTCTTCCCTCTATTTTGACTTCTACCTATCCTTTAGATTATCAGGGGCCTAGAAAAATTGAAAGGCCAAGGGTGCTGATTAGTGAGGTTCTAAAAAAGGAGGGCTACATAACAGCTGCCTTTCAGCCCAGTGGTTATCTTTCTAAGTATCTCGGAAACAACGATAAATATTATAAAGGTTGGGATTTTTTTGAAAATATTATTCTTCCTGATGCTTTTCGTCAAATTAAAGAAAAGAATAAAAAAACAGTAAAATTAAATCTTAAAAACTTTTTTACAAAGCTATACAAAGGATTAACTTTTAGTTTTTGCCCTAGAGCCTTTTTCAAAATAGAATATTTAAAATACAAAAGGCGATGTAAAAAGCAATATTCAAAGATGCCTCAACCTAAAATTAAATCTGTTTTCGTTAATCCAGTTATAAAGAGTTTCATTTACTTGGTTAAAAAAAGAAAGAAACCTTTTTTTATCTGGATTCATTATATGGATCTTCACACACCTTATTTTTCTTATAGGAATCTTGCTCAAAACGAACTACTTTCTTATTCTGAGTTTGTCAGCGGACAACTTCCTGGTCGTCTCGCAGAATATTCTGAAAAAGTTTTAAAAATTTTTGTTATTTTTAAAAAATTTGCTAAAAAAAATCTCAAAGAAACCACTAAACTTTATGATCAAAGTATAAAATACATAGACCAGCAAATAGGAAATTTAATAGAATTTTTAAAGAAAGAAAACATTTATCAAAATTCTATTATTTGCCTTAGTGCTGACCATGGCGAAGAATTTTGGGAACATGGAGGAAGTTCTCATTCTCCCAAACTTTATAATGAATTATTGCATGTTCCTCTTTTGTTTAAAATCCCTGGGGGAAACCCTAAAGTGTTAGAAAATAAGGTTTCTTTGATTGATTTATCTCCAACTATTTGTGATTTAGTAGGAGTAAAAAAAGATTCATCTTTTAAGGGAAAAAATTTATTTATACCCTCTAATTCTCCGATATTTCATCAGACCGCTCGAGGTATAGAAAAATTTAATAACTCTAAAGTAGCTTGTCAACTTAATAACTGGAAGTATATTTTCAACCGTGACACTCAAACAGAGGAACTTTATAACCTTTCTCAAGATTCCAAAGAACAAAAGAATCTTTCTCAACCAGAGCTAAAAATTCTTTCTCGAATGAGAAAAATAATTAAAAAATTTGAAAAAGAAAATCCCCCTTTTTCTTTAGTAGAAAAGATTTAAAGGGTTTATTTTTTTAAAAGAATGTGATATATCATATATATATGACTAAATCTCAAAAATTAAGAAAATTATTTAAAGAAAAAAGTTTAATTCGTTTGGTCGGAGCTCATAATGGATTGAGCGCCAAATTAGTTGAAAGGCATAATTTTGAAGGAATTTGGGCTTCGGGATTGGAGGTTTCAACATCTTATGCTGTTCCTGATGCTAGTATTTTAACAATGAGTGACTATTTGGCTGCTGCTGCCAGTATGAATGATGCTGTTTCCATTCCCATAGTAGCTGATTGTGATACTGGTTATGGTAATGTCAATAATGTTATTCAGATGGTAAAGAGATTTGAGGCGGCTGGCATAGCTGGAGTTTGCATAGAAGATAAATTATTTCCCAAAGTTAACAGTTACATTCCTGGTCGTCAGGAATTAGCGTCCATTAATGAATTTGCTGGGAAAATTATGGCTGGGAAAGAAACTCAAAACACTAAAGATTTTATAATTTTTGCCCGGGTGGAGGCCCTAATTGCTGGCTGGGGCCAGGAAGAAGCTCTGAAAAGAGCCAATGCCTATATTGACGCCGGCGCTGATGGAATTTTTATTCACTCTAAATCTTCCCAGCCCGATGAAATCCGTTCTTTTGTTAAAGCCTGGAAAAATCGAGCGCCTTTAATAGTTTGTCCTACTTCCTATCCTTCTTTAACAGAAAGAGAGATGAAAAAGATGAAAATAAAAACAGTTATTTATGCTAATCATGGTATTAGAGCAGCAGTTAAAAATATGAATACGGTTTTGGCTCATATTACTAAGCATGGAATTACTAAGGTTGATTCCCAGATTGTCCCAATGAAAGAAATTTTTGAACTTCAGGAGATGCCAAAAATGAAGGAAGATGAAAGCAAGTATTTACCAAAAGACAAATTAACAGCTGTGATTTTAGCGGCTGGCGGGCCTAAAGGAAAAATCAAAACTTTTGCTGGAGATCTTCCTATTGCTATGCTTAGTCTCAAAGGAGAACCAATTTTATTTAGACAGATAAAAGCTTTGAGAAAGTACAAAGCTGGAGAAATAACAGTTGTCAGGGGATATCAGAAAGAAAAAATTAATCTTCCCGATGTAACTTATATAGATAACAAAGATTACAATAAATTAGGAATGTTTCATTCTTTAAAGATTGTTCTTGATAAATTAAATGATAAATTTATATTTTCTTATGGAGATTTAGTTTATGACGAGAGCATAATCAAAAAACTTCTGGAAAGCCAAGAGGATATCACTTTGGTTGTAGATAAAGCTTGGCTGGATAATCGTTCGGTTAAAGAAAGGCCAGATTTAGTTAAGACCACGGGAAAAATTGCTCCAGGTCCTCGTTTTCTTCAATTAGAAGCTGGTGGAAAAGTATTAAAAATAGGCAAGAAAATTGATAGAAATAAAGCCAATGGAGAATTTATTGGTTTAGCCCTTTTCTCCAAGAAAGGATTAGAAATATTAAAAAAAGTTGCCAAGAGCGTCTCCAATAAATTTAAAAATAGAAAATTCCACGAAGCCGAAAACTTTACTTCAGCTCACTTCAATGATGTTATTCAGGAAATAATCAATCAGGGATATAAAGTTTCTTTTATTGATATTTATAAGAGCTGGCTTGATGTAGATAATTTCCAAAATTATCAAAAGGCCTGGAAAGGTGAAATATGATTTCTTCAATTTTTTTTTGGTCAACTCTTAAAAAAAATAAATTTAGATTTTTTTCCGGTGTTCCTTGTTCAATTCTTAAACCAGTTTTAAATAATCTTCCCAAGGATATAACTTACATTAAAGCCATCAGAGAGGATTCTGCTTTAGGAGTGGTCAGTGGCGCTTATCTGGCTGGAAAAAAATCCGGAATTTTAATTCAGAATTCTGGATTGGGAAATATTATTAATCCTTTAACTTCTTTTAATTTAGTTTACAAAATTCCGGTTCTTTTAATAATTACCTGGCGAGGTTATAGAGGTAAAGATGCGCCCGAACACTTAATAATGGGTAAGATAATGAACGATTTTCTAAAAATAATGAAAATTCCCTACAAAATTATTTCCCGAGATTTTGCTAAGCAAGTAAAATGGGCTGACAGAGAAATGAAAAATAAAAGAATCCCGGTCGCCTTAATTCTAAAAAAAGGAATAGTTCAATGAAAAGACATCAGGCCTTAAAAATAATCGCTGAAAATTTAAAAAAAAGTGATTTAGTTATTTCCACCACCGGGATGATTTCTCGGGAGCTTTTTTCAACAGGGGAAAGGAAAGGAAATTTTTATATGGTTGGGTCAATGGGTTTGGCTACGCCAGTAGCTTTAGGAATAACCCTGGCCAATCCTTGGAAGAAAGTTATTAGTGTTGAGGGAGATGGAAGCATACTTTTGAATTTAGGCATCATATCTTTGGCGGCTTTTTTAAAACCCAAGAATTTATTAATTGTTGTTTTAGATAATGAAGTTTATGCTTCCACTGGCGGTCAGCCAACAATTTCTCCTAAAGTAAATTTAGAAAAAATCGCTCAATCAGCTGGTTTTAGAAATACTAAGAAAGTAGAAACAAATAATTCTTTTAGAAACTCTCTTAAAAAATTTTTAAAAAATAAAGGACCATCATTTTTATTAACCAAAGTTGATAAATCTCAATTAGAAGATGTCCTCCGGGTTTCCTTAACGCCCGAGCAGATAAGAGATAGATTTCAAAAAGTATGCCATCAAAAGCCATAATTTTAGCTTCTGGTATTGGTAAAAGATTGATGCCTTTGACTAAAGAAACGCCCAAATGCTTAATAGATTTGGGCGGTGTTACTATTTTGGAAAGGATAATTGAGTCCTTAAGGGAGAATAAAGTTAATGATATTATTATTACCACCGGCCATCTGGAAGAAAAGATTAAAGATTTTATGAAGAATAAATATCCTGAGATTGATATAACTTATGTCAAAAATCCTCTTTATGATAAAACAGATTATATTTATTCCCTCTGGTTGGCTAAAGAACATTCAAAAGATAATGATATTATTTTATTACATGGTGATTTAGTTTATGATTTTAAACTAATGGAGAATATTGTTAAAGAAAATAAAAGTTCTGTTTTGATAAAAGAAAAAGGCGACTCGCCTAAAAAAGATTTTAAAGCCAGAATTGAAAATGGTTTGGTAAGCGAAATTGGCGTTAATGTTTTTGGCGACAATGCTAAATTCTGCGCTCCCTTATATAAATTTTCTAAAATGGATTTCCAGAAATTATTGGCTGGAGTAGAGGACTTTGTCAAAAATGATAAAGTTAATCATTATATAGAAGATGCCTTTAATGCTATGCCTAATAAAATAAAATTATATCCTTTTTATCACGATAAAGAGTTTTGTCTGGAAATAGATGATTTTGAAGATTTAGAAAAAGCCAAAAATATCTTTAAATAAAATATTTGTTCTTTTATAATTAATCTAAAAAGGAGAAAAAAGATATGAGATATTATCAACCAACTAAAATTGTTTTAGGCAGGCTGGAGTTAGAAATAAGAAAAGAAGTGGAAACTTTTCAGCCCCGAAAAATCCTCTTGATAACTGGCAAAAGAGCAATGAAAGAAGCCGGCGTTACTGATAAGCTGCTGAATTGTCTAAAAGGTTTCCAGGTTACTGTCTTTGATAAAGTTAAACCAAATCCCAGTCCAGAAATAGTAAAGGAAGCCCAGCAAGAAACAGATTTAGTCATTGGCTTGGGAGGAGGAAGCGCTTTAGACGTAGCCAAGGTTATTGCTACTAATCTGAAAAAACCCTGTATAGCTATTCCCACTACGGCTGGAAGCGGAAGCGAAGTAACTCCCTTTGCTGCTTTATATGACTGGGAGAAAAAGAAAAAGATTTCTTTGAAAGTTAAATTTCCAGAGGTAGCTCTGGTAGATTGGCAACTTACCTCTATTCTTAGCCCTCTTAGCCCCTGGCTGGTAGCAGTTACTGGAATGGATGCTTTATCTCACGCTATTGAAAGCTGTTGGTCAATTCATTCAACTCCGCTTTCTGATACTCATGCTAAAAGAGCTATAGAGTTGATTATTGAAAACTTAAGGGAATCTTGGAAAAAGACGAGTGTAACGGCTCGAGAAAAAATGTCTTTAGCTGCCCTAGAAGCGGGAATGGCTATTAGTCAGACAAAAACTACTGCTGTCCATTCAGTTTCTTATCCTTTGACTCTTCACTGTGATTTTCCTCACGGTTGGGCTTGTGGGCTTACTCTTCCTCATTTCTTAACCTACAATTATCAAGTTTCAGAAGGTGATTGTTTAGATAAAAGAGGAGCCAAGTTTGTCAAGAAAAGAATTAAAGAGATTGCTGCTTTTCTTGGAGCATCAGATGTTGAGGAAGCCAAAGAAACCATACTAAATCTTATGGAAAGTGTAGATATGGGCACCACTGGTTTCGATATAGATGATACAGATACAGAGCTTGTAATAAGAGAGGGGTTTTCACCAGAGCGGGTTAAGAATAATCCCCGGCGCCTGACCGAAGAAGGATTAAGAGGAATTCTTGACAAGATAAGAGATCCCCGCTACCTAAAATCTAAGGCCTAAAACAATAAAAATACACTCCTTAATTAGGGAGTGTATTTAATTTCTGCTTTACAATTTTTTCTAAATTGGATAAAATATGAGCATATGAAAACAAAATATACTATTAAGGACATTAAAAAAACTCTTCATAAGAAATCTTCGCCAACTGTCCGCTATATTTTTAATAATCTTTCCATCTATCCTTCCTGGCTTCTTATTAATTATAGTAAAATAACTCCCAACCAAATTTCTTGGTTGAGTTTTTTAGCTGGCCTTTTTGCTGCCTGGTTTTTTTATCAGGGTCAATTAGTTGCTGGTGCTATATTCTTTTTACTTTTCAGCGTCTTAGATGCTATAGATGGCAAGATGGCAAAGGTAAGTGGTCAGGCCTCGGGCATTGGTCTTTTCTTAGACAGCACTTTTGGCAGCATAACTTTTTCTATAAATATCTTGGCTCTGGGCATTGGTCAGTTCAGACTTACTAATCAGCCGATTTTTTTAATTCTCGGTTTAGCTTTACTTTTCATTCATTATATTATGGCTGGTCTTTCCAATGCCAGAGAGGGCGCTTATATAGAAGAAGAAGGAAAAGAAGCCGGCTATTCGGAAAAAGAGAGATTGTGGGAAGAGAACAGAGAAGAAGCAGTTAAAAAAAGCCAAGAGTATAGTTTTTTGGGCAAATTAAAAGAATTCAAAGATTACCTGGAAAGAAAAGATATTTATCCTCGTTTTACCGGCGATGAAGTTTGTCTTTTAGTTTTTCTTATTGGCCCGATATTTAACCTTGTTAAAGAAACCTTTATAATAGCCATTGTTCTTTATTTCCTGACTTTTATTCTTCACTTTACTTTAGTGAGTATTGATCTTTATCGTCTAAAATCAAAGCGATCTTAACTCTATACGAGCTTAATCCTATGAAAAAATTTGACCCTCAAAAAATAAAAAGAATATTGAAAGACACTATTGCCAGTCAACGAAATTTAGCTTTAAGAAATAAAACCCAATCATTGAAAC
>DAOWIS010000046.1 GCA_030640805.1 bacterium | reverse complement strand
TAAAGAATTAGAAAAAAACGGAATTGGCAGACCATCAACCTACGCTCCAATTCTTTCCACTATTCAGGGAAGAAATTATATTGAAAAGGATGAAAAAAGGTACTTCCAACCGACCGAAATTGGCATTGTGGTCAATGATCTTTTAGTTAAGCATTTCCCAAAAATTGTTGATATTAAATTTACAGCTGGAATGGAGGAAAATTTAGATAAAATTGCCCAAGGTCAAATAAAATGGATTCTGGTGCTTAAAGAATTTTATGGGCCTTTTGCTAAAAACTTAGAACAAAAATACCAAGAGGTTTCTAAAAAAGAGATTGCCGAAGAAAAAACCGAAAAAATCTGTCCCAAATGCGGTGCTCCGCTTTTGATTAAACTGGGCAAATTTGGAAGATTTTATGCCTGTTCTAATTTTCCAAAATGTAAATATGCTCAATCCTTAGAGAAAAAAACTCTGGGAATAAAATGCCCAAAATGTAAAAAAGGAGAAATAATAGAAAAAAGAACTAAAAAGGGAAAGATATTTTATGCCTGTAATCAATATCCAAAATGTGATTTTGCTCTCTGGGATAAACCAATAAATAAAAAATGCCCCAAATGCGAGGCACTATTAATAGAAAAAGGAAAGAAAATTAAATGTTCCAACAAAGAATGCAAATGGCAACCCAACTCTTGACGTAAGAGATTGATTTTTGCTATATTACTACGAGAATTGGCAAGATAGATTATATTAGAAACTCTTGCAGTTTTGTACCTTAAAACAATGGAGGTAAAAAATGAATTGGATTAGCGAGTTTATATGGCACTTTTTCTTTCCAGTGATGGTGTGTTCATTTCTTTTCGGTGGTGGTTGGTTAACAGATAATGTAGGGGGGTATAAACATAAGCACTGGACAAAAGCTCAAACCATTAGTGGACTTTTGATAGGACCCGCCATTGGTTTTCTAATAACGGGTTTAGTAATGCTTTGGTCATTGTATGGTCAGTCATTTATTTTTGAGCGTTGGTACATAGCGATTAGCTTCATCACACTTGCCATTTGGTTGTTTAAAAAGTTTTGCAAAAATTTCTTTAATGAAGAAGTAATTAGAACTCGTGTTGTAGGAATAATTAGAACTCGTGTTAAAACAGGTTAATATTCAATTCCCCGACATTGAAAATGCCGCCAATATACGAAAGTTGAGGCGGTTTTTCTTTCCTAAGAAATTCAAGAGGGCTCAATAAAAAAAATATAAAAAATATTTGTTATATTTCTTTTCACGGAACTAGATACACAGTGTTAGGCGATGTGCCCTTACTATAATATCAAATCCTCTGTTTTTTTAACTCTCCTCTGTTTTTTTATAAATTGCAATCTATTGACTTCATCCTAATCTATGGACTTGCGAAGTCCATAGATTAGTTAATAATTATTTCATGTGTTTTTTTGCGCCATTCGCTGATTTTTTAATTCTTCTTAAAATTTTCTTCGGTTAAATTTGATTGACGTAAAATAGATTTGAAAGTACCAAAGGGAATTTCTTTTCTGCCGGCTGGGACAATAACAGTTAGGGTTGGCTTACCAAGTTTACGAAATTTTACATGACTACCTCTTTGGGATATGTAAATAAAGCCCTTCTTTTGAAGGACTTTGATAATTTGGCTGGATGAGTAGAATTTAGGCATGCTTAAGAGACAATCTAACTATCTCTGGTCTTTCTACTTTTGGCAAACCAGACAGTTTTACATCTTCAAAATATAATTCTAAGGCCTCATCTAAATTATCTAAGGCCTCTTTTTTTGTTCTGCCAAAACTAGAGACATCAACATTAAGACATTGAGCAATATAATATTTGCCTTCTTTCCAAACTACACTTTTTAAATTTATTTTAGCCATGTATTATACATTTTAACAAAAGGAAAATACCTCGTCAACCCTTGACAAGTATAGATCTGATATGGTATAATAGAGTTAGAAAACTACGAGTTCTTTTAAAACCATTTAACCGAATGAAAAGAGGTGAGAAGTATGAGAAAAGTGGAAACTGTTAGGGTCGATGAGTATGACTTCAGATTTTCTATCATTAAGACCCTCGAAGAAAACTTTCCAGGAAAGAACGAAGTGATGATTGTAATGCTCCGTGAAAAGCTTGGGGGTTTCAATGACCCAATCGAAGGAAAAGACAGGAAAAGCCCAGTTTTCATTTTTGGCCCTGAAGAGACAAAAAAATTGGGAGAGAAATCAGCAAAAGAAACAATCAAAGAGTGGATGTATCGTATAGACTCAGCACACTACATACTACCCAAGTTGATGATTGAATACTTCTTCACTATACTCAGCCAAGAAGAGTTTGATACTTTCTTGGCTGATCTGGATCGGGTGCCAAAAGAATGGGAAAATCTCAAAATCGCCCTCAAAAAGTATAAAGAGGCGATTTCTCAATAACCTGTTGCATAAAAGGAGTGCAACACAGAGTACAACACAGGTAGAGGTAAAATCTCTGCCTGTCTTTATTTCAATAATAAAATAAGGAGTGTACCCTTGTACACGTATATACGTGTACAAGGGATAAAAAATATATTTGGAGAAACTACCGATGTTTTAGGGAAGCTATTGAGGTTCAACCTTGATAGTTTCTCGATAGCTAAACAGTTATTTCATCTTCTTTTTTCGCCACTCAATGATTTTTTTATGGTCGCCGGAAAGGAGAATTTTTGGAACTTTCCAGGCGATTTTTTTATTTTTAGGATTAGGATAAAATACGGCTGGCCGAGTATATTGGGGGTATTCGCCAATTTTCTCCAAATCTTTGATTTGGTAAGAAAATTGAGCGCCCGCCGAAGCTTGGCGAAGGCGGGCCTGTCCACCGAAGACTTGGCGAAGGCGGGCTCCACCAAAACTCTCCTCCAAAAGGGATTTTTCTTTAATCACTCCCGGGATTAATCGAGTAAGAGCATCGACTATTACCATTGCTGGTAATTCACCGCCAGTTAAAACATAGTCGCCTATAGATATTTCTTGGTCAGCAATATATCTTGCTACTCTTTCATCTACTCCTTCGTATCTACCACAGATTAAAATAAGTTGACTAAGATGACTAAGCGATTGAGCCATCTTTTGATCAAATTTTTTTCCTTTAGCTGATAATAAAACTATTTTCGACTTTTTCTTACTTAATCGCTTAATCGCTTTAATATACTTAACCGCTTTATAAATCGGTTCGACCTTCAAGACCATTCCGGCTCCCCCACTAAAAGGACGGTCATCAACAGTTTTATGACGATTAGAAGTATAATCCCGAAGATTATGGATATTAATCCTTATTAGTTTCTTTTTCTTAGCCCGAGAAATAATACTCTCAGAAAAATAGGACTGAAAAATATTGGGAAAGATAGTGATAATATCAAATATCATAGATAATAAAAACAGTGCCACTTAATATAGTAGCACTGTTTTCTGTAAGGATAAACGAATTTTGGTCTCGCTTACAATTTTAATTCTTCTAACTCCTCTTTAGCACTTTCGGCTTTTGGAGTTTCTGTAGATCGAGTACGAGCTCGACCACCCTCTGGTTCTTCTACTTTAAGATTGACACGAGCATGGTGTTTAGTTCCGACAATTCGTAACAAACTCCGAATTGCCCTAGCGGTAGAACCCTCACGGCCAATAATTTGACCCATATCTTCAGAGTTCACTTTTAAAGAAAGTAATACCCCCATCTCGTCCACATGCCGTTCAACTTTAACATCCTCTGGATGGTCGACAATAGATTTTACTAAGTACTCGAGAAATTCTTGATCTACGGCTTTCTTCTCTGCCATACTTTTAATCTTCAGTTAAATTTTAAGTAGCCACGACCTTTCAGAAAAACAATCTTTAAGGCTACTACTAATATTTTACTCGTTTTTAAGAAAGTGTCAACCCTGTAATACTTTTCAAGTATTACGGGGTCAACCCCCGGCTTCCTTTTTTGAATCTTTTTTCTCAGAAGATTCTCCTTGAGAAATCTTCTCTTTAGAGGATTCTTTCTTTTCTTTCTGATTCTCCTTCTCTCTTTTTTCTTCTTCTACTTTTTCTATCTTTTTCTCTTCTTTTGGAGCCTCTTTTGGTTTTTCTTTCTTTTTTGGCTTTTTATGAACAGGAATCTTTGGTCCTTGCAATATCCCTTCTTTCACTAATAAATTATGAAGAGTAGAAGAGGTTTTCGCTCCTCTGGATAACCAAAATTTAATCCTTTCTTTTTTAAGGTGTTTTTCTTTAGTTAAAGGGTTGTAAAAACCAACCTGCTCCAAAAAATTTCCTCCTCGGGGAGGGTTTCTTTTATCAGTAACTACAATTTTAAAGAGGGGTTGATTTTTTTTACCCACTCGAAATAAACGAATAGTAATCATGTTACCATTTTTTTACTTTCAAAGCTTTTTTGGCTGCTTCTTCTTCTGCTTCTTGTTTAGAAAATCCTTCCCCTTTGACTACTAACTCTTCTCCTAAAAAAACTCCAATAACAAAGTGTTTAACATGGTCAGGCCCCCACTCTTTTAGAACTTTGTAGGTAGGAGTTATTTTTACTTTTTCCTGCGCCCTTTCTTGAAAATAACTTTTGGCATCTTTAAATAAATGGGATTCAATAATGTGAGGTAATTCTTTAATTAAATTTTCCTCTATAAATCTCTGAGAGATTTTATATCCTCTATCAAGGTAAATCGCTCCTATCAAAGCTTCGAAAGTATTGGCTAAAATATATTGGCGCGCTTTACCTAATTCTTTTTTTTCTCCCCGAGAAAGTAAAAGAAAATCATCAAGACCAACTTTCTTGGCTGTTTTTGCCAATTGTTTAGCATTAACCAAAGCTGCTCGCCAACTGGTTAACTCTCCTTCTGATTTTTTAGTATAATTTTGATAAAGGTAGTTAGTAACTACTAATTCCAAAACAGCATCTCCTAAGAATTCTAATCTTTCATTATGAAAAAGTTGAAATTTTGGATTCTCATTTAGATAGGATCTATGAACAAATGCCTGAATCAGTAAATTTTTGTTTTTAAACTCGAGGATTAATTTCTTCTCAAGATTGGAAAAATCCTTCACAAAAAGCGATCCCAATCTACGAATAACATTCGAATTCTCCGAATTATAAATAATAAATAAAATTTATTCGGAGTATTCGGATAAATTAGTAGGATAGGAATAGGTTATTTTTTCTCTAGTTCCCGATAGATTGTTCCCAGTACTCCATTTACAAATTTTCCCGAAGATTCCCCTCCAAAACTTTTTGCTAACTCAATTGCCTCATTTATTGCTACTTTAGGAGGAACTTTATCTCTATCGCCAAACAATAACTCATAAATGCCAATACGTAATATATTTCTATCGATAATAGCAATCTGATCTATTGGCCACTCTGGCGCCCCTTTTGCAATAATCTTATCTATTTGAGGAAGATGTTTTATCACCCCATTTATTATTTCCCAAATAAAAGTGGTGTCTTCTATGCCTGGGCCAAATTCCTTAATATTGCGTTCTACAACACCCTGTAATTTGCTAAGATCTTTCCCTCCAAAATCCCATTCATAGAGAGACTGCATAGCAATAGAACGAGAAAGATGTCTTGATGCCATATTGAAAATTGAAAATTTATTTCCGTGATAGTTCTTCCATTGTTAATGGTTTCTTTTTTGTCTCTTTTTCTTCTTTTTCTTTGGCCGTTATCTCTTTTTCTCTTTTCTTTTTTTCTTTTCTCTCTAATTTCTTTAAGACATTAACCACTTCTTTCCCTTTATAAAATCCGCAGTTCTTACACATAGTGTGAGGTAAAATTAACTTACCACACTTTGGGCAAATAGTTAAAATTTTCTTTTTTAAAAAAAGGTGTGATCTTCTTTTATTCCGCCGAGATTTAGTATGTTTTTGTTTCGGTACTCCCATGCTTTCTTTTAGAATAACAAATAAAATTTATTTTAGCAAGCCTTCTAATCGGCGCAAAGGTTCTCCTGTGAATAGTTAAGGAACCATATTTTTTAAGCATTTTTAGATGATGTTTAGTAGGATAGCCCTTGTGTTTTCCAAATCCATATTGGGGATATTTTCTATCTAATCTTTTCATAATTCTGTCTCGGGTTACCTTAGCTATAATGGAAGCTGAAGCGCAGGAAAATACTTTTTCATCGGCTTTGATAATTGACTTTTGGGCAATGTTTAAATTTAAACTCATTTTCCCATCTAAAATCAAAAAATCAACTTTTAACTTAGAATTTTTAACTTTTAACTTTTCTACGGCTCTTTCCATCGCTAATTTTGTTGCTTCTAAAATATTAATCTTGTCTATAACCTTTGAAGAAACTGAAGCTGCAGCCCATTTTATATCAGGATGATTTACAAGAATTTTATAAAATTCTTCTCTTTTTTTTGGCGTTAATTTCTTAGAATCTCTAATTTTTAAATTCTGGATTCTAAATTTTTTGTTTACTATCACTGCTGCAGCAGTTACCGGGCCAATTAAAGCACCTCTCCCTGCTTCATCAAAGCCCGATATCCTTTTATGCCCTCTTCTCAGTAATTCTTTCTCTTCTTTAAAATTAGGGTAGTTCATTATTTTATTCTAACACTCTAAATATTGATTTGCCATCAAAAAGAAAAATGATATAATAGAAAAATGACGAATAAAATATTAACCAAAGAAGACATTGAAAGAGAATTGAGAATGGCTAAAATAGAGAGAAGAAAAGTTAATTTTAGAGAGAAAACCTTTTCTTTTCTCTCTCTTTCCGATCGAGTTATTGAGCAAGAATTAGATTTAGAAAATAGCCAAATAGAAAAGGATATTTATCTTGCTAATGCTGTTATTAAAGGAAATCTAAATCTAAAAGGAGTACGGTGTCAAGGAGCAATATATTTTGGTCAAGGAAAATTAGAAGGAGATTTAATCTTAGAAGGAGCGTCGTTCAAAAAATCAGTAAACTTAGTGGGAGCAGATATAGAAGGTTCTCTATCTGCCCAAGGGCTAAAAGTAGAAGGATTTATTAGCTTATCTAAGGCTTGGATTAGAAAAAATGCTTTCTTAAGAGAAATAAAAGTTCAGGATTTAAAAGATGTTAAAGAATTAACTATTAAAGGAGATGTCTATTTCCGGGAGGCAAAGATAAATGGCTGGTTAGATTTAAAGAATTCTCTAATTGAAGGAGTAGCTGATTTTGGGAAAGCAATAATTGAAGAATTTTTAAATTTAGAAAATACCGAAATTAAAGATTTCTTAATTCTTAAAGAGGCGGTTATTAGAGGACAAATAAATCTTCAAGGAACCAAATACCAAGGAATAACTAAGTAAAAAATAATATTTCATGAAATTTACTCATCTCCATGTCCATAGTCATTATTCTTTGCTTGATGGCTTGCCAAAAATTGATGATCTCTTAGATTATGTAAAAGAATTAGGAATGGACTCCGTGGCTCTTACTGATCACGGAGTTCTTTATGGTGCTGTAGAATTTTTTCGAAAAGCCAAGGAAAAAGGAATAAAACCTATTATTGGCTCGGAGGTCTATATTGCTTATCAAAAACTAACTGATAAAAGACCGAATATTGATGACAAAAGATACCATTTAGTTTTATTGGTAAAAAATGAAAAAGGATATAAAAACTTAGTTAAACTTATTACTGAAAGTCACTTGAAGGGTTTTTATTATAAACCTCGAATTGATGAGAATATCCTATCAGATTATTCTGAAGGACTCATTGCTTTATCTGCTTGTTTTAGGGGTAAAATTCCACAATTAATTTTGGCAAATAAAATGGAGGAGGCAGAGAAAACAGCTCTGCGATACAAAGAAATATTCGGGAAAGATAATTTTTATTTAGAACTCCAGCATCATCCAAATCTTCCAGACCAAAAAATAATCAACAAAGCTCTTATTTTTTTATCAAAAAAATTAGAAATACCTCTAATAGCTACTAATGATTGTCATTATTTAAAGCCTGAGGATGCCGAAGCCCAAGATATTTTAATGCTAATCAACACCGGAGCCAATCCCAATGATCCTGAAAGGTTAACTATGAAGACCGATGATTTTTCTATGAGAAGCCCAGCCCAAATGGAGAAAGATTTTAAAGAAATGCCAGAAGCTATTGAAAATACTCAAAAAATTGTTGATTCTTGTAATTTCCAATTCCAATTAGGAAAAATCCGACTTCCTCATTTCTCGGTCCCCGACAGAAAATCGGCAGAAGATTATCTAAAAGAGTTATGCTGTCAAGGATTAGAAAAGAAATACAACTTAAAAGTCCAAAATCAAATCACTGATCGTTTAGAATACGAACTTTCAGTAATTAAACAAACTGGTTTTGCTTCTTATTTCCTTATTGTCCAAGATTTTGTCAATTGGGCAAAAGAAAACAGAATTGTAGTCGGTCCGGGAAGAGGATCCGCGGCCGGTTCTTTAGTTTCTTATCTTCTAAATATCACCACTGTTGATCCTCTAAAATATAATCTTTTATTCGAACGTTTCATGAACCCCGGCCGTATCTCCTCACCCCCAGATATTGACCTTGATTTTGCTGACAGAAGAAGAGATGAAGTAATACATTATGTGGCTAACAAATATGGAAAAAATAAAGTAGCTCAAATCATTACTTTCGGAACTATGGCTGCCAGAGCAGTAATAAGAGATGTAGGAAGAGCTTTAGATTACAGTTACAGCTATTGCGACCAGATTGCTAAAATGATCCCCTTTGGTTTTACTTTAGACCAAACAATAGAAAAAATTCAGGAATTTAGACAATTATACGACACAGATATTAAAGCCAAAAAATTAATTGATTTTGCTAAAAAATTAGAAGGGGTAGCCCGCCACGCCTCTACTCACGCTTGTGGGGTAGTAATCGCTGATGAACCCTTAGAAAACATAGTTCCCCTCCAGCACCCAACTCAGAATGAAGAAACTATAGTTACTCAATATGAAATGAAATCTTGTGAAAATTTAGGTCTTTTAAAAATGGATTTTCTGGGATTGAAAAATTTAACTATTATTGAAGATACTTTAGCCCGCATTTATAAAGTTCAAGGAAAAAATATTGATATTGAAAAAATTCCTTTAAATGATAAAAAAGTTTATGAATTATTACAAAAAGGAAACAGCACAGCTATTTTTCAGCTCGAAAGCGAAGGTATGAAAAGATATCTAAAAGAATTAAAGCCAACAGAATTTGAAGATATTATTGCTATGGTGGCTCTTTACAGGCCTGGCCCCATGGAGCTTATCCCAGAATACATTAAAAGAAAGCGTAAAAAGAAAAAAGTAGAATATCTACATTCTAAACTTAAGCCAATTTTAGAATCAACCCAGGGAATTATAATTTACCAGGAACAACTGATGCAAATAGCTCAACAGCTTGCCGGTTTTAGCTTAGCCGAAGCAGATGTTTTAAGAAAAGCACTAGGGAAAAAAATTAAATCATTACTGGTTAGTCAAAAAGACAAATTTATTGAAGGAATGGAAAGAAATGGTTTTAAAGAAACCTTGGCTAAAGAAATCTGGAATTGGATTCTACCATTTGCCCGCTATGGATTTAATAAGAGTCATAGTACGTGCTATGCAACAATCGCATACCAGACTGCTTACCTCAAAACTCACTGGCCAGTAGAATTTATGGCTGCCCTTTTAACTTCTGAAAAAAATGACATCGAAAGAATTGCTATTTTGATTGGAGAATGTAAAAAGATGAAAATAGAGGTTTTGCCTCCAGATATAAATGAAAGTTTTAGCAACTTCAGCGTAGTGCCCAAGGAAAATCAAATTCGTTTTGGGCTATCGGCAATTAAAAATGTTGGCAGTAATATAGTTGAGGCAATAATCCAAGAAAGAAAAATAAATGGACCCTATAAATCAATACAGGATTTTGTCTCCCGGGTTAGTTCAAAAAATTTAAACAAGAAATCTTTAGAAAGTTCAATTAAAGCCGGAGTTTTTGATAAATTTGGTGAAAGAAACCAACTTCTTGCCAATCTTGAAAAATTATTAATTCTCTCGAGAGAAACTCAAAAATCTAAAATTAATGGCCAGCGAGGTCTTTTTGACGACCTGCCTACCGGTAAACAAGGAATGAATTTTAATAATTTTACTTTTTCTTCCACTACTCCTGCTTCTCAACCAGAAAAACTAACTTGGGAGAAAGAATTATTGGGATTATATATTAGTGGTCACCCATTAGAAGATTTGAAAAAAATTTTAGAGAAAAAAACTTTTCCTATTAATGAAATTAAAAATAGAAACCATCAATTAAATCATTCAATAATAATTGGAGGAGTTATCTCTAATCTTAAAAGAATTCTTACCCGTAATGGAAAACCAATGCTTTTTTTAGATTTGGAAGACTTAACTGATAAAATTGAAATAATAGTTTTTCCTAAAATAATTGAAAGAAATCCAATTCTCTTTCAGGAAAATAAAATTGTTTTTGTTCGCGGGAGGGTAGATATAAAAAATGAAACTCCAAAAGTAATTTGTGAGGATTTGGAAGAAATTATAGAAACATAGAAATTTTCAATTTTCAATTTTCAATCAATTTCCAATGATTAAATTTTCAAACATTTACGAATTTAAAATTCATTTAAAATTTATCATTTAGCATTTAAAATTAAAACTATGAAGATAGATACTTTAAGACATTCTCTTGCTCATATTCTCGCCTACGCTGTACAAGAATTGTATCCTAGTGTTCGTTTTGGCATTGGCCCAATAATTGAAAATGGATTCTACTACGATTTTGATTTGCCCTCCGAAATCTCTGGCGAAGAAGGGACCTTAATCCTGAAAAATTTACTAAAAATTGAAAAGAAAATGAAAGAAATAATTAAAAAGAATTTAGAATTTAAAATGAGGAATTCAGAAATCAAGGAAGCAAAAAAGATATTTAAAAACCAACCCTATAAATTAGAATTAATAGAAGAAATTCAAAAAGAAGAAGTTCAACCTCCAAAAATTATCGAGGGGTCAAACCTCCAAAAATTATCTATCTATAAAGTCGGTAATTTCATTGATCTTTGCAGGGGACCACATGCTAAAAATACAAAAGAAATAAACCCAG
>DAOWIS010000037.1 GCA_030640805.1 bacterium | reverse complement strand
AAGCCGGCTTTTGGCTTTGCCCGATCACTCCGATTTCCATCCGGAGCTAGCCGACCTTAATAAACTCCTCCGTTACCTTTTTGGAGGATAGCGCCCCACTAAAACTACCTACCTAACACTGTCTCTCGCCTCCTCATCAGAGACAAAGTTAGAATTGAAATCCTGAAAGGGTGGTGTTTCATTGGCGACTCCCCCCGACCCGAAAGTCGGGGTTCAAAGTCTCCCACCTACGCTACGCATCCAAAATCAAAATTCAATATTAGGCTATAGTAAAGCTCCCGGGGTCTTTTCGTCTTGCCGCAGGTAGCCGGCATCTTTACCGGCACTGCATTTTCACCGGGCTCCTCGTTGAGACAGTCTCCCAATTGTTACGCCTTTCGTGCGGGTCGTAACTTACACGACAAGGAATTTCGCGACCTTAGGACGATTATAGTTATCGCCGACATTCATCAGAGCTTCGGGCAGTCAGCTCTCCAAATAATAAAATTCGAAAAACCGCCGCCGTTAACTTTCTGACATTGGTCAGGCGTCAGCCCCTATACATCCTGTTGCCAGTTAGCAGGGACCTGTGTTTTTGATAAACAGTCATCAGGAGTTTTTCACTGCGCCCCGACTAGAGTCGGGGAAGGCATCTCGCAAACTTACGCCTAGTTGTTTTGCCGAGTTCCTTAACGAGGAATCACCCGTTCACCTTGGGCTACTCGCCCTACCTACCTGTGTTGGTTTACGGTACGAACCAAGCATACAATTAAATTCCTTAGAGGATTTTCTTGGAAGCTTGCTCATTTGAGTTTGTTCCGCCGAAGCAAAACATTCTATCCATCCTTGAAAAATCTCAGATGAACAATGAGAATCCAATAACTCACTCAAATTACTAAACTTCGTCTCCTCTTCGGATTATATGCTCGGGGGCCGGAATATTAACCGGCTGTCCATCCCAAGCCGACTTTCGTCGGCCCGGTTAGGTTCGCCTAACCCTTGGCTGATGCTCATTGCCAAGGAAACCTTAGGTTTTCGGTGGTCCGATATCTCATCGGACTTGCGGTTACTCATGCCAACATTCTCACCCCCGCTCATTCCAGCAAACCTCACGGTTTACCTTCAATATGGGCGAGGTGCTCCCCTACCACTACCGTGCCTCGCTACCGCTCACCACGAAATTTTCAATTTTAAATTTTAAATTTTTAATTAAATCTCAATTCTCCAATTTCCAATTAAAATTTTGAAATTTAGACATTAAAAATTCATTGAAAATTGGTTATTGGAAATTGATAATTCGTGCTGAACGAAAGTGAAGCACGGCAATTCGTATCTTCGGTACTAAGTTTAGCCCCGTTAAATTTTCGGTGCATCTCAACATAGTAGAACAGTGAGTTATTACACACTCTTTAAATGATGGCTACCTCTAAGCCAACATTCTGTCTGTCTAAATTGAAACACCTCCTTTTAAGCACTTAAATTAGTTTAGGGACCTTAGATAACGATCTGGGCTGTTTCCCTTTTGAATATGAAGCTTAGCCCTCATATTCTGACTACCCTCTCTTTTTATTTTACGGCATTCGGAGTTTGGTTGGTTTACCTGGATAAAATCCACGATAGACCATCCAGTGCTCTACCTCCATAAAAAAGAGGGGGCGCTAGCCCTAAAGCTATTTCGGGGAGAACCAGCTATTACCAAGCTCGATTAGCTTTTCACTTCTTACCACAGCTCATCCCAGAGTATTGCACGGCTCACGGGTGCGGACCTCTCTCCGACTTTCGTCGGAGCTCATCCTGGCCATGGTAAGCTCGCTTGGCTTCGGGTCTTCGTCTAACTTTCTAAATACGCGCTATTAACGCTTGCTTTCACTTCGCCTTCGCCCCAGAAGGGCTTAGACAAAAAGTTAAACGGAACTCGTTGGCTCGTTCTGCAAAAAGCACGCCATCACCGAAGCACATAACAAGTTATGTGCTCGGCTCTGACTCTTTGTAGGCATATGGTTTCAGGTTCTATTTCACCGGCCTCACCGGCCTGCTTTTCACCTTTCCCTCACGGTACTAGTGTACTATCGGTGATATTGAGTATTTAGCCTTGGACGGAAGTCCGCCCTACTTCCCTCGAGGTTATCGTTTCTCGAGGTACTTAAGAAAAGTATCAAGGAGCATATAACCGTTTTCGTCGACGGGACTTTCACCCTCTATGGTGGCTCTTTCCAGAGACCTTCGACTAACGAAGCCACGAAAAATGGCAAAGCCATCTCGTGGTCACGCGATGAATCGTAAGATTCATTTTGCGTGACTATATCTAAGTGCTCTCCCTCCGGACCCAGGCGCATAAGAATTTATGTGCTCGGCTCCAGACAATACTCCCTTGTAACCCCGAACGCACAACAAGTTATGTGTTCGGTTTAGGCTCCTCCCTCTTCGCTCGCCGCTACTAAGGGAATCAAGGGTTCTGTCCAAATTTTCTGCGCCTTACGGCTTGAAAATTTAGACAAAACCCGCATTTTTTTCTTTTCCTCCGCTTACTAAGATGTTTCACTTCAGCGGGTACGCCCTCCGACATAACATCGGAGTACCCCGATTTATCATCGGGGTGGGTTTCCCCATTCGGAAATCCCCGGATCAAGGGTTGCTAAGCACCTCCCCGAGGCTTATCGCAGCCACGCTACGTCCTTCATCGCCTCAATATCCCAAGGCATCCACCATACGCCCTTGTTTCCGCCTTGCTGAATATATGCTAATTCACTAAATTTATCTTAATTTTCAAGGTACCTCGCAATTCAGCTATGAACCGCGAACAATGAATAACGAGTTTACCCTGTAATGCTTAAAAAGCATTACAGGGTTTATCAATCTATTCGTTCTCCCTTGTTCATTGTCCACTGAAATCAAAAACCGCTTTTAGGAAAGCGGCTTTCAAAAATAGACAAAAAATTTACCAGGATTAGCCACTTCCTTTATTAAAGTAATTTCCTTTTTTGTTCATAATTATTGAATTATTGAAAAAATAAATTTTTCTATTTCTATATCAAAGAATAGCAAAAAACCAAAGACTCTGTCAAGGGGTCCACCTTTTTCACTTTATTAAAAGATATTTTAAAAATTATTTAACTTTATCCTTCTTTGTGTTCAGAAATTTTTCCTTTAATTTGTCTTATTAAATTCGCGGCCTCATCTCTACCTCCCAATCCAAAAGCTAATCCTCCAGCTAATGCTAACATCCCCACTAGTCCCATTATTATAGCATTAATAATAGTAGGAGCGATTCCCAACTGACCAAGAATAGCAAAAATTGCGAAAATCCAAATTGCCCATCTAATAACTGCTCCTAATGTTTTAGCATAGCTTGTTCCAATGGTCTTGGCAAAGCCTTTAATTATTTTCTCCAGAAGATCAGCTATAATTACTGCCACCACAAAAATTAAAGCAGCGATAATCAAATTAGGAAGCCAAACTACTATCTTATTTAAAAAGGAGCTGAACTGCTCCAATTTTAAGATATCAGCAGCTATTGACAAAAATATAATCACCAGAAACCATTTCACTAAGGATCCTATAAGTCCAGAGATATCCATTTTTATATCCACCTTGGCTAAACTTTCTTTCCATCCTTTTCCTTCAAAAAATTGATTAAGACGAAAACTATTAAGTATTCGAGTAATAAGTTTTCCTATTCCTACAGAAACAAACCAACCAATGGCGAAAATTATAATTGCCACAATTAGATTAGGCAGAAAACTCAAGAATGCCTGTAATCCTTTTTGAAGAGTAGAAAGGGTAATTTCTCCCCAAGCTTCAATCATATTTTGCTAAACAAAGAATAATAAACAGAGAACAATATTCTAAATTGTTTATTGTCCATTATTCATTATCCATTGTTGTAAAATACTAATTATTACTGTTAAATTCCGACCTTTTATTAATTTTAAGAGATTTTCTTTATAATACAATGATTTATCAAAAACTCCTTGTGGAAAACTTATCAAATTCAATCCGGTGGACATAGGCAGAATCGAACTGCCGTTTCTACATTGTCCCGATATCTTTGGTGGACCCGGGGAGATTTGGACTCCCGACCTCCGCATTGCAAATGCGGCACTCTAACCAGCTGAGCTACGGGCCCACCAAAGATATCGGGGATCCTCGATTGATTTAAATCAATCGGGATAAATGTAGTGTTCTATTGTTAAACTATAGGCCCAAAAAATATTAAGGCACTAATTTGCCAGGTCCTAATGGAAAACCGCCATAAAGACCTCCTAAAATTTCCATCATAATCTCTTCTAATTTCTTTGTCGAATCAGGTGCTTCAACTTGAATTAGTTTATTAAAATTCTTAAAAAATAAAGTGATAGTAATCCTGCCAGTTGTTTTTGTTTCTTCATTTTCTTCAGCAGATATATTAAAAACTATTTTATAGGGTAATAAATCTTTTTTACCAATCCAAATTTCTCCTCCCAGAAATTCTTCTATTTTATCCAGGGCTTTATCAAGCCCTGAAATTTGTTCTTGGCTTAAACTTTTATCTTCTACAACTTCAGTTATTTCCAAGACCAATCTTTTTAATTCTTCCTTGTTAATTATAAATTTAAAGTGATAAGTATTTATTCCTTCAATTTTTTCACTTGATAATTTTTCAGTTATCTTAAGAACTTTAGATTTCTTAACAATTTCATTTATTTTCGAAATCTCCTCCGCCGTCAATTTATATTTTTTCTGAAGTTCCTCAAATTCTTTTTTTGATTCTTCTGGTATAAATTGCTCAAATTGTTTTTGAATATCTCCAATATTAATCTCAATCCATTGGTTTTCTAAAAAACTCAAATCAAGAAAGAAAAGTCCTGATTCTATCTTGCTCAATTCCAGATATAAAATTTTATTAATTATTCTAAACTCGAATCTTCCTAAAGAAGCTTCAGGAACTTCACCCTTGATTGATCTACCAGTTGTTATATTTACTACTAAAAATCCTTTAGGGTTTTCTAAGTCGTGATTATCTGTAGCACCATTAAAAGTTAATGATAAACTATTTGTTCCCGGAGAAATATCAGGAGTTGTCATGTTCATTTCAACTCTCCCCGAATATTCTATTGATTTAACATTAACAATTCTGCTCATCATTCTTTGGATAACCATTTCCGGTGATTGAAAATAATAAAAATAACCATAAGCACCGGCAGCAATAACTAATACTCCGATAGTTGAAAGTATATAAATTAAAACTTTTTTAGAAATAAATCTTCGAGGCCCGGCAAGAGATGGTTGAATTAATGAAGATGGTAAAGATGGTGGAGCTGATGAGGGGTTCTGAATTGGAGAAGTTGATTCCATGTTTATTTTCCTTCTTTGCCTAAAAAAATTTTAGAACAGAGAGGAAAATTTTTTATTTCTGCTATTTTATCACTTTAAATAACAGAAGTCCACCCTCACACCATAACGAGTACTGACGCCTTCGGCGTCAAAATTGGCAAAGCCAGTGCTCGTTTGGTGTGGGGGTTGACCTCAAAAAAATATTCTGTATAATAAGGAAGAAAATCTAAAGTTCTTTAACTTTTTTAATAAGGAGAAAAGATGCCTCTATATCGAATTGAAGAAATTGGTCAGGATCCTTGTCCTTTTGGCTTGGGGCATTTTCTTTATCCCTGCTTTGCTTTATCCGGAGGAATTTTTCAGCCCTGTAGCGGACCTTCTAAAGAGTCTGAAGAATTCGTGAAGAATTTCTGTAAATCCTCAAAACATAGAAAATGCACTCTCTTTAGCCATCATCTCCAGGTCAGCAAACCTCGGACAAAAGAGATTGAAGAAATTCTTACTACCAAAACTGCTGCCTTATTGGATACAAAACAAACTGGCGTTCACTATCTTACTCCTTCAGGAGACCACACTGACAAATACTTTGACTGTAATCAGGCGCTCAAAAACCCCGCCTATGCTACCCACCTGTCCTACTGGCTAGCTCGAGAGTTCTTCCAGGAAAAAGTGGATTTAGTAATTGGACCAACTGTTGGCGCATTGATGATTTTGCAACCAGTTGCCCTCTGTCTCTGGGCAGAGACAATTTATGTGGCAATCGAAAATGGCCAATTAAAAGAAGACTTTGAGATTAAACTGGGAACTCAAATAGCAATCATTGAAGATGTGATTAGCACAGGTGAAAAAATTAAAAAAGTAGTCGATCTGGCTAAGAAAAAAGGAGGTAACATAGTTGGAATCGGATGTATAGTTGACCGGCGAGAAAGGAAAGATAATCTTGGAGGAAAAGTTCATGCTCTTCTAAGATTAAAAATGAAAGTTTATTCGGAAGAAGAATGCCTTTCCTGTAAAAAAAATATTCCTCTAGTGAGGCCGGGAATCCTGAGCTGAAACCTACTACTCTCTCCAAAAACAATAGCCGATGCTTAATGCATCGGCTATTTTATTTTCAATATTGTCTTCCAAATATCAATATCCGAGTGGGCGCGCGTGGACTCGAACCACGGACCTTTGCTTTATCAGAGCAACGCTCCAACCAACTGAGCTACGCGCCCTATCAGCAGGGAAAGATAGAGGAAGTCAGAACCTATCTCCTAGAGACATCTGACTATGTCTTTATACCAGATTTACCTCTGCCTGTAAATCATTCTTGAAATCGAGAAGGATTTACTAATTGTTAGCCCGCCTTCACCGGCGGGCTTTTGTTTTGTCTCGGGCTACCCCCTACCCCCCACTCTCTTTTTCAATAAATCAGGAGTAAAGGAATTGGTGGATAGTTTTTGTTTGACAGTTATCCATATGCTTGATAGATTAAATGGTGTATAATAAAAGTGTATGAGAAATACAAAAAAACAAGGTAAATTTACTCTTTTTGTTTATCCAGAAAAACCAAAGCATTTTATTGGTGTCTGTTTAGAATTTGATCTCATCCAAGAAGGAAAAAATGTCCAGGAAGCAATGGAGAATATTAAGAAGGCAACTTGGAATTATCTTAAAACAATAATTAAGAAAAAATGGCCAGATGATTTACTTAATAGACCAGCCCCAAGAGAGTATTGGAAGAAATATAAAATATATTTAAATTCTTTAAAAAAGAGAGAAGAAGAAAAGAAAAGGTTAATGTGGCAGGAAATTCTACAACAATATCTTTATACGCCGAGTATTTTAAAGAAGAAATCAATTAATGTCTAAAAAGAAACCAGCAGGAAAAATTAAGCTTACTCCAGAAAAGCCAAAAGATGCAATAAGAAAATTAGAGAAAAATGGATTCAAATGTGAAAATAGACATGGTGGAGATTGGTTTTTCTCAAAAATTAAAAATGGCGAAAGAAAGATAGCATTAGTATCTGTTCACCCCAAAGAGTTAGGGATGCCCTTTATCAAAAATATAATTCGTACTTCTGGTAAAACTAACAAAGAATGGGTAAATTTATAAAGATATTTTAATAGGATAAAATAAAAAACAGCCCAGTGATGGACTGTTTTTTAGTGAAGAAATTTTTAAATTATTTCTCTTTTGTATTTTTTAACCTCCTTTTCTAAAAAGTCCTGAATCTCTTTTTTTGAATATTTCGCACTAATAAAATCCACTGTAAAATCTTTTAAATCTTTATAATAGACAAGTTGAGATAGAAACAATTTTTCAGAAAAAGAATCAGCAAATTTTTTTTGAGCTCCTTTAATAATATTTTTTAAGGAAAACCCATTTTTTATTATAAAATAAAGGTCAACATAATCCCGCCACTCACCTCTTCTTCCAATAGTATGTGCTTTATCTAAGGCAATATCTTTCCAAGAAAAAAGTTTCAGATAGGGTGTAGAAACTATTTTATAAAGAGAAGGGAATGGATAATAAATAAAACTTATTTTTACTTTATGAAGAACGGAGACAAAACTAAATTCATCGTCGGTATCGGTTATAATTTCAATTTTTTTAAAATGCTGTTTTACTTTATAAAGAAACTTTTTAGAAATCAATTTTGGCAAGAATATATCAAAATCATATGAACACCTATGAGAAAGCTGCAACATTAAAGCTGTCCCTCCGCCTAAAATTCCATATTTTGAAAAATTCTTTAAAACTTCAAGGACTTTAATCTGGCTTTTACTTAGGAGTTTGTAGTGGAGTTTTGACATAGTTCTGGGCAGCTAATTTTTTGTTCTTTAGATTTAAAATAAAATTTTTAATAAAATAAAATACTGAAGGGGAATAGATCTTTTTGGGGTATTTCAAAAATATCTCTTGAATTTCTTTTGGTTTATACATTGTAAACAACCATTTTATCTGTTTCAAATTTCCATAACTCAAAATTTGATGGATAATATAAACTTTATCCTTTTCCAAATCAAGATTTTTAATATCTTTTGACCACAAAATTCCTTGAAGTCCTTCAGGAGTTTTTGTTTCTGAAGATGCTTTACTCATATTTTGATTTTAGCACAAAAACTCAATTTTTCCAACCAAAAACAGCCCATCACTGAGCTATTTTTATTGGCAGGCCCGCCAGGATTTGAACCTGGAACCAACGGTTTTGGAGACCGTCATTCTACCAAATTGAACTACGGGCCCATTGTTTCTTCATTTCTTTATGTAAGGTGTGTTTTTTGCACTATTTGCAAAATTTTTCCAAATCAAGAATTGTCGGCTTGACAAAACTAATATAAAGATGCTATGATATTATCAGAAACTTAACATTCAATCAAATAAGAAAGGAGAATTAAAAATGATAGCTGGAACTTTGCCTTTGGCGGTTAAAATCTTTGCGTTAGTGGTAGCTGTATTCAGTATAGGATTGGCTGTGTGTCCAAAAGAAATTCCTCGTATTGGATTAGTTGTATGGGCAAAAAACGCTCATTGGGGATATAGAATTCTCTTTGGCCTCTTAGGAATTCTTCTGGCATGGGCAGTTCTATGGTTTTCCTAAAGAAAAATTCCACTTATTGTAAGGCTCTCTGGATTCGTCCGGGGGGCTTTTTTCACTTCTTCATCTCCTTATGCACTGTATGCTTCCGACACCATTTGCAGAATTTTTTAAATTCTAATTTTTTCTCGATTGTCTTTTTGTTTCGAGTTGTCCAGTAATTTATTTTTTTACATTGCTGACATTGTAATTTTACTAATTTTTCTTGACTCATAAATTAATTTTGTTTACTCCATTTTCCTGTTTCTTTATCTTTTTGATATAAGTCCAAAGCAGCATCAAAATATGGATCTTCGCCTTCTTTTAAGAACCAGCCGCCTTCCCCTGGTTCAAAATAACCTATTATTTTGTATTCTAAAGAAGGTAAATCTTTAACTAATTCTATTAATACGCGTCTAATAATATGTCCATCTTCATAGTCAATATAAAGATTTTTATCAGAAATAAACCAGAAAGCGGTAATATGCCAACTACCTCCTAAAACCGGCTCTTCGGGAGAAATTTTACCAATATGATCATCTAAATACTCCATAACTTCCTGCTGGGAAAAAATTTCCTCTCCTGATTCTTCTGGGACATCTGCTTCTTTGTTTAAATCTAAACAATAAAAAATACCAATCAAAATACGAATAATTATTAAAATTATAACTAAATTTATTTTTTTCATTGAGCCGGAGATGGGAATTGAACCCATGCTCTTTTTCTTACCAAGAAAATGTTTTACCACTAAACTACTCCGGCAAATAGTGTGTGGGTAGGGAGGGATTCGAACCCCCGTAGATCAGAGACCGCGACGTTTACAGCGTCGTGCGTTTGGCCACTCCGCCACCTACCCATTTTAAAAGCCAGGGAGGAGATTCGGACTCCTAACCTACGGTTTACAAAACCGTTGCTCTACCATTGAGCTACCCTGGCTTATTCCTCGTTCCTTTTCCTCAATTTCTCTTGAAATTTTGAAACTTGATTTTCAGTTTTTAAAATTAAGATTTTTATTTTTCTCAGAAATTTTTCTAAGCGATTGCTAAAATTTTTATTTCCATTCTGGGCTGGAAGAGTAAAATTTTCAAAAAAAGCTCCAAGAGAAAAAGACGGATTATAACCGGAGAGTCTTGGAATATTTCTTATTATAATAATTATAATTCCTAATCCGCTAAGAATAATGATAACTTTCAAAAGCAATGAAATCATATTTGGAAATTCATTTTACGCTTTATACTTCATACTTCATACTTCATACTTCATACTTATATCTGGTACCTGACAAATTTTTCCACCTTTATATTCTCCCCTAATTTAGCAATATACTCATTAATAATATCTTGAACTGTCTTGTCAGGATTTTTAACAAATGGCTGGGTCAGTAAAGAGATTTCTTCAGAATATTTTTTAATCTTTCCTTCAACAATCTGGTCTATGATTTTTTGAGGTTTCCCAGAATCAGAGAACTGTTCTCGGTAAATTTTCCTTTCGCCCATAAGAAATTCCTTGGGAATATCTTCGGGAGACAAATATTGAGGATCCATAGCGGCAATATGCATTGCCAAATTATGAGCTAATTCTTTAAATTCTTTTGATTTAGCCACGAAGTCTGTCTCAGAGCAAATTTTTAAAAGCACCCCAATTTTTCCATTGGAATGAATATAGGACTCGATTAAACCTTCCTTGGTGCTTCTCTTGGCTTTAGCCGCTGCTTTTAGTTCTCCTTTTGTTCTTAAAATTTCTATGGCTTTTTTAATATCTCCTTTTGCTTCTTCCAAGGACTTTTTACATTCCATCATTGATATTCCGGTTTGAACCCTCAATTGTTGAACAAGTTTAGCATTTATCATAAAATTGATTTGTTTTGAATATTGGAATTTAGGATTTGGAATTTGTTTGGGTTTTGGAATTTGTGATTTGTGATTTGACTTTTAATATGGTTTTTTTCACTCTCCCTAATATATATCTTAAAGAAGAAATGGCGTCATCGCTAGCCGGAATTGGCCAGTCAACTTGAGTGGGATCAGTATTGGTATCACAAATTGCCACCACTGACACTCCTGTTTCTTTTGCCTCTTTGACAGCTAAACTATCTTTTCTGGCATCAACCGCAAATAAAACCTCGGGCAACTCTTTTAATCCTTTTACTCCTCCAAATTTCTGATAAAGTTTATCTAACTCCTGACGCATTTCGGTTTGTTCTTTTTTTGTATATTTTTTAAACTCCTCACTTTTTATTTTATTCTCCAAATCTTTTAAATATTGAATTCTTTTTAGCATTGTCTGAAAATTAGTAAAAGTTCCTCCCAACCATCTCTCCACAACATAAGGCATAGAAAGTTCTTCGCTTACCTCTTGAACCAATTTCTTTTGATGAGGCCGGGTCCCTACAAAAAGAATTACTCCGCTTTTTTTAACTGTCTCTTTGATAAACTCCAACGCCTCTTTTAGTTTTTCTTTAGTTTTTTGAAGGTCAATAACATCAATATTATTTCTGGTTTGGAAAATATAAGGTTTCATCTGGGGACAGGTTTTAGAAGCCCGATGACCAAAATGAACACCGGCTTTTAACATTTCCATTATTTCCGGATCTATCTTCTCTCCCGAAAACAAAATTTTCTCTTTTGTATCTTCCTTATTTTCCATAAAATAATTATAAATTATTAAAACTAAAATAGCAACCCCTGTTTCTAACCGAACAGGGGCTACCTCATCTAAATATTCTATTCCTCCCTCTACGCACTAATCTCACGATCGTAAGATTAGTGCGTAGAATATTTATGTCCTAAAAAATAGAAAAAAATAGAAAAATAAATTTAAAAAATTACAACTGAGGTTGAGTTGGAACTTCTAAGGTATCGGCAGTAGGGTAGATTTTCACTTCATCTATGACTCCGGGAAATCCTTCGTGCCAGCCAGGAGGATCATAAGGATCATAACCATTTCCTATACTTAGTTTTTCGCTTGAATCTCTGATGTTATTATCTGGTAAAGACTCTGATTTATCCAATACCCCATTGATATAAAGTTTCATAGAATTTCTATCGTAGGTAAAAACAATATGATACCATTGGTCAACAATCCAGTCAGTTTTATTTGAAAAAATGCTATGAATCCCTGGTGTATCTGTAAAAAGTATGCCCTGTAATCTTACTGGATTTTTGGAGAATCTTAAAATATAGGCAGATTCTTTCTTAACTATAGTGCCACAAGTGGAGGGAGCAGAGTTTAAGTCTTCATTAAATTTAATCCTTGCACTAATGGTGATTTCCTCGCTAACATCCAGACTATTACTATCATCAACTACCACTCTGTCCTCATCACCATCAAAACTCAAAGCATAGTCAATTGGCATAGATGATACCTCCTCCCATTCTGCTCCGACAATCTCTCCATCATTGTGATAACAGGTTGAATCATAAGCTATATCTTCTATTGATGGTCTACTAAAAGGGAAGTACAAGACCTTATTAGAGTCACAATAATCAGGGCTTAGATAACAACCACCAGCTGGATGTTCATGGGTTTTCTTGCAAATGTATTTTGGAGTTCCATTAACATCCTGCACTTCTGGACATCCACATTTAGAGCAGTAATCAAATAAACTACAATAATCTGTTCCGCCTTCGGGATTTAAACCACAATATTTGGGTTTATTATCTGAACATTCTCTTAAAGCGGTTCCATCCAAGCAAGTTGAAGAACAAAGATTAGTTGTCTCCTCACAGCAACTACCAGAGGAACAACCACATTTAGAACAATTATTTATTAGAACTCCGCCATCGCAATATTGGCCTTCATTATTACACTGATAATAAGGAGTCCCATCTGGACATATAAACCAACTTTGAATACGATGATTATTTGTATCAGCAACATAAACTCTATCGTTACTGACAGCAATATCTCTGGGATAATTAAATTCTCCTTCTCCTGGACCAATAGAACCCAATTTTTTGATAAAATTTCCACTGGTGTCAAAAACCTGAATACGATTATTGTAAGTGTCAGCTATATAGACCCTATCATTATTAATAGCAATTCCTCTGGGATAATAAAACTCCCCACTGCCAGAGCCAAAAGAACCCCACTTTCTAATAAAGTTTCCATTTACATCAAATACTTGGATACGATGATTATTAGTATCAACTATATAAACTTCATTATTGTAGATTTCAATTCCTTGGGGACAATTAAAGTAGCCGTCTCCTAAGCCATAAGAGCCCCATTTTCTGAGGAAATTACCTTCTAAGTTGAATACTTGAATACGTTGATTACCGGTATCAACTACATAAACCTCGTTATTATTAACGGCGATGTAATGAGGTAATAAGAATTCTCCATCTCCTGAACCACGGGAACCCCATTTTCTGATGAAGTCTCCATCGGTATCAAAGACCTGAATGCGATTGTTGCCAGCATCAGTTACATAAACTCTGTTATATTTAACTGCAATACTATATGGGTCAACAAACTCTCCATCTCCTCCACCATAAGAACCAAATAACCTAAAAAGATTACCTTCTAGATCAAAGACCTGAATAGAATCACTATAAGTATCAGCTACATAAACTCTATTGTTATTGACGGTCACTCCTCTTGGAACGAAATAACGAGACCCCCATATTATGTAAATAGTAAGATGAAATGTAACGTTATAAGTGTAGGTTCCGGTAGCAAAATAGCCGGTTAATTTTAAAGTATAATCACCTGGAATTGTTATCCGAGGAATATCCCAAGTGCCAAGTAACTCTTCAACCTTTATTTGATTACCACCATCTTCTAAAACTATACCATTACTTGACCAGCTAGGAGGATTTTCTCCTTGGCCCCATTTCAAAACATAATGATCAAAATTTGGACCAAAAACAGTTCCTTCTATTTTAATAGTATCAGGATTAACAAACACCTGACGGGGATTGGGATCGCCTTCCGGACTCGTTATTTCCACACTGTACGGCTCTAAATAAAAAGTAACATTATAGCTATAAGTTGCATCAGCAAAATAACCAGTTAATCTCAAGGTATAATCATCTGCGGTAGTTATACCAGAAATATCCCAAGTACCCAATAATTCTTCAAGCTTTATTTGGGTACCACCATCTTCTAAAACTATACCCTCGGTTGACCAAGTACTAGGATTTTCTCCTTGGCCCCATTCAATAAGATAATGGCTAAACTCTGGGCCTAAGACACTACCTTCTATTCCAACGGTGTACACTTTATCAACCACTTGATTATCTTCTGGATTTGCTATTCCTAAGTTATAGGGAGAAAGAGTCAATAATGGTTCGCTGTATAAATTGTAATTTAGAGCTTGATATTTATATGGACTTGCCACTTCTAATCTGGCCCCAGCCAAAGCCTTTCCATTCGTTTGTTTTTTATTAACTAAATTTTCAAAATAATATTTATACACTCTGTCAACCGTAGTACCATTTCGGACTGTACCAGTGTAAGAAATTCCTCCCTGTCTGACTAAACTATATCCAAGATTATTAGGGTCTTCGGGATAAGCAGTATTGCAAGCAGAACCAAAAACTATTGAGGGGTAGTTATTATTTAATTGTAAAGTATCATCTCTATGAAAAATGGTTTGACAGCCCTGTTCGGGTTGAGGACAAGGTTTGGAAAAGACACGAGCAGGAATACCATGAGCTGCTAAATAAACAATTCCATAATGGTCATTTCTCCAATGTGAGACCACATTTTCCTGACTAACATCATAATCATGTGGTAAAGTGCAAGGGCAATCTCCTGTCTCTTCATACATTCTTACTGTTTGATAATCATTGGGTAAAAATACATTATCTCTTAGATATTCAGCGGTATAAGCAGCATCACAGTAAATACCCCAAATTCCAGCGGCTAAAAGGACATCTTCTTTATACGGGTCATCGCTTCCTTCATAATTAATAACTCTATCAATATAACTCTCTAATTGAGTTGTCTCCTCTAAAGGAATACGACCAACATAGACCTCAGGGTAAAAATCAGCATTAGGACCACAAAAAGATTGTTCAGAATCCCATTCCCCAGTTAAATCTTGGTAATAATAGTCATTTGGTAAGGTAGAACTACAATATCTCATCGGAATAACATCATGGGTTCCAACCAAAGCAACATATTTAAATCCCCAATCAAGGTAGTGATCAATAAGATAGTTTCTGATTTCTTCTGGGAGGTCAGTACCAGAGTAATTTGAGCTTATATGCTCTATTGTTTCTAAATGAACTAAATATCCTTGATTTTGACGGTATTGGATTAAATCAGTCATTCCTTCTGATTCAGCTAAAGTTTGAGGAGCAATAATGACATAATGATATAAACTTCCTTTGGGAGGAGTCACTACTTTGTATTCATCTTTGAACTGGTCGTAGTTGATAAATAATTCTTTAGCTTCTTGATCCATAATTCGGTCAGATAAGACCTTATTTTCTGGTTTAGGACCTGGCAAATAATTAATCTTCACAACTACATTCTTAATGAGATTGAGTTTGCCAGATAAGGGTTGATATTGAATAGGATTAAAATTAATCTCTTGAACAGAGTATTTCCTCATTTGTCCTGAATGTCCTTTTTCTATAATTTTTGAAGGGTAAATAGCATCTGATTGATAAATCTCTGGTTTGGCAGGAACTACTGGAACCGGCTGATAATCCAAATCAGAGTTAGTGTTTTCCTCCAAAGCAGCAATTGGTTGAGGAGTTGGTGCTTCTTTAATCTTATATATTCCTTTTATCTTCTCGGCTTCCTTAGAGATTATTTCTATACTTCTGAATTTAGCTCCTGGAGGTAAGAGAATAGGAAAAACATTAGTCGGTAGATTGGGTTCGCCAGGAATTTCCAGATTTTCAAAATCAGTCATTTTAATGGTTTGAAAACCTTCTTTATCTTTCTCGGAAATTTGGTAATCTCTGGAAGCTAATGTTATGCTAAAACTTCTCGAAATCTCTCTATTCTGTAATAAAAACCCAGTGATGGTTTTCTGGGCTTGTTGGTTAATGAAGATAATACTCACAACTCCAACTAAGATAATTGCCAGTAGTAAGATAACAAAGAGTTTGTGATGTTGGATATAGGTTTTGATATCAGGCATAAGCATAATTAAAGTTGATTAAGAGATTGAGAAAATTAACTTAATTGCTTCTCTTTTATTTAATCTCTCAATCGCTTCTTATACTCAATCTCTTTATTCGCTGATCTTTTTAATATTATAGCAAACCATAATTTCTAATCAAATTTAAATATTTACAACCCACCTATTAAGTTATATTAAGTTAAGATTCCCTTGTACACGCATATGCGTGTACAAGGGACAATAAATTTATATGATTTATTTTTAATCAAATTTTAATCAAATTTTAGGCCGCAATGGGGACAGCGACGCTCACCTATTTTTTTTATGGCTAAGCAGCGAGGGCAAAAAGAAAGAGATTTGATTTCACTAAAGGAAAATTCTTGCTTACTCAAAAATGCATCAATTTCTTGTTTTTTAGCAAATAAAGGAGCTGAGACCGGTGATTTTTTTTTAATTATAAAGGTCTCAAAGTCCCGACGGTCAATCATCCATTTCATCAAAATCAAAAATACAATAATTACCGTTCCTATAGTGTAATAGAAGGCCTGAGTTAAAAGAGAAAAATCAAAAAAACCATGAAGAAGAATAACTGTAATCAATCCTCTTCTCAGAAAAAAATTCTTATATAATTTATGGAATTTAGATAAAGATAAATAATAGCCCATTATTCCTCCATAAAAAACATGAGCTAAAGTAGAAAGAAAAAATCGAAAGAAAAATAGCCACTCTAAACTTTGGGTCTCTTGAAAAAAATAAAAACCATTTTCAAAAGTAGCAAAACCCAGGCCCAAAACCATTCCTAATTGAACTCCATTAATAGCAAATTTAATTTCTTTTCTTTTCTGAATTTCTCTTTTAAGAAAAAAATATTTTAGGATTTCTTCCAAGGGGGCAATTAAAACAAAAGTTAAAATAAAAATAAAAGATAGAGACCTAAGATCAATTGTGAAAGGAAGTTCCTTTGGAAAAAGTAAATAATTTAGGGGAATAAATTTAGCTAATCCTACTTCAATAAACATTGCCATTACTGCTAAAATTAATCCTCCTAAAAATATTTTTGCTAATAATTTAAAAGAAAGAGCTTTTGTTTCTTTTTTATAAAGAATTAAATACCAAAACCAAAACAGGGCTGGGGCAAAAGAAAGAAAAAAAATAAAAATAAAATCTAAAATCATTGAACTCTACTTTTATCTATTTTATCATTTATTATTTCTTTATTCAAAAAAACTAAAAACTATGGAGGTTGAACCTCCATAGTTTTTGAATCTAAATCTATAAGATTATTTATCTCTTTAATATCCTTCCGGAGACATCGGAGGCATCTTTGCTTCTTTCTTCTCTATGATATCGCTTACCGCTACCTCGGTGGTTAAAAACATCCCAGCCGCCGAGGCAGCATTCTGAAGAGCAAAGCGAACTACCTTAACAGGATCAATAATTCCGACCTTCGCTAAGTCTTCATATTTCCCTACTTGAGCATTAAATCCAATATTGCCTCCTTTTTTTCTTACTTCCTCCAGTACCACTCCACCGTCTTGACCAGCGTTTTCAGCGATTTGGCGAAGAGGTTCTTCTAAAGCTCTGAAAAGAATTTTTAGACCAGTTTTTTCATCTCCTTTTGCTTTTATTTCACTCAGGGTTTCGCGGCCTCTTATTAAAGCCACTCCACCGCCAGCCACAATTCCTTCTTCAATAGCTGCTCTGGTAGCCGATAAAGCATCTTCAATTTTGTCTTGCTTTTGCTTTTGTTCAATTTCAGTAGCTGCTCCTACTTTTATTACTGCTACTCCGCCAGAAAGTTTAGCCAATCTTTCTTGAAGTTTTTCTTTGTCAAAATCGGATTCAGTAATCTCCACTTCTTTTTTAATTTGAGAAATTCGGGCTTCAATATCTGATTTCTTTCCTTTTCCTTCAATAATAGTTGTGTTTTCTTTGGTAGAAACAATTTTTCTGGCTTTTCCTAACATTTTTAATTCCACTGTCTCCAATTTTAAACCAGTTTCCTCGGAAATAACCTGTCCCCCAGTAAGAATGCTAATATCTTGAAGCATTTCTTTTCGGCGGTCACCAAAACCAGGGGTCTTAACCGCCAGAGTGTTAAATGTCCCTCGAAGCTTATTAACTACTAATGTAGCTAATGCTTCTCCCTCTACTTCGTCAGCAATAATTACCAAGTCTTTCTTTCCTCCCTGAGCTATTTTTTCTAAAAGAGGAAGAATTTCATTAATAGAAGAAATCTTTTTATCAGTGATTAAAATATAGGGATCCTCATAAACGGCTTCCATTCTCTCGGCATTGGTAATCATATAAGGAGAGATATATCCTTTATCAAACTGCATTCCCTCAACAATTTCTTTTTGGAGGCCGAAGCTCTTTGATTCCTCCACCGTAACTACTCCATCCTTTCCTACCTCCTCCATAACCTCAGCAATTAAATTTCCCATCTGAGAATCTTCAGCCGAAATAGTAGCCACATGAGTTATATCTTCTTTTCCCACCACTGGCTTAGAAATCTTATGAAGTTTCTCGACAACTGCTCTGGTTCCTTTATTTATTCCTCTTTTTATTTCTAAGGGATTAGCGCCAGCAGTTACATTCTTCAACCCTTCGGTAATCATGGCTTGAGCCAAGACCACAGCCGTAGTAGTTCCATCGCCAGCCACATCATTAGTTTTTTGAGCCACTTCTTTAACTATCTCTGCTCCAATATTTTCAAATTTATTCTCTAATTCTATTTCTTTGGCAATAGTCACTCCATCATTGGTAATTTGAGGAGATCCAAAGCCCTTATCTAATACCACATTTCGTCCTTTAGGACCCAGAGTTACTTTTACCGCGTTAGCTAATTTATCTACGCCTTTTTTAAGTACGCTTCTTGCTCTCTCGTCATATTTTATTTGTTTCGCCATAAATTCATAAAACATGAAACCTGAAACCTGAAACAAAAAATAAGTTTCAAGTTACAAGTTGCAAGTTTCAGGCTTATTCAAGTATCGCTAAGACGTCTTCTTCTCTAGCAATTAAATATTCCTTGTCATCTATTTTTATCTCATTTGGACCGTATTTGGTAAAAAGCACCGTATCTCCCTTTTTCACTTCCATTGGAATGTACTTGCCACTAGGAAGTTTTCTACCCGGCCCCACTGCTAAAACCTTACCTTGTTCTGGCTTTTCTTTATCAGCGGTCTCGGGAAGAATAATCCCGGTTTTACTTCTCTCTTCTTGAGCCATCGGCTCAATTAGAATATGATCGGATAATGGTTTAATTTTCATGCCACATAGAAGCAGATATAACGCTGATAAGTACGCAGATTAGACGCTGAAAGATCAGCGTAAGTCAGCGTTCTCAATCAGCGTAGTCCGGCTTCTATATTTAGCAGTCTCGACCTTTAAGTGCTAATATCTATTTTAGTTGACTAAAAAAACTTGTCAATCCCTTAAAAAAATAAGGCGGTGGTAATCAGTGATTATTCACCAATTATTCACCGCCTTTTTTCTCTATCCCGAGCTCGAGTTAAAGAGTAAAATCTCTTCCAAAACCTAAACGCTGGCCAGTTCTGTTTATATGAACTACTACGTCACCGACTGTCATTGATCTTACAATCTCAGCATAAGCTCTCACCGCCTTCTCTCCGAGACCATTATGAAAAAGGATAAGTGCTTCGCCTCTCTTGCCATTTCTGAAGCTTAATCTTCCACAATCACATCCAAAAAGTTTTATCCGTGAATCAGATCTGACACTGCCATTAGATTTGACCTCGCCAATTAACTGAAAACTATGATGCTCGGCATAGGGACCATCGGGATCCGAACAGATTCCTCTTTTTCTCCTCGAATCTTTTCCCACTTTTCCTCCCATTTTCTAAAAAAGTCAGAGATTTAAATTCTACCATCTTAATTCCTGATTCCTGATTCCTGATTTTAAATCACCTCCTCTCTTTTAATAATCACACCTATGATACAATTTTTTCTTTATTCATTTTCACCTCCTTAATTAAAGGTTTTTAGGATTACAATCTAATAAAAATAATTTTCAATTTAAAGAGAGTTAGTTTGGTAGATTGGAAAGCATTCACCGCGATATGCTCCCCAAAAGCGGAGCCGGGAGGAAGGCTCCATCCACTAACTCTCTTTTGTTAAAGAACTAAAAGCAGCAGAGGACAATAGCACAGAAAATTGGATAAAACTGTGCCAAAAAAAGAAGAAATGAGTAGGAAAAAACTAATATCGGAGTTTGACCTACTTTCTGCTGCCTTTTAATTTCCAAGATTCCCTTATTTTACTTATTTTACCTCTAAATATTTATCTTGTCAACCCCCACACCAGTTTTGCCACCTAGTTGTTTGGCGGCAGACTCTCCCGAATAGGGTTGTCCGACTGAAGTCGGACTGGGCTATCCGCCCCCGTCTGCCGCGAGGGTTAAACTTATGGATATTGGCAACACTTAGAAAGTATCCAATCGGAACGCAAAACTGGTGTGGGGGTCAACCTCCTAGCAAGTTAAATGAAAAAGGGCTACTACTTTTTTGTCTTCTTTATTAAGGTTATTATAAATTTCTACTGCCTGGCCAGTTTTCTCAATAATAAGTTCTCTTCCTTTGGATAAAATTTCTTTTTTTGCTCTCTCCGAAACCTCTGCTACACCCACCTCACCAGTTCCTATAATAACTATCTCCGGATTTTGCTCTAAAGCCCTTTGAATGTCTTCTAAATCTACAAAATGACTTTCTTTCCTTTGCCAAGACAAAACCTCATCATTCCATCTAACTTCAACATCGTGGCTATAGGTTTTTTTATTAATAGTAATAGAACCAAAATGATAATTGCTAATCATGTTATTAGAATAACATTCCTTGTTTGGAAATTACTTTTTGTTCACCCTGAGAAAAAATTCTAATTTTCCCAAAAACTCCGTCATAACCGGGTTCAATTTGAATTTTACCTTCTCTCATTCTAATAATTCCTTCGCTAATCTCAGACAAGGTACTGGTTTCTAATTCTTGAAGAGGAATTTCCAGTAAAATTCTAAATTCATTCCCAAATTTCTCAATCAAATTTTTATATTCCCTCTCCACCTGTTTTGAAGCAACCGTCATTCCTAACGCCTCAGCAATTATTTCTTCTAAGGGAATTAAACTTTTGAAAGGAATCCTGTTTGGGGGCGAAAAATCTTCTGGTCGATTGGCCAATTCATTTACTCTATTTAAAACTCCAATAGTTAATGGCTTGCCGCATTTTGGACAAAGACCATGATATTT
>DAOWIS010000040.1 GCA_030640805.1 bacterium | reverse complement strand
ATTTTAGGTCAATGTTTTTTAGTTGATTTTCTATTTGAGATTTTTTTCCATGAAAATCCCATCTTTGTTTTTCTATTTCTTCGCTTTCTTTTTCTGCTTTCCATCTTTCTTTTTCTGCTTTCCTCTTTTCTTTGGGCAATAAGGCTGATTTTTCTTTTTCTTCAATTAATTTTATATTTTCCTCAACTTTTTTTTCGTTTTCAGAAATTAAATTAATTTTCTGAATAATTCCTTCTTTCTCTCCTAAAAGATTGGTTCTCTCTGTTTCTAAGGGTTTCTTCTTTTCTGGAATATTTTCAAGTTTTTTTTCTAATTCTATTTTTTCTTGTTTTAGTGCTTCTGTTTTGTCTATTTTTTCCCTTTTTTCTTCTTCTAATCTTCTTCTTTTTCTTTTTTCTTCAGCTTTTACCTTTATTTCTGCTACTAATTTTTCCTCTTTCTCTTCTTCTATTTTTCTTCTTTCCGCTTCAATTTTTTCCCTTTTTTCTTCTTCGATTCTCTTTTTTTCCTCCTCTAATTCTTTTCTTTTTCGTTCCTCTTCTAATCTTTTTCTTTCTTCTTCTTGTTTTTTTTCTTCCTCAAGTTTCTTTTTTTCTTCTAATCTTCTTTTTTCTTCCTCTAATCTTCTTTTCTCTTCTTCTTTTTTTCTTCTTTCTGCTTCCTCTTCTCGGTTTTTTTGTTCTTCTTTTATTCTCTTTTCTTCTTCTATTTTTCTTCTTTCTATCTCTTGCCTTCCTTCTTCTTCTTTTTCTTCTGCCCTTTCCACCTTTTTTGCTCTTTCAACTTCTTCTACTTCTTCTACTTTTTTTATCGGGGTTGCTTTAATTTTGTCTATCTCAATTCCTTTTTCCTGAGCTAATTTCATCAATCTCTCAATATCCTTTCGCATAGTTCTAATTTCCCCTTTAGCTAAAGGGGTCTTAACTACGCCATTTAAATAAGAAATTTCTTCATTGGTTAATTCCTTTTTCGCCATAGTAATAGAGGCTGATTAGACGCTGATGAGTACGCTGATTAAACGCTGATGCTTTTATACTTTTCTCTGGCTTTGTCGTAAATTCTCCGTTTTATTTCTAATTCTCTTGAGCCGAAGTTTATTAAAAACCCTAATTTATATTGAGATCCTCTAAGATAATACCAAAATTGTTTTTCGTCTTCTTTTGTTAAATAAGGTTTTGCCTTTAATTCTATAAGAATAGAATTATTGATTATTAAATCTGGCATATAATTACCTACTCTTTCTCCTTTGTAATATATATTTATTCTTTTTTGAAATTCTACATTTAATTTTCTATCTTCTAATTCTTTTTTGAGAGCATTCTCCACCACTTTTTCTTTAAAAATTCCTCTGAAACTTTTCCAAACTTCGAAAATAGCTCCACGGATTTTATAAGATTCTCCTTCGTAAAGAAAATCTTTTACTTTATTTTTGTCCATAATTTTCAGCGTATTTCAGCGTACTTATCAGCGTTTTTCTGCTTCTACCTTCTCAAGGCTGATTTTTCCTTGCTGGTCTATCCCTATTACTTTTACTGGAATTATATCTCCCACTTTCATTATATCTTCAATTTTCTTAACAGGAAAACCCTTTTTATCAGAAATTGCCTTAAGTGAAGTTGGACGTGGGACAATTTTAGAAATATGCAAAAGTCCATCTTGCCCAGGGAGAATTTCAATAAAAGCGCCAAAGTCCAAAATCTTTTTGACTTTTCCGGAGAACCGTTCTCCGATTTTTGCTTCCCGGGTAATATTTTTAATCCAATCTATTGCCTTTTTGGCCATCTCTTCAGACTCAGAAGTAATAGATATCATTCCAGAATCTTCAATATCAATAGAGACACCGGTTTCGGCAGTAATTTCGTTGATGATTTTTCCGCCAGGGCCGATTACCTCTCTAATCTTTTGAGGATTAATTTGGAGAGTTAAAATTCGAGGAGCATAAGGAGAAAGTTGCTTTCGGGGATTGGCTATTATTTTTTTCATCTGTTCCAAAATTTCTAATCTTGCTTTCTTGCCCTGCTCTAAAATATTTTTAAGAATTTCTATGTTTATTCCTCTGATTTTTACGTCCATTTGGACTGATGTAATTCCATTTTTGGTTCCAGCAATTTTTAAATCCATGTCTCCATAATGATCTTCCGGCCCCTGAATATCAGTCAGGATTTTGTAATTTTTAAATTTGTCATTTATCATTTGGCATTTGTCATTTATTATGAGTCCCATGGCGATTCCGGACACCATCTCTTTAATTGGAACTCCACCGTCAGCCAGAGCCAATGAAGAAGAACAAACTGAAGCCATTGAAGATGAGCCGTTGGAAGATAGAATTTCTGAAACCACCCTTATTGTGTAAGGAAATTCTTCGTAGTCAGGGACTAACGGCTTAAGAGATTTTTCGGCTAAAGTCCCATGACCAATTTCTCGCCGGCCTGGTCCTCTTATTGGTCCGGTTTCTCCTACGCAATAAGGAGGAAAATTATAATGATGCATAAATCGTTTTTTACCAACAATCTCCATTCCTTCTAATAATTGAACATCTCCAGGAGCTCCCAAGGTTAGAATAGAGAGAGATTGGGTCTGCCCCCTTTTAAAAATTCCGGAACCATGAGTTCGTGGTAAAATTCCCACCTGAGCCTCAATTGGTCGAATTTCAGTTAATTTTCTTCCATCTGGTCTTTTTTCTTTCTCTAAAATATTTTTAACTAAAACATTTTCTAGTTCCTCTTCAAACAAGATTTCAGTTTCTTTATTTTTTTTGGGATTGTCATATTCCCCTTGAATATAATAAATTAAATCTTTTTTTAATTCTGGAAGTTCAAATTTTTCATATAACGCTTTTTCCAATTTCCCTTTTAAGAATTCTTTTACTTCTTTTTTTAGTTCTTTATCTGATTCTGCTATTTCTATTTTGGTTTTTTCTTTCCCGCATTTTTTGATAATTTCTTTTTGGAAATCAATTAATTTTTTAATTTCTTCTTGGGCTAATTTAGAGGTCTCAAGAATTATTTCTTCTTTTACTTCATTCCCGCTACCTTCAAACATATTAATATAGATGTTGGATGTTGCCCCGACTTTAGTCGAGGATTCTCGATCCTTAATCGGGAGATGTTGGATATTAGATGATAGATTTCGGATATTAGATTTTTGATCTGTTTGGGTTTTGGGGTTTGTGTTTTGTTTGTGATTTGTGATTTGTGATTTGTGATTTTCTTCGTGACAGCCGGCAATAATCAAATCTAAACCATTTTTCTCTCTTTCTTCATAAGTTGGATTGACAATGAATCGCCCGCCCGCATCGCTACGCGAAGCGTTGCGGGCGGGGATATTAGATTTTGAATTTGTTCCTGATTCCTGATTCCTGATTCGCGATTCGTGACTTTCTTTATTTATTCCTATACGAACTCCGGCAACAGGTCCATTCCAGGGTATATCAGAAATTCCTAAAGCCAAAGAAGCGCCAAAAATAGCAAGCACATCAGGATCATTTTCTCCGTCCCAAGAAAGCACCGTTAAAATTACCTGAATGTCTTGTCTTATTTCTGGCAAAAATAATGGACGGATAGTTCTATCTACCAATCGAGAAACCAAAATAGCTTCATCAGAAGGCCGACCTTCTCTCCGGATATAGCGTGGTCCTTTGATTTTCCCGGCCGCGTAAAATCTTTCTTGATATTCCACGGATAAAGGCAAAAAATCTATCCCCTCTCGGGGATATTCAGACATTACGGCTGTTGTCAGAATTTCGGTGTCTCCGTAGCGAACCAAAACTTCACCGTTGGCTTGTTGGGCTAGATTTCCAATTTCAGCAGTTAATGTTTTATCTCCAATTTGAATAGTAAATTTTTCCACAAGATAATAATTTTAGTTCTTGTTTAATATTTTATCATTTCTAAAATTCTTAATCAATAAATTGTAAATGTTTGGAAAATTTAGAATATAATTCATGAGCCTCTTTGGCTCCCCAATCCTCTGGTAAAAGTTCTTTGGGGAGTTGAGGGTCTTCCTGTAGGATACTCTGATATTGAAAGACAATACTTAAAGGATTAGGTTTTTCTTTTTTTACCGAACATTTTAGAGAGACGGTCGTCCCTGAAAAATGTTCGCAGAGAGAGAAAATACGGAGAACCGTTCTCCGTATTTTCAACAGTTCTCTGTAATTTCAATCATTTTAATCAGGGAAGGGAATTATTTCTTTCCACCAAGGCAAAGGAAGTTCAGTTTGACTGCCTTCAGAGCAGGGGCAAATTTGGTCAGGACTATGCTTGTCATTTACTTTCATATTTATAGTCCAATCACCGACCCCAAGAATTTCAAGAGTAAAAGTTGCTGAAGTATCACTCTCTTCTGTCATTTGGATAGCAGTAGTGGGAGTGGCTAAAATTTCCCAGGTGTAGGTAGTATTAGTATCATAATTATCGCAACAGGGGAAATTACTTTCGTCAGGGTCATAGCAAAGAGAAAAATCCTTTACATATACAGTGGAGTCTACAATCCAGGGATCCATTGCTATAGTTTCTGAGGGGTTGGTAGCATTAGAAGTATCGCCATCGCAATCATACCAATCAATGCCATCAAAGGAACACATAAAATAAGGATAAGGATAGCAGTGAGGGAAAGTGGTAAAGCCATCATCATCTACTTTCCAAGTTGACCAGCCGGAGTCTTCGAAATTTTTTATTCTTACTTGCCATTCATAGTGCTTTCCCCAGGCGATGGAATCGTAAGGAGAAATATTACAACAATAATTACATCCAGGAGCCCAGGAGCCATAAATAGAGTCAATTATGGTTCCGATGGCATCAACTTCTGGCGAGCTAAAATCAGATGAAGTGGCTATCTGAATTTGATAATCATAATCTCCGGACACGCTGGCTTCCCAGTATAAAGTAGGAATTCGGGATTGGAGGCAGGGGGCAGGAAATCCATCGCTGGTGCTACTTACTTGGGGCGGAAGATTTAGAACTACTTGGTAATCTGATATAGGAGTACCAGCAGATGGGCAATTACCAATTCCATCAGAAAAACCATCTTCATCAGGATCGCAATTTTTATTATTGAAACTGGTCCAGCCAATTACTCCTTTATTAAGGGGGTCTGCCGGGTTTCCTCCCCAAGCCCAGCCCTCAAATTCAGCCGGAATAGCAGAAGGATTTAAAATAACACCATAATCACCTGCTCCATAACTTCCTTTTAATTTTATCCAGCCGTCCCATCCGCCTGCATTTGGCTCGCCTTTTGGAGTCAATGCCCTTGCCCATCCAGAAACTTCATTATTAGAAAAATCAAGTTTAGCGATAAGGCCGGTCCCGGCTTGGAAAGGATCAGCAGGAGGATTACCAGCGCTATCTTCGCAGGTAGCCGGCGCTGTACAATCGGCATCCACTTCACACACTTCGCCGGTATCGCTACAGGCCTTTCTGTTAAAACTAATCCAGCCAATGTTTTCTGACCAAGCATAGCCGGAAAAAGCGCTGGTGCTTAAATCAACATCTACGCCGTAAAAAACATCTCCGCAACTATCAGTATCTATACAATTAAAACTAATCCAGCCAATATTTTCTGACCAAGCCCATCCAGAAACATTAGTAGCCACAAAGAAACTTAAACTCTCTTCTCCGCCAAAAGGAATAGGTTCGCAATCTCCATTTGGAGAATAATACGGGTCATTATCGCAGACCCCTACCCAATATTTATGTTCTTTTCCTCTATCATCTTCTTTAGCTACGTATTGGCAATTTAAGGAAAAATCAGGAGAGCCGTCGAAGGTTTTTGATTCTGACCGACACCAACAGCCATCTTGATTACTATTATTACAATTAGTACAATCAATATCTTTACAGATATACATTGTATAATCTTTGTTGTCCTCATCTTCAACCGGCCCATCAAAAGTTCCTCTAAAAGTAACTGCTTGCCGAACCTTGACTGCTGCTGGCGTATTAGTACCACTAGTAGCCCCTGGTGAATACTGGTCGCAGTCCACTCCTCCCCAGTCAATATTCCTTTCATCGCAGTTTTGAACACCATCATTACAATGGTTATCGTACCAGTCACCATCTACACATGAACCGCCATCGTCAAAAGAAGAAGTAGCGGAGTTGCACCAATTATCTTCTTTAGGAGAGCGGTAAAAGGAATTATCTTCTTCTATAATAGTGGTGATATCACCACAACACTTATTTGTGGTAGAAGCCTGATCCCATTTCCAATCTTTGCCACAGTGAGAGCATTGAGTGGTCCCTGGGTTGTACAGAACTCCATCATCTAAGTCCACTGCTTTAAATTTGCAGTCATAAGAATAGGGAGGGCCACTACAATCGGGAAGGTCTGCGTAAGGACCTGTACAGTTTGCCTCTGAAGAACAATAGTTATCTGTCCAGAAATTACAGTAGCCAGTATAACAACTATCATCGGAGCAACGATACTCACCGATATCATCGCAGCAATCCCCCTTACATTTTTGGTCATCACAGCAATATCCAAAGAAACAGAAGTCACAGTCTGAACCACCATCGCAAAGATCACAATCACCTCTTTTACATTCTTTACCTCCAAAGGCCTTAATGACACAGGTTGCCGTATAGTCGCAAACAGAAAACCCTGAGCAACTTTCTCCGTATGTTTCTTCGCCGCAGATCACAACAGCAGGATTTCCATTTAGACAATATTTACATTGACCAAAATGGGTATTAACTCCAGCAGTGTCCTCGCCAATAATATCTCCTTCAATGAGCTCTCCGGTACTTGTGCAACTCCCATCACCATCACATTCTTGACAAACCGGACAATCACCTTCTTCTCCGGGAGAAAGAAGAATACATGTTCCTTCTTGCCCGGGATCGTCACAAATGTCACAAGGCTTATCACAAGCACTATTACAACAAAAACCATCTACACACCAGTTAGAAAAGCATTCACTATCTGGGCCATCAATGGGGCAGGAAACTCCATTATATTTTAGAAATTCATCACTTATTCCGACTTCTGGTTCAGAATCAGTATATTTGCGGAGAATTATATATTGAAATTTTCCACTAATTGTGTCTCCCAAGGAAGCTGAAGCAAAAATGTAAATAAAATTATAACTTCCATTACTAAGATCTTCGGAAGAGTTTGTGTATTTTTCTTCTTCATTTATATAATAAGATAAATAATTTTCTCCATTAGTTATAATCTCGTGTTTTTGCCATGACCCAAAAGGATTATATTCTGAATCATAGATCCTTTGTATAGCATAATCGCTCAAATAGCGATACCTTTTAATAAGCATATTTTTTTCCCAGGGAGCATCAGCCCGTCTGGCAAAAGAATCCTTTATCCAGTTGTTTGTTCCATAAGGATCCCCATCTGTTATGTGTGGGGTTATGTACATGCTTACATTATAATAGCCAATATTTGGTTTCGCTCCCTTAAAAAAAAGATTTAATTTATCAGAAAAGGAAAACCGATTTTTGGTTTTTAGGTGAGCTATCCCTGATTTCTTGGTAATAGTTAATCCATTTGTTTCATCGAAAGATAAAGAAGGACTCCCGCTTTCTTCCCACTTATTTGTATTTAATTCAGTATCTTGACGAAAATCATCAAAGAAAACAAAAGTATTATCTCCATTACTCTCTGAAATAACCTCCTCTTTGCCATAATAGATATAGAAATTTGTTATTCCACTACTTAAATCATCGGTAATCTTTATCCAAATTTTAATTGGATCAACGGTTGGATCTTTTATCCAATAATTTAGTTCTGTCTCGCCGTAGTTGTCGGTAAACCTGATATCGTTAGGGAAATTTTTCGCCCCATTATTGATATAAACTACTCCATTACTGTCAGTTCCTGATCCGGAATGAATCATTAAGGGGACTGTATAATTAGTGCCGGCTCCAGAACTTCCGCTAATTGGAATTCTTTTTCGGTAATTATAATCAGCCAGCCAAGGGTCGCTCCATTTTATTTCTTTTGTGGCAGTTTCACCCGAAATATTAGTGGCAATAATTATTGTTGTGTATTCTTTTGGCTTGGTGCTGTGAACCAACCATTCTGCCTGCCAGGTTCCAGAATAAATTGAACCATTGAGTAATTCCAATTCAATTGTTTCGATTCCTCCCATATCAGCGATAACTTTTTTAATGCCTGTTTTATCTTTTATTTGAACAGTGATAACCATTGTGTCGCCGGGATAAACTTTGTCTGGTTCAACCGAAGCCGAGATAATTTCCGGTGAATAGTTCTGCGTTAATCTGCTTGTTATCTGCGATAATCTGCTTCTAATTGCCTGCCAGGACTCAAAAAATAAGGAATCCTCAATTAAAGAATTCCCTGTTGCTTTAGCTGGTTGAACAAACCAAAAACCAGCCAAAAATAAGATGGTGATGAATAAAGAAATTAAAATTGATTTTTTAGCCATAATACTAGTTTCATAAATTATGGACATCACAAGTCCATATATTGATTAGAAAAATTACTCTTTAATCTTTTTTAATATTTTCTCTAAAATTCTGCTTGTTGATTGCTTTTTTGCCCATTTTTTAAGATAATTTAAGTCGAGATTTTTCTGAATAGTAGTAATTGATTCAATATCTTCTAAATGGCGAGAAGATTTACTCTCTTTATACCACAAAAGTTTACTTAAGATTAAATTCTCTGGAGAAATAAAATAGATTTTTTGTTTATTGATTGTTTTAGAAATTCGCCGACTGAATTCATTTATTGTAAAAGAGTCATCTTTTTTAATCCAGAAATCTACTTTAAGTCCGGTTTCCGGACAAATGAAATTGAATTCGCCTTTTTTCAGAATAGCTGTTTTTACCGCTTCTTTATCTACATAACCTGCTTTTGAAAGTAATTTTAGTGATTTTATTAAAGAAGAAATTTTTGGTTCTTTTAACTCAACGATAATATCAATATCAAAAGTAGCTCGAGGTTTTCCCCAGACTGTTACCGCAATGCCACCAGTTATTAAATAGGGAATATCAAGGTTTTTAAGAATCTGAGTAACTTTTTTTAAAAGTTCTTCTATTTCCATTTTTATTGAGTTGATTAATCTTTATACAAAAGGAAGTAAAATTCGAAGCTAATCTTATTTTTTTTTGGGCCGACATCTTCCGGAAAATATCATTCTGTATTTTCTGGACATTTCGAATTACCATATTATTTATTTTACCATTTTATTCTCAGAAAGAAAATCAAAATAGTTATCCACAATTGTCTTTATTTTTTGAATTGTGGTAAAATAGATTTAGAATACTTAATTTCCAATTTCTATGTCTAAATTTAGCATCATTTTAATAATTGTAATTGTCTTAATAATTGCAGCGATAGGTTTAGCTGTTTATTTCACTTGGCCCTCGGAAGAAGATATAGCTCAACAACCGAGAGCTAAACTTCCTATTGCTTCCTCTAAAGTTCCTACTCCCCAAGAATTAGGAGCTGGTGATATAGGCGAAGTGACGGTGAAAGATAATGAGACAGGCCAGGAAAAACCCTTGGTCTCCCTTAGTGTTCCTCCAGTGATTTTTAATACCATAGCTACTGTTCGCAAAGTAAGTTCAGACCGTTTATTTGCTCAAGGAGATGGTAGTAATTTTGCTGATAAAATTCCCAGAAATATCACGGTGATTTTTACCGATTCAACTCTCACTTTTGAAAAAAACCAAAGTATTTATTATGAGGGTAAAGAGGGATTAAAACATCTTGAGCCGGGAATAAGGATAATGATAAGCAGTGGCGAAAACATCCGAGGTAAAGATAGATTCATCGCAAAAACAGTGAATATCCTTTAAATAAGTATTAAGTATTAAGTATAGAGTATAAGGCATTAAGTAATTATGGGAGAAAGAATTAAATCGTTTACTGATTTGGTTGCTTGGAAAGAAGGGCATAAATTGGTCTTAATGATTTATGAAAAAACTCAAATGTTTCCAAAAGAAGAAAAATATGGTCTTATTGACCAAATGCGTCGAGCTGCGGTATCAATAACTTCTAATATCTCTGAAGGATTTAGTCGCCAATCCTTAAAAGAAAAAATTCAATTTTATTCAATAGCCCAAGGCTCAAATACAGAACTTCAAAACCAACTTTTAATAGCCAAGGATATAGGTTATTTAAAACAAGATCCTTTTAGCAAAATTGCTACCCAAACAACAAAAGTTAGCAAACTTT
>DAOWIS010000019.1 GCA_030640805.1 bacterium | reverse complement strand
TTTTTCTAATTCTTTAATTAGAGTTGCTTCGCTAAATCTTGGAGGAGGCTGGGTAAAATGTTGGAGGGGACTCAATTTTAGAAGTTTTAATATTTCATTTACCTCTAATAACGGTAATTCATTTTCCTCAAACTTAGTAGGATAGATCCTAAGAAATCCATCAAATTTTAGAACCTGACCAGTAGCTCGAAAAGTATAATTTTTGGCTAATACATCAACAATAGTTGAATCAAAAAGAGCCACTTTCATCTGAGAAGCAATAAATCTTTGCCAGATAAGAGAATAAAACTTTAATTGGTTCTTTTCCAGTTTTTTCTTAAGGTCTTCAGGACTTTTATTGGGATAAGTGGGTCTTATTGCCTCGTGAGCTTCTTGAGCGCCTTTGGTTTTGGTTTTATACTTTCTTAGAAATCCGGCCCAATAATTCTTTCCATATTTTTCTTCAATAAATTTTTTAGCATTCCATAAGGCCTGTTCAGTTATATTTAAAGAGTCAGTTCGGTGGTAGGTAATAAACCCTCTTTCATAAAGATTTTGGGCAATACCCATTGTGAGTTTGGCTGGATAGCGAAATCTTTTCCAGGATTCTTGTTGAAGAGTGCTGGTAGTAAAAGAAGGCAGAGGATTTCTTTTGACTTCTTTTTTTTCAATATTTATTACTCTATATTCAGCTTCTTTTAGGTCTTTAATAATCTCTTCGGCTTCTTTTTTATCTTTAATTCCTAACTTTGGAATAGTTTTATCATCTTTTTTTATAAGCAGGGCTGGAAATTCATTTTTCACGTCAGTTTTGTGCGATCGAAGTAAGGATTCAATGCTCCAGTATTCTTGAGGAACAAACTTCTCTATTTCCCTTTCTCTTTCTACCACCAATCTAACAGATACTGACTGAACCCTTCCAGCTGAGAGATTGCGAGCTACCTTTTTCCATAGAAAGGGAGATAGTTTATAGCCAACGATTCTGTCTAAAATTCTTCGGGTTTGTTGAGCGTCAACTAGCTTCGTATCAATTCCTCGAGGATTTTTTAAGGCCTCTTCAATTGCTTTTTTGGTAATTTCATGAAAAACAATCCGTTTGTATTCTTTTATTTTCTCAAGATCTAATGCTTTAATAAGATGCCAGGCAATTGCTTCTCCTTCTCTATCTTCATCAGTGGCTAAAATTACCATTTCGGCTTTGGGGAGATGTAATTTTAAATCTTTTAGATATTTTCTTGCTTTTAGGGGAATAACATATTTTGGATTAAAATCATTTTCTATATCTATACCAAATTCTCCTTTTGGAAGGTCCCTAATATGACCAAATGAAGAACGAACCAAATAGCCGGATTTAAGAAATCTCTGGATAGTTCGTGCCTTAGTTGGTGATTCGACGATGACTAGATTCATAGACTGAATTTCCAATTTTAAATTCTCAATTTTTAATCAATTTCCAATTTTTAAATTTTAAAATTAAGTCATTAAAAATTCATTAGAAATTGAAAATTAGAAATTTAAAATTTAACGCCTAAGGGCGTACTCGCTTCCACCCAGATTTTTCACCATTCCCTTAATCTCCATTATAGTTAGAGTAGAGGAAACCTGGGCTGGATTAAGTTTAGTTTTTTCAATAATTTTGTCAATATTTAGAGATTTTTCCTTGAGCGCTTCTAAAATTAAATTTTCTTCTTTGGTTTCTCCTTTCAATGCTTTAATTTCTTTTTTAAAGGATAAATTTAAATCTTGTAAGATATCATTAGCGTCTTCTACTAATTTTGCTCCTTGTTTTATTAGAAGATGAGGTCCTTGAGAATTTAAAGAATAGATAGAACCGGGGACAGCGAAAACATTTCTTTTTTGAAGCTGAGCATAATTGGCCGTAATTAAAGCTCCTGATTTTTTCTTGGCTTCCACTACTAATGTTCCCAAAGAAAGACCAGAAATTATTCTGTTTCTTTGAGGAAAAGTAATTTTGGAGCCATGGGTGCCAGGAGGATATTCAGAAATTAAAACTCCTCCCTGCTTAATAATTTCTCTGGCCAGTTTTAAGTTAGATTGGGGATAAATACTTTTTTCGTCTATCCCTGTACCCAAGACAGCAATTGTTCTTCCCTTTCTTTCTATTGTTGCCTGATGAGCAAAACTGTCAATCCCTGGAGCCAAGCCGCTGACAATAGTTAGCCCAGATTGCGCCAAATCTCCAGCAATTTCTAAGGTTATCTGCTTTCCATATTCGGAATATCTTCTTGTGCCCACAATAGCAAAGCATTTTTCATTAGGGATTATTTTCCCCTTAGTATAAAGGACATTAGGTGAATCAGGAATTTTTTTCAAGCTTTTGGGATAATTTTTATCCTTTATATTTATAGTTCGTATTCTTTCTTCCATTAATTGTAATATACCATTATTTTTTAAAATTAAAAAACTATCGAAGTCGGACTTCAATAGTGAACTTCGATAGTGAACCAAAGTTTGACAGGGTCGACATTTCTGAAGTTTCCGGAGAACAGTTCTCCGGAAAATACTTGACATTTCTGACAGGGTGTGATAATATTAAATTACTAAACAACAAAAAGTCCATTTACAATTTATATGACTAACAAGAAAGATAAAGAAAGAGATTAATAACAAAAACTTGAAGGAGGTAAAATTATGGCAGATATTACTACAACTATTATAACTATGAAATTTAAGGATAGCTTGGGGAGATCAACTAAGATTAAGAAGGGAGATGCGATAATTTATGATAAGAAAGAGTCCAGTTTCCACATCCTTCGAGGTCTAGGCATGAACTACATATCTTTTGATGATAGCGAGATAAATAATAACCACTTTTTTATAAGTGGCTTAAACAAAGAATCGTTCATTAGTATAGTTAGCTTGATATGTGGTCTATCTGGTCTAGAAGCAAAGAGTATCGAAATGAGTAAAAATCATATTAGCTTTCAATTCAAGTGAGAAAAAAGAAAGAAGGAGAAGAAATAAAGCCGAGATAAAATCTCGGCTTTATAATTATCCAACATCCAACATCCAACATCTATCATCAAATATCCATCATCTAAATTCAAGATTAAATATCTATACCTTAGCGAATCAAGGTTCTGCGAGCGAAGCGAGCAGGTTCTTATATCTAACAATTAAATTTATTCATCGCTTTTTCTATTCCTTCGGTGATTGCTGTTTTGATGGCTTGGCTGGTTTTTTTAATAACTTCTTTTAGAGTCTTTTCTTCCTTCTTGCTAAACTTCTGAAGCACGAATTTCTCAATATTTTTATTACTGGTTAATGGTTTCTGGTTACTGGTTGCTGATTTTATTCCAATCCTAAATCGAACAAAGTTCTTCGTCCTAATCTCCTTTATTATTGATTCTACTCCTTTATGGCCTCCGGCTCCGCGAGATTTGGAAATTTTAATTTTTCCCAAAGGTAAATCAATATCATCATGAACCACCCATAAATCTGATACTTTATACTTAATACTTGATACTAATTTTTTAACGGCTTGGCCGGAGTTATTCATAAAAGTTTGAGATTTGGCAAAAATTATTTTTTGCTTATTAATTTTTCCTTGAGAGATTTCAGCTATAAATTTTTTCTTAAATTTAAAAGAGGGAAATTTATTTGATTTCTGAAAATAATCTAAAATTAAAAACCCAAGATTGTGACGGGTTTTTTGAAATTTTTTACCCGGATTACCCAGACCCACAATGAGAATCATGATTAGATAATAAACACAAGTAAAAGCTCGGAAATCTGACTTTCGGAGACACGCTTCGCTCGCCCAGCGTGCTCGCTCATTCATGTCCTCGCCTCGCTCGTCCTCCGATTGAAGTCGGAGAACACCATGCCCGCTCGGCTGCGGATGGTCCCGAGAAGTCAATTTCCTCGCTTTAATATTTTTGAACTTAATTAGAGATTATATTTTGAATCTCTTTTTGGATTTCTGAATAGTCAAATCGGCCTTGGCAGGGCCAAAGAACCGAGGCGTTCTGTTCACCAAGAATTATTTGTCCTCCACAGATAAGACCAGAAGAATTGTCTAAAACCTTATAATTTATATTTTTAATATCTAATTTTTTTCCTAAATTGATTAAGTGCTTTATTTCCCCCCAATTGAGATCGGTCCAAAGAGTATTTTCTAAATCTTGAAATAATTTAAAGTACAAAGAAAAGTTCGGAGAAAAATCTGAGCTACTTAATTTATCGATTAAGGCCTTAATTAGTTTTTGTTGATGGTCCATCCTGTCAAAATCTCCTTTTGGGCTATGGCGCGTCCTAACATATTTTATAGCCGTAGAACCATCCAAATGGTGCCAACCCTTTTCTAACCTAAAGGCCTGATAGCTGTAATTTGGTTCTGGGAAAAGGGGATCGTAAACTTCTTTTTCTACAAAAATATCTACTCCTCTTATTTCATCCACAAAATTTTTAAGAAGATTAAGATCTATTACCAAGAAATAATGAATAGGGAGACCAGTAATTTCGGTTATTGATTTTTTGATTAAATCAGTATTATTTTGACCCCGAACATATAAACTGTTAATTCGACTTAAATAATTTGTCTCAGGAACTTTTATTAAAAGATCTCTGGGAATAGAGATAAAGGTTAATTTTTGGATGGATTGGGTTTGGTGGGTTTGGAGAGAAACAATCATTATAGCATCTGTCAAGAAGGGAGCAGGATGTCCTTCTCCACTCACTCCTAATATTAAAAAATTAACTCTTCCTTCTTTTTCATTTTTTAATAAAACATCTCTAGCCAGGGTGAGATTAATAGCATTTTCTAAATTGCTTTGGAGCGGTATTTCTGGAATAAAAGAAAGATTGAGTTCCTGGGACAGTGAATTGGACCCAAAGATTATTGGGAAGAATAATATAACTGTTAGAATAAATATCCCTCCAGTTTTCCAGGGCTTTTTCTTTTTTTTCAGATAAAGCTCTCTTTCTAATAATTGATTAAGAGGAGAATAAATATTCATGCTTTTTACTTATAATTTTCTATCGGTGGCAATAGTTATTTAATCAGTGGTATTAGTGTATTTTATCATAGAATTTGCCAAGAAGGAATTTCTATGATAATCTAAGTAATATGAACCGGATAATTAAATTTTTCTGGGAAATATTTAAAATTGTGGTCATCGCTTTGATTATTGTTATTCCTATTAGATATTATATTTTCCAGCCATTTTTTGTCAGAGGGGCAAGCATGGAGCCAAATTTCGAGAATGGTGAGTATTTAATTATAAATGAAATTGGTTATAAATTAGGGGACCCCCAACGAGGTGATGTGATTGTTTTTCGTTATCCTCAGGATCCTTCTCAGTATTATATTAAAAGAATAATTGGTCTTCCTAAAGAAAGAGTAGAAATTAAGAATAATTCCATTACTGTTTTTAATAATAAATTCTCCAAAGGAAAAGCTTTAGATGAATCTTTTTATCTTCCTTCAAATGAATTTACCAAAGGGGAAGTGAGAATAAATTTAGAAGAAAACGAATATTTTGTTTTGGGCGACAACAGGGCTTTTAGTTCTGATTCTCGAAGATGGGGAACCCTTTCAGGAGATTATCTCATAGGCAAGGTTTGGCTGCGAGCTTGGCCTTTAGATAAATTAGGAGTAATCAGGACGCCTCAATATTAATTTTAGAAAATTAGTAAATATTCCCTACGAAACTACGAATTTTTATATATTCGTAGTGATTCGTAATTTCGTATGAGATTTATAAAATCGCTAAGACCTAAAAAACCTAAATATTTCGCTCCTTCAGGAACCAGAGATATTTTGCCTAACGAACAGAAATATTGGGAACGAGTAGAGCAAGTAGTAAAAGATTTAGCTAAATATTACGGATTCCAGAGAATTGAGACACCTATTTTTGAAGAAACCGAAATTTTCTCAAGAGGAATTGGAATAGGGACCGATATTATAGAAAAGCAGATGTATAGTTTTCGGACTAAAGGAGGGCATTATTTAACCTTAAGACCAGAAGGAACTGCTCCAGTAGTCCGGGCTTATATTGAGCATGGAATGGTTGCTCTTTCTCAGCCAGTTAAACTTTTTTATATTGGTCCAATGTTCAGATACGAAAGACCTCAAGCAGGGAGATACCGTCAGTTTTATCACTTTGGTTTTGAATATTTTGGAGAAATGAATCCAGTTACCGACGCAGAAATTATTCAACTTTCTTTAAAAATTTTAGAGGAAATCGGTTTTAATAATTTAAGATTAGAAATAAACAGCATTGGTTGTTCTGATTGCCGACCTTATTTTAAAAAAGTATTAGTTAACTATTACAGAAAACGAGAAAAAGAAATTTGTCCGGATTGTAGAAAAAGGATAACCAAGAATCCTCTTCGAGTTTTAGATTGTAAACAGAATAAATGTGCAAGAATTCGCAAGAATGCTCCCCAAATTATAGACCATTTATGCGAGGAATGTCATAATTATTTAAAAGAGACCCTTGAATTCTTAGATGACCTAAAAATTTCTTATTTTCTAAATCCCTATCTGGTTAGAGGATTGGATTATTATACCAAAACTGTTTTTGAGATTTTCTTTCCAGAACCTGGGCAAGAAGAGAAAAAAGGAACAGAGATACAATTATCTAAAAATGCTTTAATGGGTGGGGGTCGTTATGATAATTTAGTAAAATTATTAAGAGGGAGATCAACTCCGGCTGTAGGTGTAGCTGGAGGAATAGAAAGAATAATCGAAGAAATGAAAAGTCAGAAATTTGATTTGCCAAAATCTGAACAACCTAAAGTATTTTTAGCTCAAATAGGAGATTTAGGAAAAAAGAGAAGTTTGGCATTACTGGAGGAATTTAGAAGGTCTAAGGTTTTAGTAGCTCAACGTTTTGATCGCGGAAGTCTAAAGAACCAGTTGAAAGTCGCCTCTGATTTAAGAGTGAAATATTGCTTAATTTTAGGTCAGAAAGAAGCCATAGATAAAACAATAATAATAAGAAAAATGGATACCGGTAGCCAGAAAATAGTCAAGATAGATAAGGTAGTGAAGGAAATGAAAAAAAAGTTAAAAAAGTAAATGTGCCTTTTTTGTAAAATTGTAAATAAAGAATCTTCAGCTGATATTGTTTATAAAAATGATAAATTTTTAGTTTTTAAAGACATTCAGCCAAAAGCACCGATTCATCTTTTAATTGTTCCCAAAAAACACATTCCTTCAATAAATCATCTCAATTTACAAGACAAAGAGTTAATAGGAGAAATGTTTTTAGTGGCTCAAACTATAGCCAAAAATCAAGGGCTTAATAAGAAAGGTTATAGACTAATAATTAATGTTGGGAAGGAAGCAGGTCAGATTATTGACCATTTGCATTTACACCTTTTGGGTGGCTGGGAAAGAAGTGAAAAATTAAAAGTGAAAAATTAAAAATTACAACTTAAAATTCAAAATTAATTAAATTTAAATATTTTCAAAATCCTTATACAAGGTCGAGAAGGATTTAAATCTTAGATATTAATTTAAAGAAAGAAGAAAAATTATGAACAAAAACTTTTTAATTCTTTTAGTTTTGGTAATATTGATTGTGGTAATTGGAATTTACTTTGTAAGTCGGGAAAGTGAAACCCCAGCAGAAGAACAACCAACAACTACTCCTGATGAGAAAACAGAAGAAACTCACAAAGATTATAAACAAGTATTATCCTCAAAG
>DAOWIS010000016.1 GCA_030640805.1 bacterium | reverse complement strand
TTAAACTCATAAATAGAAAAAATTCCTCGGTAGTAATCTGATATATCTTTAAACATCAAAATATCTCCTGTTGCTCGGATTACAATATGATAAATTTCTCCATTGACTAATTGTGGTCGTTTAATAGGCATCTTTTAAGATTTACAGAGAACCGTTCTCTGTAAATCTAGAATTTTATGGTCGGAGTGCCGAGAATTGAACTCGGATCTCGCCCTCCCGAAGGGCGTATACTACCGTTATACTACACTCCGCTAAGTAACCCAGTATTTTTTCTTTGTCATTTCATCTCTCTTTGTTTCAATTTTTTCTCTTGATTCTTTAGCTTTTTTACTTAAATCCTGAAGTTTTTTATCAGTTAATTTTCTTATCTCTTTAATTTTTTTCTCTAAATGTTCTTTTTTGTTTTTTTCTGGCTCCTCTAAGACCTCTCCCAAAAGAATATCTAAAATCTGGCCAATTTTTGGTCCTGGCTGAATATTTAAGATTTTCATTACATCGTCTCCCCTAACCTTGAGCATTTTAACGGAAATAGGATCTTGGGAAACTTTTTCAATTAGATATCGGAGATGCCTTAATTTATAGGGTTCGGCTTTGGGAACGCCGGAGCCAATTCTATCAGCCATTCGGACCTGAAGTAATTCTTCCATATTTTCCGGACCGACTCGCCGGACTAATCTTCTAATTGAGGCCTCTCCGACCTCATCAACATTGTAATAAAAAAGGTGATACCTTACTAATTTAACGATTTTTTCAATATCTTTTTTGGAAAATTTTAATCGGGAGAGAATCTGAACAGTCATTTTTGCTCCGACAATTTCGTGATTGTAAAAAGTAGCATCTGGTCCTTCTCCTTCTTTTACTCTGGGCTTAGCGATATCGTGCAAAAGAGCAGCAAGACGGACACATTTATTAAAATTTTTCTTTGCCGCATATTTTAAAGAAAGCAAAGAATGTTCATAGACATCATAAACATGATGTTTGTTTTGGGAAACACCAAATCCTTCTTCTAATTCAGGAATAATATATTTCAGAAGGCCAGTTTTTCTGAGAAGTTCTATCCCTTGGCTGGCATTTTCTGCCATAATTATTTTAAGAAATTCATCTCTAATTCTTTCTTTGGAAATAAATTGCAAAAGCCCACCCTGTTCTTTCAAGGCTTGATAGGTTTTTGGTTCAATTTTCCATTGACCAGAAGAATTTAAAACAGTAGCAAATCTTACTGCTCTCATTAGACGCAAGGCATCTTCATTGAATCTTTCTTTGGGATTCCCTACCGCCTGAATTATTTTATTTTTAAGGTCTTTTTGTCCGCCAAAAGGATCAATAATTTTTGCCATCCCTTCGACTTCGCTCAGGGCAAGTGCATTAACGGTAAAATCTCTTCTAGATAAATCCTCGTTGATACTTTTTGCCCAATGAATAGAGTCCGGATGTCTTTTATCAGTATATTTTTCCTCGGTTCTATAAGTAGTAACTTCTACGTCCATCATTTTGAGTTTTTGGATTTTATCATTTTTGATTTTTAATTTATCATTTTGACTTTTGCTTTTTGATTTTTGAATTTGTACCGTGACTGTTCCAAAACGATTATCAGTATAACTTTTCAAAAAGATTTTTCCTATCTCTTCTGGTTTTGCATTAGTAGCCACATCCCAGTCATTTGGTTTTTTCCCAAGTAAAATATCTCGAACACAACCTCCAACAATGTAGGCCTCAAATTTGTGGCTTTGGAGTTTCTTAATTACAAGTTTTACTTCTTTTGGGATGGTCATAAATTATACAAAACAACGATAATTCAAAACGCAAAACTCAAAGCTCAAAACCACAGCTCAAAGCGTAAACCATTCGTCGCTTCGTTCCTCCTTGTAATGCTTCGCATTAAGTAAGACCTTTTATTTAGTTTTGACTTTTAAGTTGTGGATTTGAGTTTTGAACTTTGAACTTTGAGTTTCTTTTATATTATCCTAACTTAAACTTTGCTTTTTTTCAATCTTTTTGATAAAATAGAACTAAGCCCCTGTGGTATAATGGATAACACGAGGCGCTTCGGACGCCTAGTTGCGAGTTCGACTCTTGCCAGGGGCACTCTTTCCTAAAACTTGTTAATTTATTAAAAATTTATTATAATTAAATAATATGTTTTATAAAAAACGAAATTTAATTATTCTTGGATTATTTGTTTTTATTTTTGTTATAGTAATTTTTGGAATAAGAACAAGTAATGTTCAAGCCCTAGATAGATATGTCAAAATTTATAGTATTCATCCTAAAATAGGAAATTGTGTTGATTCCCAAAATATTAACATTAGGGCCTATTCTCACGATCTTGGAGGAGCAAGAATTTATGGGCTTATTACTGACGTTGATTCTACGGCTAACTGGAGAACTGATCAGTCCTGTGGTGGCTGTGATCCTTATGCGAAGTGTTGGGGCGCAGGACATTGTTATAATCATACATGCGAGATGTCTTGCAACAATATAGGCCCCTTTTTTTCTAATAAAGACATGACGGTCTATATTTATACTAGGGTTTGGGAGGTTCGTAGTGCTACCATGGAGGTAATTCTTGATCACGAAGCTCCTCTTTTTTCAGACGATGCGATTTCTGTTAGTCCATTTATCAAAAATCCTCACACCGGAGAACTACAATTATCAGGAACGGTTAGCATTAGTGCTTCAACTACCGATGATGGCTGTGCTGGAATAAAAGGCGCTAAGATATTTATAAAAGATTTATCTGAGAAAGTTAAGTATTTAAATACCAAATCAGCTTCGGATCCTAAAAATTTTACATTTCAATGGTTGTGGGATACTAAGTCAGTAGATGATGGTCTTTATGAAGTTGAGATATATGTCTATGACAACTTCTGGGATCACAACAAAGAGCGTTATAATGTAGCAAGAAAAACCGTGAGAGTAAATAATGCTTATGGTGATTGCGACCAAGATGGCGATGGCTATATTCCTGCAAGCAACTGTAATGCTACTTGTAAAGATATAGTTTGTGGAGGTGATTCTCTTTGCTTAGATTGCGGAAGTAATCCCGATTGTAACGATGACCCAGCATCTGGCGAATATGCTCGGCCCTATGACCTTACATTCGGGGGGAGAGAATCTAGGGAGTCCGAGGGAGCCGAAGGTGAAGATTCAGCCATTACTACTTTTGGTCCGGCTTGTGATGATGGTTTAGATAATGATTGCGATGATGGCTATGATTATCCTGGCGATAAACATTATGGCGGTGTTGATTTTGGAACTAGCTATACAGGTAAAGAAGAAGATGGCGCTGATTCCAATTGCGTAGAGACCTGCGACAAAGATGGCGATGGTCATTGGGCTGAAGCATGTTTAAATTGTGCCCCGGACGATAGGGCTTGTTTTGAAAGTAAAAATGGGGATTGCGACGACGATGATGATAATGTTTATTATGGTTTTGAAGAGAGCACTAGTTCTGATGATTGTTTAAAGGTTAACTGTTGTTGTGATGGAAAGGATAATGATTGCGATGGAGGAATAGATGAATGTTGCTATGTAGAAGATTGCGATGTAGATGGAGATAAATACTTAAATTTCATTGCTTATTGTAGTCCTCCTGATGCAGCTTCTCCTCCGCCTGGCTTTTTAGGATTTAACGACTGCAATGATAACGATGCTAATATTTATCCTGGCAAGAAAGAAACAGAGTATTCTCAAGGATGTAATGGGGAATTCAATAATAATTGTGATGATATTTTCAATGATAAAAATGACCAAGATTGTATAGACCTTTGTGATGTAGATTTAGACGGATGGTTTAATGGAGCTAATCCAGTTTGTGGAAATGGAATATATGGAGACACTTGCGGAGGGAAAGGTTGCGATTGTTATGATGTTGATCCAAGCGTTGACCCTCGATCTTCGGATGTTAACCCTTGGGAAATAGAGCGAACTAAGGAACAGTGTGAAGATGGTTTAGATAATGATTGTGATGGATTAATAGATGGAGATGATCCCGGTTGTCAAGCCGCAGCAGGGGCAAGATTTGTTCCTTGTGGTGGTCCCGGTCAACCGGATTGCACTCTTTGCCATCTTTTTGTAATGGCTAAGGCAATAATTGATTGGGTATTGCTTTATCTGATATTTCCCTTAGGTGCAGTAGTTATTGTTGGTGGAGGAATTCTTTTGATGACTGCTGCTGGAAGCCAAGCAAGGGTTGCTACTGCTAAACAAATGATTACTTACGCTGTCATAGGGATAGTGGTAATTCTTATTGCTTGGGTAATAGTCAATACAATTTTAACTTTCTTTGGCGCCGGATTTCTTCAAAATTGGTCCGAAATTAACTGCCCAGTTTAATTGAAATCCTCAATCTTACGAAGTTTAACTTCGTAAGATTGGTAATATTCTTTGATAAATTTTAATTTTGGCCCCCATAACTCAATTGGCAGAGTAATGGACTCTTAATCCATGAATCCAGGTTCAAATCCTGGTGGGGGCACAGGAAGATGCAAAATGCAAAGTTATAATTTTAAGTTTTACATTGTAATTTTTAATTTTTCACTTTTAATTTTTAACTTAGCGAAGCGTATATGCTAACACCTAAACAAAAAGAAAGAATAATAAAAAAATATAAGTTACACAACGCTGATACCGGCTCCAGTGAAGTTCAGGTTGCTTTACTTACCGAAGAAATAAAAAGATTAATTAGACATCTTAAGACCCATCCTAAGGATAATCATTCCCGGCAAGGTCTTTTGATGATGGTGGCTGAAAGAAGAAAACACCTTTCTTATTTAGAAAACGAAAGCAAAAGAAGATATAATAAACTAATTAAAACCTTAGGACTGAAGAAATAATTATGTCAAGTATAAAACATCTCGAGCAAAGAATTGCCGTATTAATTGATGTTCAGAATCTTTATTATTCAGCACGACATCTTTATGGTCGAAAGGTTAATTTTGGAGAAATTTTGAAATCAGTTACCGCTGGCAGAAAACTAATTAGGGCCATTGCTTATGGAATTAGAACTGAAGCAGGAGAAGAAAAAACTTTTTTTGAAGCCCTAAAAAGAGAAGGAATTGAGGTTAAAATAAAAGATTTACAAGTTTTTCCTGGCGGATTAAAAAAAGGAGATTGGGATGTAGGAATAACTGTGGATGCTATAAAATTTAGCGATTTTTTAGATGCTATAATTTTAGTGACCGGCGACGGCGATTTTGTTCCTTTGGTAGAATACATAAAAAATGCTAAATCAGCCCGGGTAGAGATATCGGCTTTTGGGAAAAGCGCTTCTTCCAAACTCAAAGAAGTTACTGATGACTTCCTGGATTTAGGTAAAGATCCAGAAAAATATCTTTTAAAAGCCAAGCTCACCCGGAAAATAATTTATTAACAATCTATTGATTTCGGAAATCAATAAAAATTAAAAAAGGTTCAAATTCCTGCGATCGCCGAGATTTGAACCTTTTTTAATTATAAAAAATTTATAAAAAAACGGAGGACTATCCTCCGTTTTCCAGGGCTATGGACAGATCTATGGATAATTGTTAGTGTTTGATGTAGCAACTTAAAAATTTAAAAAATATGAAGGGAGGGTGTTATGAGAAAGATTTGTTTCTTACTGGTATTCCTGTTTTTTGCTGGTAATCTCTGGGCTAATAATCATGAATCTCTTGATTATGCTCATAAAGTAGTAGGGGAGTTAATCAAAAAATATACCGCTATAATGACCGAAAAGAAAACTCCTATAGATGATTTCTACAGGTTGATGCCGGCTGATTCTGTTATTAATTCAGAGGAAATGATGGAGTTTTGGTGGATTGTCCGTCACTATAAGTTCGAGGAAAGAAGACACGCTAAAAAGATAAAGGAGATTTACGATACGAATTTTACTCTGCCTTTAGATACTAATTATCAATGGCTGATAAATGTCTATTTTGCTGGATTTTTTAAACACAGCGATAAAGATGATGTCATTCAGAACCATTTCCAGAATTTAACAGGATATAACATTGAGGTGAAGGGCGAGATTACCTTTTTTTCTGAGGTAGCAGGAGTATTATTCACTGTTTTATTTCTCTATGGAGTAGCAATCCTTTTTAGAAAATAGTAACAATTTAAAAGGAGATGGAAGATGAAGGCGATTAAACGATATCTTTGTGTGGTTTGTGAGGAAAGAGAAATCATTGAAAGTATAGCAAGTAAAAATGTACACCTTAGTAGAGCAACTAGAGCTTCTTATCTTGAGGGTGGATCTCTTTTAGAACATAAACCAAAGATCGATTGGGAAAATCCGTTTCTTCCTGAGGACAAAAAGCCTAAACCTCCGAAGGGTGCTATATGTTCTCAATGTCTTAAAAACAAAATAATTGAGAAGCTTACTAAGGGTGGCCATATTCTATTCGATGAAAGTTTATTTATAAGAGAACAAAAAGCCCATTAACCTAATGGGCTTTTTTATAAATAGCAATTAGTGTGAGTAATTTGCCCGCCTGCATCGCTATTCGAAGCATTGCGGGCAGGTAGTTAGGAATAAATTTTTCATTTCAATATTATTAATTGTTTCATTACCCTAATTACTAAATACTCAAATTTTGAGCCTAGCGAAAAATTTATTGGGTGACCTAGCGGAATTGCACCGCCGTCTAGAACTCCACAGGTTCTTGTGTTACTACTACACCAAGGCCACCATGCGCCCCCAGAAGGAATCGAACCCTCATCTATGGTTTAGAAAACCATTGCTCTATCCGTTGAGCTATAGGGGCAAATTAACAATATTATTTTCGCAAAATTTTGCTGACTTGTCAAAGTTTTAAATTTAATTTAAAATAAAGTATTCCGGGGTGTGGTGTAATGGTTAACATATCCGCTTTGGGAGCGGACGATTCCCGGTTCGAGTCCGGGCACCCCGATTGCGGGTATCGTATAGTGGTATTATATCAGGTTTCCAACCTGAGGACGGGGGTTCGACTCCCCCTACCCGCTCAAATAAATCCGCTCAAATAAATACGACCCAATTCTTGGGTCGTATTTATTTAATATGTGTTACTATTTTTATCTTACTGCGTCTTTTAGTGTCTTACCGACTTTGAATCTGGCAACTCTCATTGCTGGGATTTTTATTGCCTTGCCAGTTTTAGGATTTCTTCCCATTCGAGCTTTTCTTCTACTTACTTTAAAAGTTCCAAAACCTGTTAGAACCACATCTTTTCCTTTTTGGAGTGACTTAGTAATTTCATCTAAAGTAGCGTTTAGAACGTCGGCTGCTTCTCTTTTTGAACAGGCCACTTTTCTTTTAAGAATAGCCTCAATTAAATCTTCTTTTGTCATATTCCCATGAAACATAAAGCATAAAACATGAAACATTATGTTTCAAGTTTTATATTTCAAGTTTCAAGTTTCAAGGACTATATCGACCTTTTTCTTTATTATAAGCTTATCTATCAAGGAAACAAGAGGATATTATTTAGCATACTCTATCACTCGAGTTTCTCTGATTACATTAACTTTTATTTCTCCGGGATATCTCAATTCTTCTTGAATAGTTTGGGCGATTTGGCGAGCCAGCTTGTGGGCGCCCAAATCATCTACTTCTTCTGGTTTTATAAAGACCCTAATTTCTCTTCCGGCCTGAAGGGCCCAGGCCTTTTCAACTCCTTTAAAAGAAGTAGCCAATTTTTCTAATTCTTCTAATCTTTTAAGGTAATTTTCCAGAGTGTCTTTTCTTGCCCCGGGTCTTGATCCGGAAATAGCGTCAGCGGTCTGAACTATCACTGCTTCGAGGTTTTCTGGAGGATATTCTTCATGGTGAGATTTCATTGCTTTTATCACTTCTTCTTCTACTCCAAATTTTTCCAAAATTTTTATTCCGATATCTACATGAGATCCTTCAATTTGATGATCAACTGATTTTCCGATATCGTGAAGTAATCCAGCTTTTTTGGCTATGTCTTGTCTTGCTCCAAGTTCTGCCGCTATTGCTCCGGCCAGATGGCAAACTTCCAATGAGTGCAAAAGAACACTTTGACCATAGCTTGTCCGGTATTTTAATCTTCCTAAAAGTTTGATTAATTTCGGATCGAGATCTAAGATTTGAGTATCATAGACCGCTGTTTCTCCTGCTTCCTTGATATCCTCAACTATTTCTTTTTTTGCCTGATTAACTTTTTCCTCGATTCTGGCTGGTTGAATTCTACCATCAGAGATAAGTTTTTCTAAGGCGATCTTGGCAATTTGGCGTCTAACGGGATCAAAAGCAGAAAGAACCACCGTTTCCGGAGTTTCGTCTACAATAATTTCTACACCAGTTAATTTTTCTATAGTTCGGATATTTCTTCCCTCTTTTCCAATAATTCTTCCCTTAAGGTCATCATTAGGCAAAGCCACGGTAGTGGTAGTGACTTCTGAGGTTTGAGAAATTCCTATTTTTTGAATAGCCAGGGTGAGTATTTCTTTGGCTCTTTTCTCTAAGACTTCTTTTCCCTCTTCTTCTAATTTTTTAATTTTTTCTATAATATCTTTCTGATAATCTTTTTCCAAATTCAGGAAGAATTCCTTTTTTGCCTGTGTTGTGTTAAGACCAGTTATTCTTTGAAGTTCTTTTATTTCTTTTTGTTTTAGGTCTTCTACTTCTTCTTTTATTTCTTTTACTCTTCTTATTCTTTTTCCTATTTCCTCTTTATTTTTCTCATAATCGAGCAATCTTTGATCTAATGTTTCCTCTTTTCTGGCCAATCTCTCTTGGGTTCGAAATATTCTATTTTGGTTTTTTCTTTCATCTAATTTAGATTTTTCTGAAATTTTGTCTGCTTCGGTTTTTGCTTTCGAGGTAATTTTTTGGCCTTCCAGTTTTGCTTCTGATATCAGTTTATTTAGCTTTGCCTCGATGGTATGTTTTTGTCTTTTAGCAATACTTTGGCGGATAACATAGCCTAAAATTCCACCAATGACAAGAAAAACTCCACTGGCAATTATTAGCATTATTAAGTTCATAAGATTTAGTAAAAGGGATCAAAATTCGCATTATCCCATTTTAGCAAATTGCATTTATCCTGTAAAGAGGTTAAAATATCATAGAGAATTAAACTCAGTAATGATTTTAAGAACCTGAGCTTTGCTCAGAACCTTGATTCGCTATTGTATAATCATATAATCTTGAATTATGAAGCCAGTTATTCTTATTATTTTAGATGGTTGGGGGTTAGCTCCGCCCAGCAAGGGCAACGCTATTTCTCAGGCCTCTATTCCTACTATAAGAAGGATAGAAAAATTTTGGCCCGCTACCACCTTGAATGCTTCGGGAATTAATGTGGGAGTGCCCTGGGGGGAAGCAGGCAATAGTGAAGCCGGACATTTAACCCTGGGAGCAGGAAGAGTTGTTTATCAATATTTACCTAGGATTATTCTTTCTATTAGAAATGAGTCCTTTTTTGAAAATCCAGCCTTTTTGGAAGCGATAGAACATGTTAAAAAAAATAAGTCCTATCTTCATTTAATGGGATTAGTTTCTTCGGCTTCGGTCCATAGTTATATTGATCACCTTTATGCCCTATTAGAACTTGGCATGAGAGCCGGCATCTCAAAAAGAATACTCCTTCATATTTTTACTGACGGGAGAGATAGCTTACCGAAAGAAGCCAAAACCTTTATATACAACTTAAAACAACGATTATTTTTTCATAAGTCCGCCAAGATTGCTACCATTTCAGGCAGATCCTTTGCTATGGATAGAGACAAAAACTGGGAAAGAATTGAAAAAGTTTATAATTGTTTAGTGCAGGGGAAAGGAGAAAAAATTACTGATCCCACTTCTTATTTAGAGAACTCTTATACCAAAGGAATTACCGATGAGTTTGTTGAACCAGCAATCATAACAGAAAAAGGAAAACCGCTGCGTTTAATCAAAAAAGGAGATGCGATAATATTTTTTAATTTTAGAGGAGATAGGGCTCGGCAACTTACCCAAGCATTTATAGAGGATAATTTTTCGGGATTTGCCAGAAAGAAAATAAAGAATCTTTATTTTTCGGCTATGGCTCGTTATTATAAAAAAATACAGGGTAAAGTTGCCTTCGAAAGAGAAGAGGTAAAAGAGCCTTTAAGTAAAATCTTATCCAAAAATAAAAAGAAACAACTCAAACTTGCCGAGACCGAAAAATATGCTCATGTGACTTATTTTTTTAACGGTTATAGAGAAAAACCTTTTTTGGGAGAAGATCGAATTTTAATTCCTAGTCAAGGAGCTCCTCATTATGATCGGAGTCCAGAGATGCAAGCCATTCCCATTACTCAATAATTAGAAGAAGCTGTGGATAGTAAAAAATACGATTTTATTTTAGTAAATTATGCTAATCCAGACATGATCGGTCATACTGGCAACTTAGAGGCAGCCATTAAAGCGATAAAAGTTTTAGATAAATGCATCAAGCGAATATTAAAAATTGCTTTACCTAATTATGTAATTTTAATTACTGCTGACCATGGAAATTGTGAAGAAATGATTGATTTTCGGAGCGGCGGAATAATGACCGAGCATACTAATAACCCTGTTCCTTTTTATTTGGTTTCTTCTGAACTTCAATCCAATGTTTCCTTAAGGGATGGACTAGATATTAAAAGTAGACCAGCAGGATTTCTTTCTGATATCGCTCCTACTATTTTAGATCTTATGAAAATGAAAAAGCCGTCTTCAATGACCGGCATAAGTCTTTTAAGAATACTAGGAGTGAAATGAAACCAAAATTTAATATTATGTATGACCTAATTATAATTGGAGGAGGTCCTGCCGGCATCACGGCAGGAATCTATGCTGCCAGAAAAAAAATAAAAACCTTATTAATAACCAAAGATTTTTTTGGTCAGGTTGTTTCTACTAAAGAAATAGAAAATTACCCTGGTTTTGAAGAAATTTCTGGAATGGAACTTTCTCAGAAATTCTTTAAACATCTCAAAAAATTTGAGATTGATATAAAAAAAGAAGAATTAGTAAAAAGGATTAAAAAAGAAGGAAAGAAATTTAGAATTCAGACCGATAAAAATAATCATTACCAGTCTCGGGCAGTTTTAATGGCTTCTGGTCGGGATCCTCGACCATTAGAGGTTCCTGGTGAAAAAGAACTTATTGGGAAAGGCGTAAGTTATTGCGAGGTCTGCGATGGTCCATTGTTTAAGGATAAAAAAGTAGCAGTAATAGGAGGAGGAAACGCTGGTTTTGAAACGGCTTTGGATTTAGCTAATTATACTACCTTAATTCATATTTTAGAAATTTCTTCGAAGATTAGAGCAGATGAATTATTGCAGGAGAGAATAAAATATTCTAAAAAAATTAAAGTAATTTTAAATGCCAAAATAAAAGAAATAAAAGGCAAAGAAAAAGTGGAAGCAATAGTTTATTTAGATAGAATATCTAAAAAAGAATTTATAATACCAATAGATGGTATTTTTGTTCAAATTGGAAGCATTCCAGCCACTGGTTTTGTAAAGAAATTAGTTGATTTTAATAAAAGTGATGAGATTAAGATTGATCCTAAAACAGGACAAACAAAAACGCCGGGCCTTTTTGCTGCCGGCGATGTCACGGATATAAAAGATAAACAGATAATAGTAGCTGCCGGAGAAGGAGCTAAAGCCGCTCTGTCGGTTTATGAATATCTCTCCGGAGGAATACCAAATGTCTAATATTATTTTGTCATTTGATATTTAAACATTCATTTGACATTGGGATTTTGTCATTCGGCATTTAATTTTATCTTTTCTCTTCCAATGCTACTTTAATTATCTTTTCTTGAGTTTTTCTTAAAATTTTAAAATTAAGAACCTCCCCAATTTGATGTTCTTGAATTAAATCACCAAGAGTATCTTCCTCGGTGATTTTTTTATTGTTACATTCTAAAATAATATCTAATTCTTTTAAGCCAGATTTATAAGCGGCACTTCCCGGGATAACTCCTCTGTCTTCGGGAAGTTGTTCAGGAATGATCAGGGCGCCGTAATCAACTGGCAAACCATTTTTTTCTTTAATTTCCGGGTTAATTTGGAGATACCGTATTCCTAAAAATGGTTGTCTAATTCTTTTATACTTTTGTAAATCCTCTAAATCCTTTTTGGCTGAATTAACAGGCAGAGCAAAACCAATATTTTGAGCTCCAAAAACGATAGCAGCATTAATGCCAATTACTTTCCCCTCCATATTTAGTAGTGGTCCCCCTGAATTCCCAGGATTAATGGCAGCATCGCTTTGAATTAAACCTCTTAATTTTTTTCTTTCTCCTCTTAGTCCATCTTGAGCAGTAATGAATCGGCTTAGTCCGGAAATTACACCAGTACTTACTGTGTTTTGAAATTCGCCTAAGGCATTGCCGACAGCGATTATTGTTTCTCCCAAATCTAAATTTGAAGAACTGCCCAGTTCTAAAACAGGAAGATTTTTTGCTTCTATTTTAAGAAAAGCAATATCATTAATAGGGTCTTTGGCTAAAATTTTAGCCGAATATTTTTTTCCTTCATTAGTAACTACTGTATATTCTACTTCTGAACGAGAGACAACATGGCGATTAGTAAGAATTAATCCGTCAGGAGAAACGATAAAACCGCTTCCCCCGCCTATTTTAACTTTTTTCTTTGGTTGCCTTTTCGGTATTTCCGGCAAATCAAAAGGCCCAAAGCCAAAAAAGGGAAAGAGGGGATACCTTTCTATTTTTGGAAGTTCTTGGCTGATAACTATACTTACTACGGCTGGAATTACTTTTTTAACTATTTTAACAATAGATGATTTTTCCATAGTTGCATTATAGCATAAATCCGTTGTCAGCAAAAGTAAATTATGATAATATTATTTTAATATGCCCTTGTAGTTCAATGGATAGAACAAGAGTTTCCTAAACTCTAAATGCAGGTCCGATTCCTGCCAAGGGTACATATGAGTTTTAAAAAAATTATATTTCCAATATCTTTAGGAGTTTTTATTTATTTTATTTCATTTTTGTTTTCTTTAGGAATATTAATGGGCTATTTTGCGGCAAAATATCTTTCCGGAAAAAAAGAGGGATTTCAAGGAAAAATAAAATCACTCATTTTTTATTTAGGTAAATGGAAAATACATTTGCATCACTGGTTTTTATTGTCTCTTTTTGCTATTTTTCTTTTTGTTTCCGGTATCTATTATTCTTTTCCTCATCTTTTTCTTGGTTTTTTGGGAGGATTAGCCTTCCAAGGCATCTATTGTTATGGGGATTGGCATAAGATTATAAAAAAAGAGAGTCTATAGCTCAGTTGGTTAAATCTTGCCAAATTATTGGGCCGTTGGCGCAGTTGGTAGCGCGTCTCGATGGCATCGAGAAGGTCGCCGGTTCAAATCCGGCACGGTCCACAATAGGAAAAAATATCAAGAGATACCGAAATAATCTTGGTATTTCTCAAGATAGATCATCCAAGTTAGCTGATGTTATTTATAACACAATTATTAAAATAGAATCCGGAGTGAATAAGAATCCGACAATTCAAACCGTGGTAAAAATTACCAAAGCATTAAATATTAAGATGGACGATTTGATTAAATAAAAAATATGACCCAAAAACAAGACACATTAGAACTATTTAAAAAAATCAAGATTGATCCATCTTGGGCTTTTGCTGATAAAACAAGAAAAGACACTGCTTACATTACGCATGGTTATCACCGCTATCCTGCAAAATTTATCCCTCAAATTGTTTCTCGATTGGTTGAAAAATACACGAAAGAGGGCGCTTTAGTCGTTGATCCATTTGGCGGTTGCGGAACAACCCTTATTGAATCAAAAGTTATGGACAGACCGTCAATTGGAGTAGACATAAACCCCGTTGCGGTTTTAATGACGAAAGCAAAAAAAACTCCAATTGAACCTGGAAAAATAGAAAAACAATTTTTAAAGTTAAAAAATAAAATAGACTCATTTAATAAAAATACAAAAGTAAAAACCCCCGAACATGAGAGGATTGATTATTGGTTCAAGCCGGAAGAGAAAAGAAAACTTGCTTTTCTTTTCTCCGAAATATTAAAAATAAAAGATCAAGATGTACGAGATTTTTTCTATTGCGGTTTCTCAAATATTCTTAAAAATTGTTCAATCTGGATGCAAAAAAGCAATAAACCAACGAGAGATTTAAAGAAAAAGCCAGTAGATCCGTTTGTTGCTTTTTTACGACAAGCCAAGGCAATGCTACGAGGGAATGCAGATTTTTTTAATCTTTTGCAAGAAAAAGAATGTCTAAAAACTGCTTCCAAGGTCTACTGTACTGACGCAAGAAAAATACCAGCAAAATCTAACTCCGTTAGTCTAATTGTTACATCACCGCCCTATGTTACCTCTTACGAATACGCTGATTTACACCAACTTACTGCTCTTTGGTTTGAATATACGAAAGATTTAAGTGATTTTAGGAAAAGGTTTATTGGCACATCTTACCACAACAAAAAAGAGCTTGTTTTAAACAGTAAAATCGCAGAGAAAATCAAGGAGTCATTATTAAAAAAACACAAAAAAACAGCGGAGGAAGTCGCGACATATTTCAGCGAAATGAATCAAGTTTTTAAAGAGATGAAACGGATGTTAAAAAGAGGCGGGCGAACTTGCATAGTGATTGGTGATACAAACTTAAAAGGAGTGGGAATCTTAAATGCGGAAATATTTGTTGAGCAATTGCAAAATCTTGGCTTCAAGATTAATGATATTATAAAGCGAGAAATTCCCTCAAAAAATTTACCCTCAACGAGAGATAAAAAAACAGGTCGTTTTGCGAAGATAACGGATAAGAAAAAAGTTTTAGCTTATCCGACAGAATATATTTTAATTATGCAAAAAATATGACATTTAAAACAGTAAAACAAATTTATTTATCAAGAAAGAAAAAAGAAATTGATCATAATTTTATTAAAGAAATTTTTAATGAGATTAAAGAAAAGTATAAAAGAGAAAAAAGAAAAGAAGGAAAAGATGCAAATCAATCATGGAATTCATGGAGCGGGAAAGCATTACAGCAACTTATAAAATTTATTGTTGAAGATTTTATTTTCTCATTAAATTATCCGTTGGGAATAACAGATGATGACGCTCTAAGAAAGAGAAAACTTTCTTTTGAATTGGATAAAGTCCGAAGAAATATAGAAATTTTCTATGATCGTTATTCAATTATACCTGACGCCGACATAATAATTTTTGATAAATCTAATTATAAAATTATTGCTGTTTTGTCTTGCAAGGCGAGCTTAAGAGAAAGGGTTGCGCAAGCCGCTTATTGGAAACTTAAATTTCAGTTGAATGATACCACAAAAAATATTTTCTATTATTTATTATCAACTGATAATGACGGTGATTTTTTGAATGTAGGTGATGATATAAGCAGAGACAGAATTATTGTTGAATATGGTGAAATTGATAAAGCATATATTTTTCGCAATATACCCGAAAGTGGTAAAGTCAGAAATTTCTCTAAAATATTTAACGATTTTGAAAAATTATTCAGCGAATGGTTTAAGAGAAATAAAAAATAAATTATGGCCAAACAACAACTACAAAAAGAATGGAAAAAGATTATTAAGGAGGTTCACGATAGGCCAAACTGTAAGATTGCTTATCCCAAACAAGTAGTTTTTATAAGAAGGTTGCTTTTATTTGCAGAGGTGCTTTTAGAAAAAATAGAAAATAAGGAAAATGTTTTGTTTAACAGCGTATTATATCAAAGGGTCATGGCCGAGTATTATCGTCAAAAATTATGCCTAAAGATTTAATTTTGGAATCAACAACACTTTGGGATTGTCCTACCCAAAATTACGGAGACAGGCCACATGGTAATAACAAGTATAATGGCGTAACGCCTGCTTTTGTAATTTGGAATTTATTGCAACGCTATACAAAAGAAGGTGATTTAGTTGTTGATCCAATGTGCGGTAGCGGAACGACAATTGATGTTGCTAATGAGTTGAATAGAAAAGTAATCGGTTATGACCTTAATATTGTTAGGCCCGATGTGATTAAAAATGATTCTCGGAAAATCCCACTTCAAGACAATAGCGTTGATTTTGTTTTTATTGATTCGCCTTATTCTGACAATATCAAGTATTCTGATGATGAAAAATGTGTCGGAAAAATTTCTTGCGAGGATGAAAAATTTTATGATGAGTTAGAAAAAACAGTAAGCGAAATTGCTAGAATATTGAAACCAAATAAAACAATGGGCTGGGTTATTGCAGATCAGTGGATAAAAAGGAAATTTACGCCAACAGGATTTTTGATGTGGCAAAGATTGGAAAAATATTTTGAGCCTATTGATATTGTTTGCTTAACAAGACACAACCAAACATCAAACACAGGAGTTTGGCATAATAGAGCAAGGCAGTTTAATTTCTACTTGAGAGGATTCAAGTATTTATTTATAATGAGAAAACCAAGTAGATCCTAGACTCACCTATCACCCTTTTTGATTTGTAGCCCGTCCGCCGAAAAAAATCGGGCGAAGCCAAAAAGCAGGCGGGCAAAAAGGAAAAAGGGAGCTTGGGGGTTGACATTTTTATTAAAATTTGTTATTATACTAATAATAGATTTTTGACAATTTCATATATAAGAGGAGGGAAAAAGTGAGAAGAGTTAGGAAAATAACAGGATACTTTCTTTATTGGGCAGGAATAGCTTTAATCTTTTTTGGGTTCCTGATTGTAATTATTTGGGTTCCCGATTGTACTTGGAGTAATAAGCGATTGATTATCCCGGAGAAGAAAGAAGTATTATGAAATTTTAAAATGCCCGAACCATGGTTCGGGCATTTTAAAATTTCATAATACTTCTTTCTTC
>DAOWIS010000010.1 GCA_030640805.1 bacterium | reverse complement strand
GTCGCTTAATTGTTTTTCTCTTTCTCATTATTTCTATTCTACCAAAAAACCGCCTTCCTGGCGATTTTCTGAAGCGAGCTCCAAGGGACGGACTTTGTTAGAACCTGGTTTTATAAAAAATCAAGCCCGAGAATGGGCTTGATTTTCATCTATCTGATTTTACTGAATCAATTCTTAGTCAATTCTTAGACGCGAGCTACATTTGTTGCGTTTGGTCCTTTCTCAGAATCAGCCTTCTCAAAAGACACTCTGTCACCTACTTTCAGCTCTTCATATTCTACGCCCTTAAGCTCATTCTTGTGAAAAAACAAATCTTTCTCTTCTCCATCAACGGTAATAAATCCAAATCCTTTATCTGAAATAAGGGTTTTAATTGTTCCTTCCATAGTTAGATATAAGTTAATTTAATTAATGTTTTAAGGTTTTATCCTAAAGTTTAGTTCCCCGAAGAAACTCGACTAAATTTTTACTAGGGAACTATCTTATGTGAATAAGAACCCTTCGCTTCGCTCAGGAACCTTGATTCGCTAAGGAATTCTTATTTACATCTTGAATTAAGATTAACATTTAAAAAATAATTAGTCAACCTAAGACAACTGAGGCTTGATATTTGCTCCCCAGTTCAACAATTATTAGAATAATAGAAAACAAGGAGTATATGGCAATGATGAAGGAGAAATTACTGGAGATTAAGAGGGTTTAGAGAAATTTGGGGTTAGCTCCTGCTTAAGACAAAAGCCTCACCTGTAAAAGCGTGGGGCTTTTTAAAAACCAATGACTAATTTATCCAATGGCAATTTTCTATATCAGATTGTTCTCTTTGAGAAAACGGGTTGCTTCCTCAATAAGACCATTCTGGGTAAGTGTTTCGTCGGGAAGAAGAAGGCAGTCATTATAGAAAACGAAATGACCGAGCTTTTTGCAACGTTCCAATAATTCTTTTTTAGAGCAAGACATCCTTGAAGATGCTCTTATAATAACAGAGCCATCAGTTGGTAGAGACTCTAATGTTCCTCCCTAATATTCTTCTTTAGGTCCAATACCTTGCTCTTCTAAAAACTGGAACAATTTCTTAGATTGGCCCATTGTGCTCATCAAGTTAACATAATCAGGGAAGAGAAACACTTTTACTTCATTCATACTGCGCTCCTTTTTTTATTTAATTGTTAAAGTTAACTTCATAACTATAAACAATGATATGCCAATAGAATTATTTTGTCAAATTTTCAAACAAAAATTGCCCAGAATGACTGGGCTTTTTGTTCTGGCTCCGGACGCTGAACGAAATCCAAACTTTTTTCAAAGAAAATCCAGACGCTGACTTTTGATAATTTTCGCTCGGGCGGGCAAAAAGGAAGGGGGTTGGGGGGAAGGAATTTTTGCCCGCTCTCGCTTTTCCGCCGCTGAATTTCGTGCCCCGCAAAGCGGAGCGCACCACTAAAAATTAAATAATGTAATTATTTCAAAATACCAGACAATACCAATAACTCGTTGATTGTTTTTCTTATACTATTTTTGTTATCATCAATATCTTCTTTTTTCGTAATATATGTTCTATCGTGGGCGGCCGTATCGCCAAGATCTTTAATTAAATTCATTCCTTTCGGAGTATTTCTGCCGAGATGTATTTGCTGGTCAGTTATAATTTTGTTTATTAATTTATCTAGTGAAATAATTACATTATTTAATTTAATTTCCGATGCCCTATTTTGATTAAAAAAAACTTCAATAATTAGTGATTCCATTAAACGCCGTATCATTACTGCACAAGCATCATAAAATCCATAGTCATAACTTCCATTAATCTGATTTACCATTCTTCCGAGATATATTCGTTTTCCCTGAAAAGATTCTATTGGTAAAACCGAAGAAGTAACTTCTGTCTCAACGAAATTAATCAAGGGACCATATTTTTTACTTAATTCCGAGAAACGACCAGCGTTGATACGAAAAGTATCCGGACGAGAACCCGATACAGTTAATTTGGTTTTCTTAAGGCCTACCCTTAATTTTGTGATATTTGGCCGGCCAAAAGAATCTTCTTCAAGATCGCTAACTAAATCAGAAACAGATCTTTCCTCGTATTCTTGTTTTACGTTGTAATACCAAAGCAGGGCGATGGCTTGTTCTAATCTAGTTGGATTATCTTGACTTAATTTCGTTAAGAATTTTTTACGATTGTCCATCTTCTAAAATTTTTGTAATATACTGCCTGCCCGGACGAGAAATTTGATATTTAACTACCCCTCCGCCTTTCTTAAGCTGACGATCTCCCATAACATATTTTGAGGCAGTCCCTCTTAGGGTATTTGAGATATTGGGTAGAGCTATTTTAATTCCCAATTCTCTTAAAACCGAGTGAATATCACCGGACGACAAAGGTGGTTTATTTTCTATTTTATCTGCGGCGTACAAAGGCAAAAGCACTCTGTCAACCTGACTTGCCCTATCGAGTATTTTTTCTTCAATTGCATCTGCTTCATCACAATTTTTGATGTAATTGATAACTTCAAGAACATTATCTTGTTCTTTTTTTTCTTCGCTCCTTTTTCCGCCCTTGCTTTTTTCCCCCTTATTTAGAATTTTTGATTTTCCAGTTTGGTAAACAGAGAGAATTTTCTTAATTTCCTCTGGACTACCATCAATAGAAATCGTTGTGCCGTCTGGCAAATTAATAGTTGATTTAGCCATAAGAATAATTATTATTTAATTTTATTATTTTCATCGACCATTTACTACGTTGTGGATAACTATCCATTGGACTTTCTATTTTCTTTCTACTATAATTAAGTATAGAGGATACAATAATAAAGTCAAGCTATGATTACAAAAAGACAAAAACAAGTTTTGGACTATATCACCTCTTATCGCAAGAAAAAGGGTTATTCCCCTGCTCTAGAGGAAATAAGAAAGCATTTTAAACTTGCTTCTGTTTCTACTGCCCATTTTCATATAAAAAAACTTGAGGAATTGGGATTGCTTGAAAAGCAATATAATAAACCGAGATCAATTGATATTTATGAAAATGAAAAAATGGTCAATATCCCACTTTTGGGCCTTATAGCTGCCGGCCAACCAATCGAAGCAATACAAAATAAAGAAACAATCGCCGTGCCTCAAAACAAACTTCCTCGTTCTGGCGAATTTTATGCTTTACGGGTTTTAGGTAATAGCATGATAGACGAAAATATAAATGATGGCGATATTGTTTTAGTTAAACAGCAAAGTGTTGCCGAAAACGGACAAAAGGTGGTCGCTTTAATTGACAATTATGAAGCAACACTTAAAAAATTCTATAAAGAAAAAGGACATGTAAGATTGCAGCCGGCTAATAAAACCATTGAACCGATAATCATTAAAAAAAACGAAGATTTGACTATTCAAGGTATTGTAGTTGATGTGATAAAAAATGAAGAGGATTTACAGGCATTAGAATTATTACCTGCGAAAGAAATAAAACAATTTGATACGCTACCCCTTAATGAAATTATTTGTGGAGATGCCGTTGATATTATGCGATCAATGCCCGCAGACTCCATAGATTTAGTAATTACCTCACCTCCATATGACAATTTGAGAAGCTATAATGAATACTCATTCAACTTTGAAGGTATGGCAAAAGGTTTGTTCAGGGTTATGAAAAAGGGTGGGGTTGTTGTATGGGTTGTTGGAGACCAAACGATTAAAGGCGAAGAAACAGGAACATCTTTTAGACAAGCTCTATATTTCAAGCAAGTAGGTTTTAATCTTTTTGATACAATGATATACCTCAAAACTCCGCGAGGTGCGGTTGGCAATAATAAGACATACTGGCAGGCTTTTGAGTATATGTTTATACTGAGTAAGGGCGCACCAAAGACAATAAACCTTCTAAAAGATAGGGAAAATAAAGATGAGCGTGGTGGTGATAACGGCACAAAACGACTTCATGATGGTACACTATTAAAGCTAAAAAGGGCTGGATATTCTAAGTATGGTAGACGAACGAATGTTTGGGAATATCTCATAGGGAGGGGACATTCTGCAAGTGATGATATTGCCTATAAACATCCCGCTATATTCCCAGAAAAGTTGGTGCAAGACCATATCACAAGTTGGTCAAATCCTGGTGATGTGGTATTTGACCCAATGTGTGGCAGTGGAACTACGTGTAAAATAGCTAAACTTAATAAAAGAAACTTCATCGGAATAGATATCTCTTCTGAATATTGTAAAATAACTGAAGAAAGATTAAGGCAAAAACCTCTATTTTAAAAATATTTAAATAAAATAAGAGTGGCTACAATCTTTATAAATAGGTTATTCCAATTCTTTCTACTTAACCTATACTATTACTAGATAAAACTAGAAAGTGCGCAAAGTACCCTGTAGCCATTTTATAGCTCGTTTCAGTATACTCACATTATCCTCCATCATTCCCATACTGTTATTGCACATTCTACAAATCCAGCCCCTTATCTCGCCAGTATCGTGGAAGTGGTCTAATACAACATCGTTTTTATATTGCCTGATTATTGTTTTGTCACAAATAGGGCAATGAAAAGGTTTACCTATAGGTGGCTGTGGGTTTGTTTTTTCAAATTCCTCTCTTGCCTTCTTGGATATAGGTCGTTTCCACTTGCGACACTCTCTACATTCACCCCTTCTTGATACTTTACCAGCAATACTTTTCTGATTCTTTTCAAATTCAAAAATACTTTTTCGTTGTTGACACCTACGGCATATTTTTGTTTCATTGAAACATGAGTCACAAAAATCTCCCTGAGTCGCCTTATTACGGCCACATTCAATGCAATATTTCATATTTATTTTATAAAATAATTAATATCTTTATTATATAATTTCGCAAATTCTTTAAGCGCGACAATATCAATACGTCTCTGTCCGGCTTCAACCTTTGATATGTGAGATTGTGTCCTGCCGAGCAACTTGGCAACTTCTGCCTGCTTCAAACCAGCCTCTTTGCGGGCTTTTTTTAATTGCTCAACAATATATTTATGGTCTTTTGAATAAATTGCTTTAGGCATATCTTTACTTGTATTGTATATTCCATTGTGTTATATTCCAAATTGTCATATACTATATTTAGGGAGTTCCTGGTCGTCGCCCGCGCACGGGAAGGTTCGGGGGTAGGACTCGAACTTTTATAGAAATAAAAAGCATTATTCTAATTTTCCTATTTTCTCGGTTATTTTTGTTTCCATCGATTTAATTCCCAATTTTATTAAAAATATAATTCCTACTAAACACACTAATAATTCTGCTCCTCTTAAAATCAAACTGAAAGCTATTCCCATATTGGCTCCCAGTCCAAGAAAGCCAAAAGCAAAGGCTTGGGATGCTTCTAAACTTCCCAGGGCAGCTGGTAGAGGAAAAAGCGAAGCTAAACTAACAAAAGAGAAAGCTGCCGAAGGTATTAAAATACTTATTCCTCCTCTTAAAAAGAAAATTATAAGCCAACAGCGAGTTAAAATTAAAAAATATCTCAAAAAAGTCAGCAGCAGTCCCTGCCACATAAATCTTTTATTTGGTTCAAAAAAACGGAAGACTTCTTTTTCGGTATCAAAGAACACTCTGCCATTTTTTCCTTTTCTTATGCCAAAGGGTTTTAAAAACCATTTTAGAATACTCTCTTTTCTAAAACTTTTAAAATAAAATATGCCAAGCATGATCCCTAAGATTACTATTATTACAGCAAAAATTAATCCGACATTTTCTGGAGGGAGGCCAACTAAAATTAAAAAAGAAAATATTCCTCCAATAAAAAAAAGGAAGAACATACTTATATCCAAAAATCTATCAATAATAATAGAAGCAATATTTTTTCCCCAAGGAATAGGAAATTTTTTCTTAAGAGCGTAAGCCCTTAATCCTTCTCCTCCTAAAATAGTAATGGGAGTAAGATAAGTAACGGCAAAACTAAGAAGCCAAACATCTGCCAATTTATATTTAGAAACATTATATCCTTGAACCTTAAGAATAAACTTCCATCTCAAAATACTCACTACAACACTTAGAACCGTAACTGCTAAAATGGCTATTCCTCCCCATTCCCGAAATAAAGAAAAGGATTGAGCAACGTTCCCCCAGCCGATTATATCTATAACTAATCCGAAAACTATAATTCCAATTATTGAGGTAACTAAGAAAAATAAAACTTTTTTCATATATTTAAAATCTTTTTCAATAATTTGGCGTTTTTGACCGCAAAACCCTGGACATCATTATTAAAATAAATATAAACATCTAATTTTTTCTTAAGCCATTTTTTAATTTTTTCTCCCCATTGTTTTAACTCTTTTTTTGAATAATTAGAACCGTAAAGAATCTTTCCTCCGTGCATTCTGATATAAATAAAATCTCCAGTGATTATTTCTTTAAATGGCCAACGGGGAGAATCAGCTAAGCATAAAGAAATATTTTTATATTTTTTAAAAAGATTGTAAGTGTCTTTAAAAAACCAAGAAGGATGACGAAATTCAAATACATATCTATGTTTCTTATTTTTTTCTCCTAATAATTTTAGAAAATTTTCTAATCGGTCTAAATTTTTATGCCAGTTGGGCGGAAGTTGAAACAAAAATGGACCCAATTTACTCTCTAAATGCTCTGCTCTCTCCAAAAAGGTTTTCCAGGCAGCTTTGCATTGACGGAGATATTTAATGTGGGTGATATATCTAGAAACCTTCACTGAAAAAATAAATCCTTTTGGTGTTCTTTCTCTCCAGGAAGAAAAAGTTTTAACAGAAGGAAGACGATAAAAAGGGTTATTTAATTCTACGGTCTGAAAATGTTTAGCATAATATTCGAGCTGCTTTGTTTTTGCTAAACCCTTAGGATAAAAAACCCCATCCTCCCAGTGAGAATAGGAAAAGCCCGAAGTTCCGATAAATAATTTCCCTGGAGATTTTCTGCTTACCATTATCATTATTTATTATATAATAAAAAATGATAAGATAAAATAATAACTAAAATGATTTTTCAATTTCAAAAAAGAAAAAAAATAATAAAAATAGCTGGTGGAGGACTAGCTGGTTTAACCGCAGCCATAAATCTATCTAAGGCTGGTTTTAGAGTAAAGGTTTATGAAAAATCTTCTCAAATCGGAGGGCATTATAAAGAAAATGCCCAAATGTTGCCCAATTGGTTCTCCAAAGAAGATGTTATAGAAGAATTAGAGAAATGTAATCTAAAAATAAACTGGCTGGAAAAAATTGAGGAAGTGAAGATTTCTCTGAGAAAACAAAAAGTGATATTTTATAGCAAAAAAAATCCTGTTGGCTATAGTATTTTAAGAGGGGGAGAAAATTCTTTAGAAAAAGATTTAGCACAACAGGCAAAAAGTTTAGGAGTAGAAATTATTACTAACTGGAAAGGCGAAATTGATAATAAAATTAATATCATAGCCACTGGTTTAAATAAAATATTAACTATCGGCTATGGCCGGGTTTATAAAGGAAAATTCGAGCCAAGCAAGGTAAAGGTATTTTTTAGTCCTCAGTATACGCCTACTTTTGGTTATTGTTATCTTTTCCCCCATAATGAGAATATAGCGACAATCAAAATTAGCAAGGAAATTAAGGAAAAACAAATTAATCTAAAAGAAAACTTTAAAAAACTCCAAAGAGATTATCTAAGCAAAGAAATAGAAGAAAAAAATTTCTTATATGATTTTGGAAGCAAAAGAAGTTTTGAAGTCCCTAAATCAGCAGTAAAAAATCATTCTTTCTTGGTAGGAGAAGCAGCCGGATTTCAAGACGAACTTTTCAGATTTGGAATGAGATATGCCATCATCTCCGGCCACTTGGCGGCTAAAGCAATAATGGAAAATCTAAATTACGATAGATTATGGAAAAAAAGATTTTTAGAAGAGTTCCAAAGAACTGCCAGGGTCCGGCGAATCTTCCAGGATTTTAAAAGTAAAGGATTTGGCGGTCTTCCTAAAGATTCAGAAATCTTTGTTGAGATAGAAAAATTCAAAAAACTTTGGCTCTCCAGAAAATTTAATACCTCCTTATCTTTTTATCCATTATATAAAAACTTTCTTTTCAACAAATTTATCTTAAAAACCCTTCTTAAGCTTTTTTAATTAAAAATCCCCACCTCTTTTTCGTTCAAAGGTGAGGATTTAGGCGGGTTTAATCAAAATGAGAGATTGCCCATATTCGACCCGGGGTCCATATTCGCCTGGGACTGATTTTTCATTTTCTACTAAAATCCTTTCTACTATTCCTCCTATCTCTACTTTCTCTTCTTTTATTTTTGTGGCCGCAAAAACATCGTTCCTTGTTTTTAATGCTTCGATTTCGCCAACCTTAGAACCAACCTCTACCAAATCTCCTTCTTTAACTGAAAAACGGATACGTCCTACCATAAAAGACTTAATAAACAGAAGCTCTCTCTCAAATCTTGGTGGCTTATTAGACGATTTTGGTATTGAGGTCTGATTGGCTACAATACTTGACTGACCAACTCCGTTTTTAGAAATTTTAATTCTTTTTCTTCCCCAGCCAGAAATTTCTATTTCTAAAAAAGAACTGCTCTCTTGAACAATCTTCACTACCTCTTCTATCCAAGGAACAGGTATTAAGAAAGGGAAAAGTGGTAAAATTTCTATCTGGATGTTCCTCCATAGTTTCTCTATTATCTTCCATATCTCTTTCATTTTTTACCTCCTTTTAAAAATTTTCTTTTTTAAAATTAAAGAACCAAAACTATATTTAGTATCTCAACAAAACAACTAAATGTCAACAATTCAAAAATAATCATTGAGAAAAATACCATTTAAATATTTCCTTAACTGCCGGCACTGCCACCGTACTCCCCTCTCCGCCTCCCTCTATTAAAATAGTCAAAACTATCTCTGGATTGTCATAAGGAGCAAAACCGCTAAACCAAGCATGAGTTTTTTCTCCAGAGCCAAATTGGGCAGTTCCGGTCTTTCCGGCTACTTTTATCGGCAGATCAAAAAGATAGCGGCTAGAGCCAGAAATTACTGCTTCTCTCATTCCTTTTCTGACCCAATTTATGTTTTCTTGGGAAAGAAAATTTTGATTAATAATCCTGGGTTTAATATCTTCTAATACCTCTTTATGCTCAGCGTCTAAAACTTTATCCACCACCTGGGGCTGATACAAAATTCCACCATTAGCAATAGCAGAAATTGCTGCTGTAATTTGAAGAGGAGTTACCTTTAACTCTCCTTGACCAATAGAAAGATTATAGGTATCTCCTAAATACCATTTCTCTCCTTTCTCCTCTCTCTCTTGGCGACCAGGAATAAAACCCTCAAATTCTTCTGGTAGGTCGATATTTAATCTTTTTCCCCAGCCAAATTCTTTAAGGTATTTTCCAATTCTTTCCTCTCCTAATCCCGAGATGCTGCCATAGCCACCTCCCACGGTATAAAAATAAACATTGCAGGATTGAGCAATAGCTTTGATTAAAGAGGTTATTCCGTGGGCTTTCCAATCAAGCTTTTTATAGTTCCCTATTTGAATATAACCAGGACAATTAACAATAGTCCAAGGAGTAACTATTTTTTCTTCCAAGACGGCTCCGGCTATCAACGGCTTTATTACCGAACCCGAGGGATAACCGCCGGAAATCACTCGGTTAAAAAGAGGAGCAGATTGATCAGAGATTAATTTTTGATAGTCAGGGAAAGAAATTCCTTTAGCAAACAAATTATTGTCGTAAGTAGGAAAACTCACCAGAGCTAAAATTCCTCCGGTCTTGGGGTCCATAACTAGAGCAGCTCCTTTTTTTGAACCTGTCTTTTCTAAGGTCTTTTTTAAAACATCATAAATTTTTATCTGGAGAGAACCCTGTAAAAAAAGAGAAAGAGATCCTCCTAATTTTGGCTGAGAAATTACATTTTTATCTCTAATATTCCCTAAGGCATCTTTTTCGATTTTCAGTTTTCCATATCTTCCTCGAAGAATACTCTCATATTCATTTTCTAATCCTGTTTTTCCTATTGAATCAGTAAGATAATAATCAGGGTGAATTTCAAGATCTTTTTCGTCCAACAAGCCACAATAACCTAAAAGATGGGAAAAATATTCAGCATTTAAGTAATTGCGACGGAGATCTTCTTCTATTCTCACTCCCGGCAATTCTTGAATTTTACTTTTTAAAATTAGGTAGGTCTGATAATCTAAATTTTTAACTAAAATTAAGGGCTCAAATTTTTTAACTGAGGCCAATAGGTCTTGAACCGGCTCTCCTAAAATAGTAGATAAATTTTCTAAAACTTCTTCCCGTTCTCTTAGATCCTTGGGTAGATCCTGAGGCTCAAGTAGAACATTAATAGTGGGAACATTCTCTACTAACTGTTCCCCGGAAGAAGAATAAATTATAGCTCGAGGTGGTCTTAGAGGATAAATTCGAATTCTGTTGCTTTCGGCTAAAGATAAGTAATAGTCACTTTTAAAAACCTGGAGATAAGAAACCCGAGAAAGAAGTACCAAAAATACAAAGGTCAAAATTATTCCCAAAATTATAAAGGTTCTTTTTTTTAGAGGTGGTTCAATCCTCCCTTCGGTTTCTTCTCCTTTTTCTTGCCGATTTTTTTTCTGGGAGTCCAAAAATATCTCTTCTGGTTCTAGCTCAGTTAGAGATTTTTCAACCTTATATTTTTTTCTTTGAGAAAACATTTTTTAGTTTACAGACAAGTTCTAAAATAAAATAAAATAAAATTGTTACTCCTATAGAATAAACTATCTCTATCCCTAAAAAATGTCTTAGAGATAAATAATCTATTTGATACCATTTAAATATTGGAATGAAGTTTTGAATTTTAACTAAAGTTACTAATAAAAAATTATAAGTTACCACCATCAATCCTACCGAAAGGACAATTGGTAGAATGGTAATTTTTTTGAAAATATTAGAAAATCTTTGAATAAAAAATGTAATTAAAATAAAACTCAAAGTTATTACTCCAAAGGGCAATGTAGAAAATAAATCGAGAGTTAATCCCCCTGCCAAGGAGGCCCAAATCCCATATTTTTTTAATTTTTTAAAAATATTAAAAAATATTATTGAAATTAATACTAAATTAACCACTATTTCTCCAACTAACAATTGGCTAATAATGGTAACTTGCAACAATCCCATTAAAATAAAAAAAAGAATAATCAAAAGATATTTCATGCCGATTTTAGTAGCCAGTAATAATAAAAACTTCTTCCAAATTTCCAAAATCTAAATAGGATTTTACTTTTGCTCTCTGAAAAGGTTCGATATCTTTCCTCTGGACCTCAATTACTCCTCCTACTAAAATTCCTTTGGGAATTGATTCTCCTAATCCCGAAGTTATTATAATATCTCCTGATTTTATATCTTCTTCTCTTTTTATCAGGTCTATTGTTAAATTATTCATTCCTTCTCCTGCTAAAATTCCTTTCGCTCTAGAGGACTGAACCCGAACATTGATCGAACTGGCTTTGTCAAAAATTAAAGTTATTTTAGAAAAATGGTCATAGATCTTACTAACTTTTCCGACCAATATTTTTTGAGGAGAAACCACTGCCATATTCTCCAAAATTCCATCTTTTTTTCCTTTATTAATAAAAATAGAGTCTGAAAGATTTTCAGACCCTTTAGCGATAATTTGGGTTAAAACCAGCTCGAAATTTTCTTGGCTGGAAATATTTAATCCCTGTCGAAGAATTCTATTTTCTCTCTCAAGTTCTTTCAATTTCGCAATTTCTGAACGAAGTTTGTTATTTTCTTTTAATAATTTTTCTCTTTCTGACCGGAAATTAATTAAATCGCTAAAAAAACTTAATTTATCAGAAACCTTCCTTCCTTCCTTCCATAAAGATCCTTGAACCGAAGCTGTGCCTCTAAAAAATAAATCCTTTGGTTTGTCCAGTAATCCTTGACTATTTAAAATCATCAGTAAAATTATCCCCAATATTAGCCAAAGATACTTTGATTTCTTTCTGGAAATTTTCATTCTTTTATTAACTTTCATTTCTTTATTATATTAAATTTTAAGGAAAAATAAAATGCCTCCGGCAACTACCTACTTTCTCGGGAAAAATCCCAATATCATCGGCCTCAGACTGTTTTACTTCCGTGCCCGCCCCCACACCAATTATCAATTAGGCTTAAAATACTTCTGTGGCGATTACCTACTTTCGCGGGAAAAACCTACTATCATCGGCCTTGAGTTATTTCACTTCTGTGTTCGAAATGGGAACAGGTGGGACAAACTCAGTATAATCGCCACAGAAATATACAATTGGTGTGGGGGTGAAGTATGGAAACGGGTAGAACCAATCTAGTATTACCACCAGAGGCAATTAAAATTTTCTTAATCGTTTAATTCACTTAATCTTTTTATTATTAGCGTATATTCAGCAAGGCGGAATCGATTTATTAGTACTGCTCGGCTTAACTCCTTACGGAGCTTCCACCTGCAGCCTATTAACCTGGTCATCTCCCAGGAATCTATGAGTCCTAATCTCGAGATGGGCTTCACGCTTATATGCTTTCAGCATTTATCCCTTCCCAACATAGCTACCCAGCGATGCGGTTGGCACCACAACTGGTAGACCAGAGGTTAGTTCATTCCGGTCCTCTCGTACTAAGAACGACTTCTCTCAGGACTCGACGCCTGCGGCAGATAGAGACCAACCTGTCTCACGACGGTCTGAACCCAGCTCGCGTACCCTTTTAATTGGCGAACAGCCAAACCCTTGGGACCTCATTAATGTTTTCCCGCATTACTGCGGATATCAGACTATGCCATCATCATGTTTCAATTGTCGCCAACTGAAATTTAGATGCAAGCCGTATTATAGAAGTTTCTATCGCTTCTATCTCGCGTTATTGCCAAAACAATAACGTTTAGTCGTTAGAGGAAAGATTTTTTTGGATCATTGAAACAAAATTTTTACGCCGGTTTTTGGACCGAACATTCAACCGAGACAATGAATCCGCCAAACGAGCAACCTTTAGTAAATCGTTAAATTTAAGTATTTTCTTATCTAGAATTCTGACTGCTATTTCTGCCTGTTTTCTTTTGACTTTTAGATACGGAATTAATACTACCAAAAGATCCTTAATTATTTTTTGATCTCTAATCAGCCAATCAAAAGTTGTTCTGTTTTTTTGGACATAACCCAAGCGTAAATTTTCCACAAACCAGTCTAAAATCTTTCTATTCTGCTGGGTTATTTGTAAGGTTATTCTGACTCTAAAACCAAATCTTTTTTCTACGTGTCTTTCAATAGTAGCCATAATGGCTCCATCCGCATCTAAAAAGCCTGCCAAATAGGCTCGTTCGATTTCAAAAAATCTTTTTCCTACGGTATTAACCTTCATAACTATATTATACCTGGGATGTGTGAAATGCACAATCAGATAAAATGATTTTATGAAGGCCTTCACCGTTTTGAGCTTGTTTGTTACCTTATCGTTTCCGATAAGGAGAGAAGATGTGTTTTCTCCAGCCCCAGGATAGGATGCATATTACTCATGTATTACTACATGTATAGACTATATCATCACCCCCGATAGCCATCGGGGGGCTCGGCGTATGATAATGGTTTAAATCCAGAATATCTGGTACCCACTATCTCATCGCTTAATGCGATTCAGTCGTTACGGGACGAAGCACATAATGCTTTATATGCTCGCTTCCCACGATATTATCCTATTATATCTGGGTTTCTTTTGAATAGGACTCCATCGTTATTAGCTGAATTTTGTCATTCCAATTACTTGGAAAGCGGCCAATCCTTATAAATTAGCCGACATCGAGGTGCCAAACAGCGGCGTCGATGTGAACTCTTGGCCGCTATTAGCCTGTTATCCCCGGGGTAGCTTTTGGCTGATTATCTTCCCCTTTTCTTCTAAAAGAGGTCGGTTCACTAAGTTCTGGTTTCCCAACTGCGCGGCTTATTGGCCTTGCAGTAAAGCCGGCTTTTGGCTTTGCCCGATCACTCCGATTTCCATCCGGAGCTAGCCGACCTTTAAACGCCTCCGTTACCTTTTAGGAGGCAAGTGCCCCACTTAAACTACCCACCAGACACTGTCTCTCCCGCTGAGCGGGGGGTTAGAACAAAGATTTTGAAAGGATGGTGTTTCATTGGCGACTCCACCCTGACCGAAATCAGAGTTTCAAAG
>DAOWIS010000021.1 GCA_030640805.1 bacterium | reverse complement strand
GCAATCCCAATAGCTGGATAAATTATTTTGTCAGGAATAATAAAATGCTTAAGATCAATAACAAAAATGACAATTAGGAAACAAGCGACAAGCAACAAGAAACAAGCAACAAGTAAATTTTGAAAATTGATACTTAATACTTGATACTTAATACTCAAAACAAATAGAATTCCAGTAGCAAGCTCTACTAATGGATACTGAATACTTATTGGTTTTTTACAATAACGGCATTTTCCTCGCAGTATTAAAAAACTTAAAATAGGAATTAAATCATACCATTTCAAAGTGGTTCGGCAAAAAGGACAATAAGAATAACCCCGGAGGGTTTTCCCAGCCGGGGTTCTATCTATCACCACATTCAAAAAACTACCAATGCTTATCCCAAAAAGAAAAACAAAAAGAATCGAAATACCTATCATCAGCAAATCTTTAAGGATTTTTTACACAATACTCATAGGGAGGTGCTCCTCCGCCTTCAGTTTCAATAGCACAACTGCAATTTTCAAGATCAGTATCGTAATCATTATCTAAAGAATCCTCATATTGCTCAAGACCTGCCCAGAGAACATAGGCAGCCGTACCGCTAGCGCAATAGCCATATTTATAAGGGTCCTCATCCTTTGGATCCTTAGAAAGAACACTAAGATAATTAGGAACTAAATAATCCTTTAAATTATCGTAGGAATCGGCAGGACTACCACTATCATCAGGATAAGAACGATAAACATTATAATACATCTCTAAAGCTATTTGAACTTCCTGAAGATCAACTACTCTTCGGGCATCTCTGGCTGATGTCCGAGCACCTCCGGTAGCCACAACAATAATCCCAGCTAAAATTCCAATAATAGCAATTACCACTATAAGCTCAATTAGAGTAAAACCTTTCATAAAACAATGACTAATGACTAAATCCAAATGACAAATGAATGACAAATATCTAAATATTAAAATTTAATTTGTCATTTAGTCATTTAATAATTCATTTGACATTTGTCATTGGGAATTTGACATTTATATCATTCCCAGATACCAACCTATAATCTCTTTTCCCTAAAACAAAGCAATAAAGGTTGCACTGCAAAGAATAATTTACGGAGTGACTGCCATACAGTAATTATCAACATCACAAGTATCATCACAACCAGCAATAGTTTCCAAAGCAGCAGGATCAATATCACCTTCTTCACCTGTATTAGCCGGACCAGAACCAGCAGCATCCCAATCTTGAGTCTGAACACAGGCACTATTAACAACTGTCATCAAAACATAATCCACACCATCAGGATCCAGGGGGACTCTCGGCATATAATCAGGTTCCAATGCTGAAGCGCCGGGAGTGAGATTGGCAGGCCAACCATCTGTATCCATATAAAATAAAGCTAAAGCAGTTAAAATCTGATTAACATCAGCTATTCTCTTGGAATCGCGAGCCTGCCTCCGAGCAGTTCCGGTTGAAGCAATAATAATTCCGGCTAAAATTCCAATAATGGCAATTACCACCAAAAGTTCGATTAAAGTGAATCCGCGTTTTTTCATATTTAATTTTTAGTTTTTTTTATTTTCGATTATTATCGACCTTTGTTATTTTCTCGGCTAATTTTATCTTAAGGCTATAAATTACTAATGCGTTATATACAAATATTCGTAATTCGAAAAAATTCGTAATTCGTAGGGAACTCCTTTACATTGTACCAGCTAAATTGTAAATTGGCAAAAGAATAGAAGCTACAAATAGTCCTACAAATATTCCCAATATTACAATTAAAACTGGCTGGATTATATCTACTAAATTATTCACTATTCTATCTACTTCTTCCTGATAAAACTTAGCTAAATTTAATAAAATACTATCTAATTTTCCGCTCTTTTCTCCCACTGCAGTCATTTGAGTAACTACCGGAGGAATATCAATTTCCTTAGCTAAAACCGAACTTATGGTCTCCCCTCTTCTTACTGCTACTCGGGCTTTTAAAACGATTTTCTGATAAATATTATTCCCTATAATACCTGCCGTAATTTCTAAAGCTTGAGTAATAGGAATCCCGGCTTTAATTAAAGTAGCTAAATTTTCGGAAAATCGAGATAAATACATCTTCTGGGCAATGTTGCCCAGAATAGGCAATTCTAAAACAATTCTGTCCCAAATATCTTTACCTTCTGGTGTTTTTTTATACCATATAATTCCTCCTATAAGTCCTCCAATTACCAATAACAAAAGCCACCACCAGGAACAAACAAAATCACTTGTAAAAATTAAGGTCTTAGTTGTCCAAGGAAGTTTAACCCCAGATTCCTCAAAAATTTCCACTAAATTAGGAACAACAAAAAGAAGCATTATTATCCCTACTAATATCAACATTCCAATAATAAAAGATGGATAAATCATCGCTCCTTTAATTTTAGCATTAAGATTAAATTCTCGCTCTGTGTGGTCGGCTAAATACTCTAAAACCTCACTTAAATTTCCCGCTACCTCCCCTGATTTTATCATATTTATATAAAATTTATTAAATATCTTCGGATAACGAGCAAGAGAATTTGAAAAAAGCATTCCTCCGTCTACATCTTCTGCTATTCCAAAAATTTTAATCTCAAAAGCTCTATTTTTGGTTTGCTCGGCTAAAGTTCTAAGGGCCTCTACTAAAGGAATTTCTGAATTAAAAAGTACTGCTAATTGACGAGAAAATATCACTATATCTTTAGTTGTAATCCTTTCAAAAAATTTAATTTTTTTAGCATAAAAAGGACGTTTAGCACTTTCCAAACTAGTAACTACTAAATGACGGCGCCGGAGAATATCTAAGGCTGCCTGGTGAGTACTGGCTTCTACTGTTCCTGCCTGAATCTCTCCTTCTGAAGTTCTAGATTTGTAATTAAAACGCATATTCGCTTTGCTCAAATTCAAAAATCAAATCTCAAAAGTCAAAATGTAATTCAAAATGTAAAGAGAATTGATATAAATCCTAATGACCAAATCCGAAATCCGAACAAAATCCTAAATCCCAATGACTAAAATTATTTAAAACTGGTTGGGTATTGGATATTGGATATTTTTTCGGGCTTCGGGTTTAGGATTTCAGGTTTAATAGAAATTTCTCTTTGACTTTTAACTTATCATTTTGCATTTTGATTTTTGCATTTTGATTTTAGTCTATCATTGCTAACAACTCTACCGGATTCAAGGAATACCTCTTGGCATCTTCCAGTGTTATTTCGCTACTTTGTACTAAATTCACCAAAGACCTATTAAGAGAGATCATTCCTTCTTCAGCACTGGTAGAAATTACTAAATCTAACTCATGGGTTCTCCTTTCTCTAATTATATTACTCACGGCAGCATTAGCAATCATTACCTCACAGGCCGGAACTCGCCCTTTTTCAATCTGGGGAATAAGCCGTTGGGAAATTACTCCCAGTAGATTACCCGCAAGTTGAACCCTCACCTGGTCTTGTTGGTTGGCAGGAAAACTATCAATAATCCTATCAATGGTCTGGGCAGCATTATTAGTATGAAGGGTAGAAAAGACCAGATGGCCTGTTTCGGCAGCAGTGAGAGCAGTAGCCATTGTCTCCAAATCCCTCATTTCTCCCACCATTAATATATTAGGATCTTGACGAAAGGAAACGCGCAGGGCACTAGCAAAACTTCGAGTATCCTGAAAAACCTCTCTTTGATCTATAATAGAACGATCCTGTAAAAATACATATTCAATAGGGTCTTCGATGGTAATAATGTGTTCAGTTCGAGAATGATTTACCTCATCAATTAAGGCAGCCAGTGTTGTGGATTTTCCATGACCCGATGGTCCTACTACTAATACAAATCCTTGGGTAGGCTTAACAAAGCGATGTAAAATAGATGGAAGGTTTAATTCTTCCACCGTTTTAATGACTGAAGGAATATGTCTAAAGGCAATACTAATAAATCCACTTTGAAGATAAACATTAATTCGAAACCTAGCTTTTCCTTTTAGGTTATAAGAAAAATCAATTTCCTTTTCTTTTAGAAATCTTTGTCTTTCTTCTTCTGACATCAGAGTAAAAGCCAATCCTTCGCTATCTCCGGGTGTTAGTATTTTCTGTTCGGACAAAGGCACTAATCCTCCGTCAATCCTTAGAGTTGGATATCTTCCAACCGAAATATGAAGGTCGGAAGAATTCTTGTTTATACAATCAGTCAAAAGCTCTTCTAATTTTTTTTGATAATCAACCATAATTTGTAGAAGCAGATCGGTCGCTTCGCCTTGAACCGTATGGTTCAGGGCTTCGCTCCCTTCACGCTAATATCAACGCAGATAAACGCTGAATTTCTGCGTCTCTCTGCTTGTTATCTGCGTTATTCTGCTTTTAGTAAATCTTTTACCCTATTTACCATTTCAGTAGGGGTAAAATTAGCTTTTATAATATAATCACTTGCTCCCAGTTCCAGTCCCTTTTTTACATCTTCTTTTTGCCCTAAATTACTTAATAAAATTACTGGAATATTTTTAAATTTTAGATCTTTTTTCATTATTTTTAACAATTCGAGTCCCCCTAACTTGGGCAATAAGATGTCTAAAAGAACAAGATCTGGCTTTTTCTCTTTAATTTTTTCAAGACCTTCTTTGCCATCCCGGGCTAAATCTATAGTAAGTCCGACCTCGGTAAATTTAGTCACATAAATGTCAGCCACAAATGGATCGTCTTCAATTAAAAGAATGTAGGCCATAGAGTATAATCCACCCCAGCCCTTATTTTGCAAAATAATATTGAGGCGGTGCACTCCCTTCGGTCGGGCTTATTCAGCCACTGCACCGCGAGAGCTAACTTATCTCGATGATTATTTCAACTATATTAAATTTAAAAATGGCAAAATAAGTGCGGGGTAAAGGTTTTGTATCCGTTCAGACTTCGCCCTTCGCTTTGCTTCAGGGCTTGTCTTCGCAGACAAAACTCTTTAAAATTGTTCCTCGGTTACCTCTACCACTTTCAAAACATCCTCCATCGAGACAATTCCTTCTAAAACTTTTAAAATCCCGTCTTGCTTCATAGTAATCATTCCTTGCCTTTTGGCTTCTTCTTTAATTTTAGTTTCACTCGGCTCCTCTAAAATTATTTTTTCCAGTTGGGAAGTCATAGACAATGCCTCAAAAATAGCTATTCTTCCTTTGGTTCCTTTATTTAAACAATTCTTACATCCCCTGGCTTTATAAATATAAATGGGAGCAGAAATTTTTATCTCTTTTTTAACTTCCTCAGGTAACTTAGAAATCTCTTCCCGAATAATCCTCTCTACTTTAGGATGAGGTCTTATTTTTTCTTTGCACTCTGGGCATAATTTTCTTACTAATCTCTGAGCCACAGCTAAATTTAAAGAAGCCGGAATTAAAAATGGCTGAATTCCTAAGTCAATTAAGCGAGGAATCACTCCCACTGCATCGTTTGTATGAAGAGTAGAAAGAACGATATGACCGGTTAGAGCAGCGTGCGTAACCAGAGATGCTGTCTCCTCATCTCTAACCTCTCCCACCATAATAACATCAGGGTCTTGTCTTACTACCTGTCTAAGTCCGGAAGCAAAAGAATAACCAATTTCTGGACGAATTTGAGATTGATTAACGCCATCTAAATAATATTCCACCGGATCCTCCAAGGTAACAATGTTAACCTGCTCCTTATTAAGTATATTCATTATAGCATAAAGAGTGGTTGTTTTGCCTGATCCGGTAGGTCCGCTCAAAAATATCAATCCAAATGGCTTTTCTATCCCCTTTTCTATAATCTCTAAACTTTTTCCACTAAGTCCCAACCGAGAAAGAGTTTTAACTCCAGCCGTAGGATCTAAAATTCTTATCGCTACTTTCTCTCCTTGGGCAGTAGGAAAAGTAGAAACTCTAAAATCAATGCCTTTGCCTATTATTTCAGTATGGAATCTTCCATCTTGAGGAACTCTTGTTTCATCAATCCGTAAATTAGAAAGAATCTTTATTCTTGAAACTATAGCCGGTAATATTTTCAAAGGAAGAAAAATACTAGCATAAAGAATTCCATCAACTCTAAATCTTGCTCTCACTCTATCCCCAGATGCCTCAATATGAATATCGGAAGCTCTCCCTTCCACAGCATGCCTTAACATTACTGCTACCACTTTAGAGACAGGCGCCTCTTCTATAACTCTTTCTATTTCCTTCCTTCGACGGACAGGACGAATCTTTTCCTTTTTTTCTATTTCCAACTCTTTTTCTAATTCTTTTAAAGCAGTTCCTACTTCTTCTCTTAGAGTCCTGTATTTTTTAACCACCTCGTAAAAATTAGAAGAAGCGATAATATAAATTTCAGATTTTAATTTATGACGGAGACAAATAAATTTTATAGCTTCTCTCGCTTTAAAATCTTCAGGATCTACCATTCCTATCTCTAAAATATGATTTTTTCTATTTAAAGGAATAATTTTATAGTGAAGAGCTGCTTCTTCCGGAATTTCCTCTAAGACACTAGGTGGGATTTCCTCTCCGGCTGGCATTTGTCGAAAGGGAACACCTATAAATTCTCCTTTAGCTTTAGTAAATTCTTTCTCGGATAATATTCCTTTTTCTAAAATCAAAGTTTCTATTGGTTTGTCTGATGTCTTGCTTTCTTTCTTTAAAACCAATAGTTGGTCTTTTCTTACTAAATTTTTTTTGATTAAAAATTCAAGAAAATTTTTCTTCGCCATAGATAAGACAATCTTCCTATTTATTTTAAGTTAGTAAGGAAGAAAAGGATTTTCTCTTCCTATTCCTTTTTCAATATCAATCAGGGTTTCTTTTAGGGTTGGCAATCTTCCAAAAGAATAAAGAGAACTAAGTTTTGGATTATCCAAAATCCCCAAATTTTTCTCTATCTTATCAATATCATCTAATTTTATAATAGAGGTTTCTACAACTGATACAGGAAGAGAAGGAGTGCCCATTGTTGAAAAGTAAAACAGCCCTCCTATAATGACTAAAGTTATTAGAATAAAAATAAAATTTCTAAAAATTAATTTTTTGGGTTTTTCTTCAGTAGGTAAAATAACCATGTTCCTTCGCCCTCGCTCGCTTTGCTTCGCTTGGGCTCAGTCAAGTTTAAAGTTAAAAATGAAAAGTTAAAAATATTTCCATTGGTTTTTAACTTTGAACTGAAACTTTTAATTTTGGACCTTTAACTTTTAACTATTGTAAGCTATAAACATTGGCTTGAATTCCTAAAGAATAAATAGAAACTCCCTCGGTTGGAGCTTTTTCTCTTTGAGTAGGAGAAAAACTAAGATTAGTAACATCGGTCAATCTTAAATTACTTTCTAAGGCTCTAAGATAAGATTTAATGGAAGAATAAGAACCGGTTATATTAAGACTAATCGGCACTTTCCCTAAATTAGTTTTTTCTCCGCCACTCGCTGCCTGAATTCCTCCTATGCTTAATCCACTCTGAATTACTCCCTGCTCTGAAGCTAAATTCCGAAATTGAACTAAAAGTAAAAGATACTCTCTTTCTTCAGGCATAATCTCATTTAACTTAGTGAAATCATCTTTCCTTTCTTGGTATTTATTAGCAAGATTAGAAAATCTTTCCTTGAGTATTCCTTCTTGAGAAATTAAAATCTTGGTTTGTTTAATTTTAGCCCGAATCTCTTTTACTGCCTGATAATCAGGTAGTATTAAAAAGTAGACTAAGATAAAAACAATGATTAGACAAAGAAATAAAATTAATTTTGGAGCCATGTTCCCTCGTTTCGCTCGGTCAAATTCAAAATGAAAAATGCAAAATGAAAAATGAAAAAGCGAAAGTTAAATATTTAATCTTTTATTAAAGGTGGTTTAATATTAATTGTTAAACTAAAATCTACTCCTCCTTGAGGAGAAAAAGAAACATTGTTCAAAATTACTTTAGAGACCTGGGAATGAAGAGAAAAGATAGTAATTTGCTTAGAAAGAATTTCAAAGCTTACAGTTCTCCCAGACAAAGAAATAGTTTTCATATTGCTAGAAAACCCCGATAAACTTACCTGAGGATGGGTATTCTCTTCTAGGAAATTAAATAATTTTGAAGAATAAACATGTCGCATTAAGAGAATGTCAATATTGGAAAGTTTTTGACCGGCGATCAAAATCTCTTTCTCTAATTTTTTGTCTCTTTGTTCAATTAAACTTTTTAGGGTAGAAGTTAATGAACTAAAATTACTGATTAAAATTCTCTGATAAATTTTAATTCCAAGAAGTCCCAAAATAACTATAATCAAAATTGCCATTCCAATTTGGATAAGAATTTTTGAAGGACCTTTTCTAAATTTTTCTTTCTTGGGAACTAAGGTAATTTTTTTCTCAGGCATGTTCCTTCACTTCGTTCAGTCAAATGCAAAGTTCAAAATGAAAAATGCAAAATGATAGAGCAAAATGTAAAAATATTTATAATTTAATCAATTTTGAATTTTAAATTGTAATTTTTAACTTTTCACTTTTAATTTTCAACTTACTCAAGTTCTCTCATCGCTATCCCTACCGCTACTGCAAAAGAAGGTCCGATTTGCTTTAGTACTGGAGAAAGAATAGGCAGGGTCTTAATATTTAAAAAGGGGTTGCCAATCTCAATTTCCTTTTTTAATTTCTCTTCTAAATAATTTTTAAGGCCGGGCAAATTAGCCATACCTCCCGCTATAATCACTTTTTTAATCCTAAGTTCTTTTTTTTGTTTCCGTCGATAATTATCTACTATTTTTTCCACTTCAGAGATAATTCTGTCTATTAAAGGTAAAATAATTGGAGCTATTGTGTCTTTATCTTGAAGCCCTTGTTTTCTTTTCAATTCTTCTGCTTTTTTGGGTTCTAACTCTAAAAATTTACTTATTGATTCAGTAAATCTAGCTGACGAGAAATTAAGACTATAAGCCATCAAAACTGATCCTCTACGTATTATGCTTATACTAGTAGAATTTGCTCCAAAATCAATAATTAGAAAAGATGAATCATCCTCTTTGGAAAAAGATCTTGCCAACGAAAAAGTCTCTACCTCAAGGGCTGATAATTCAATATCTGCAAGCTGGGCTATTCGAACATATCTATTTACCACCTCGTTCGGTACCGCCACCACCAAGACATCAATATTATTTCGATCTTTTTCTTTCTTGCCTCCGCTACCAAAATTTTGGTGTGGGGGTTTAGATTTCAAAATGCTCCAATCCAATACTACTTCAGAAATAGGAACAGGAATATATTGTCTGGCTTGAAATGAAATAGCATCAGTAATTTCTTCTTTTGGCAAAGAGGGCAAAGTAATAGTAGTAAAAAAACTAGAAAAGACAGGGATAGACATTACTGCTTTTCGAGATTTTATCTGAGCTTCATTTTTTATTAATTTAATAATTCGAGCTGCCTCTTCTTCTAATAAATACAGGGGACCACTTTGAAAACTCTGTTTGTTAGGAAATATAGATCTCTGGAACTCTCCGTAAGCAGAAAGTTTAATACATCCTTTCCTCCCTTTTAATTCTACCATTTTTATTGCCGAAGTGCCAATGTCAATCCCTATTCCTCTTTTTTCTCTTTTTAAAAATTTAAAAATATTCAGCATAATCTTTTTTATTATATCATAATTATGGTAAATTTATAATTGTGGATAAGTGAAACTTAATTTTCAATTCTCAATTCTCAATTTTCAATGAATTTTTAATAAATTAATGTTTTAAAATTAAAAATTAAATCATTCATTGGAAATTGGAAATTAGAAATTTATTATTTTTATTAACTATATGCTAAATTATCAATACGAAATATGAAATTCTCTAAATTAAGGAGTTTTATTTTAGATATTCTTTTCCCAAAATTTTGTCTTGGCTGTCAAAAAGAAGCAACCTATCTTTGCCCGGACTGCCTTTCTACGCTTGAGATCTTGGAATACCAATTTTGCCCAGTTTGTAAAAAAAGGATTCCTGATGGTTTTACTTGTAAGCCCTGCAAGGCAAAAACTAACCTCTCTGGTCTTTATTTTGCCACCTCTTACCAAAATCCCTTGATTAAAAAGGCAATTTCCCGATTTAAATATCCGCCCCTTATAAAAGAATTATCTCAACCTTTGGCTTCTTTGATTATTGCCCATTTTTTCCTCCTAAATCAAAATCCCCTATCTTTCAAAAATATTTCTCAATTTATATTAGTTCCTGTTTCCTTAGATAAAAAAAGAGAAAAATGGCGAGGATTTAATCAATCCGAAGAGATTGCCAAAGAAATAACAAAATATTTTAAAATTTCTCTGGAAACAGATTGTCTTATTAAAACAAGAAAAACTCAACCCCAGATAGAACTAAAAGCTAAACAACGTCAAAAAAATATCAAAGGAGCATTTTTTTGTAAAAACAAAGAAAAAATTAGAAAAAAGAAAATTTTTTTGATTGACGACATTTATACCACCGGCTCCACTCTGGAAGAATGCGCCAAAGTTTTAAAAGAATCTGGCGCTCAAGAAATCTGGGGAGTAGTGGTAGCAAGAGAGTAAAACATAAAACATGAAGTATGAAGCATGAAGCATGAAGCATGAATCCCACACCAGTTCGGTGCAGGGCAGGCATGAAACAACAAAAAACGGGGTTAACCCCGTTTTTTGTTGTTGGCGGCGGGAGTAGGTATCCTTCGCTAAAGCTTCGGAATACCTATTCACCCCTCTCAATATCCTTCTTCGAGGCTACGTAATACATAATAGCCATTCCGTAGCTATAGCGAAGGATGGCGGCGGGAGTAGGATTCGAACCTACGGTACCATATCTGGCAAAACTGTTTTTCGCGACCCCCTAAGAAAGAGAAGGGTGCAGGACTCGAACCTGCAAGGATATAAATACCCCCTGGTTTTCAAGACCAGTGCTTTGCCATTCAGCGCAACCCTCCATTATCTTTTTGTAATTAGTGTGAGTAATTTGTATTTAGGGATAAATTTTTGCTGATGCAAAAATTTATGCGGGACATCGTGGACAATGTTAGAACCATAATCCAGCAATCAAATGAGTATATTTACATACCAGATCTAAGTCCACAAGCTTAGTTTATCACATTTTACCCCACCCTGCAACTCACATTTCGGTGTTTCTTTTTGACAAACTTATAAATATCCGCTATTCTATAGTATAGAAAAAATCCCTAAAATAAGGAGGAAATTATGGCACTTTAAAAATTAGAAATGTAATTTAGTTAAAGAATAATTTATCAGAAAGGAGGATTTTAAGATGGGTAGCCAAACTTTAGTTGGCTTAGCTGCTGAATTTCAGAACTTTCTTCTTGAAAAACATCCCCGAATAGGTTCTGAGAGAATGATGGGAGTTCCCTTCCAAGAAACAGTGAAAAAAGCACTTAAGGAAAGCGACGATTTTTTTATGAAAGACGCCTCGGTAAATGATTTTATCATGAAGATGGTCGATCTTATGGGTTTTGACGCTCCTCTCATGGCTTGCGTTGAATATGCTGCTCGGCGGACAAACGAAAGAGAAAGTCTCCCCAAAGGTAACCCAGTTATTTTGGGAACTTTCTATGACAAAGTAGTGTTACCCTGTATGCAGGCACAAAACAAGATGTTAGGGAGGATAGTTTTTCTACATCTTGACCTGAACAAGACCGAACGCCTGATTATGTTAAGCGGATACAATATTGGGTTGGGATTCGATGCTCTCTTTGCCAAGTGGTGGAAATGGGTGACTATTCCCTACCGCCAGGGTCTTGAGGAGAATGATAAACTCAAGGATTCCATTAAAGAAAGCAAGTTTAAAGACCACTACTCGATTCTCGTTAAAGATGATGGGTCTTTTATCGAGGAACCTCTAACTAAGAAATTGCTGGAGTCTTGCCAAGAAAAACCCCTTGCCTTAGTATTTCCAGAGGAAATAAGGTTTATTCGTGCGAACCTACTCTATGTTCTTGAGAATTTACATCAGGATCAAAAGGCCTATCGAGATTATTTTAATGCTCTTTATAGGGCTTTAGGCAACGTAGATCTTAGCTCAATGGAAGACCTTTGGACAGAAGTTGACTTGGCTTGGGTTAGAATTGGTCGAGAAAAACGGGTTGTTCCAGTCCATATGATGGAATGGGGTTACCATCATCCAGTTCAGATAAGTCCTGAATATCGGGTATCCTTTCGCTTGACTGATTACAGTGATGAAATCAGCCTAATGAGAAAGGCAATGGAGCAATATGGCATCAATGTCGATGGTGAGGTTGCTAAGGCAAGATTGGATGGCATCGATGTAGGAGCTTTCTTCACCGTTGTTAACGGTGGCCAAGGTATAGATTTTCGATTTGCCGGCCAGTCCGTTCCTAATAGGCCTAAAGCTCAAGCCAAAGGAATGAAGATCTTTATCGATCTTGATTCAATGGATAAGAGATTGGCTCGCTTTAAAAGCCTACTTAAATCCTGCCTTAGCGAAGAAACTCTTTCCTGGGCTCTGCTTGCTTCAGATTTGGATCTTCAATTCTGTGCTGTCACCAGTCACGAACTGGCTCATCCACTTCTAATCACCGAGAATCTCCTTGAGGTATTTGGTACTGAAAAACCCAAGTTCGAAGAGACAAAAGCAACCCTCTTTGGGATTATTGGTATCCAAAATGCTATCAAAGAGAACTCGCTGGATCAATCTGTCTACCTCAAATTATCTGCCTACCTTCTTGGTGACATAATCAGACGGCTGGAGAAACACCATTTCGAAGACCCTACTATGAAGCCTTATACAAATACAGCCATGACTTTAGTTACTGTGCTTATACCTCAAGGGCTACTGACTATACAAAACGAGAAACTCCACATGGACAAAGAAATAGCTGGTAGCGATCGGATCATCAATGCCTTAATTGAAGTTTCGAATCGCTTAGTCAGGGCTTATAAGGATGTAGACTTGGATGGTGCTCTCAAGGTTGTAACAGATTTTGCTCCTGGCCTTGATGAGAACAATATTGCTGCTGTTTATTGGGTCGTCAACAAGAATCTTCATCCTAATTGAGGATGAAACTAAATTTTTTCAAACAAAAAAGCCCTGTTCTTACAGATCAGGGCTTTTTTACGAGTCTTTATTCCGATTCGAGGTTCCTCCCGGTCTCTCGAACTGCGCTCAAGACAACGGGACATCGTGGACAACGTCAGAACCATATTCCAGCAACAAGAGGAGTATATTCACATACCAGACCTGCCTACCGGCAGGCAGGTTTAAGTCCACGAGTCTAATAGTAAGGCTATCATATTTTACTATATCATTCAACTCATTGGTTGACTGAAATGTGAAAAGCGAAAATAGAACTAACTCCGTTTTACCTATATCATTTATTACTTTCGCTTTCTTATCCTAAAAAGACTTTCATTTCTTGAAAAATCAAATAAGTCAAAAACACAAACAATATGGCTTTCCGTTAAACCATCTACACCTCTTGTAAGGAGGGGTATATACTTCCAGTTTCTACATTCTTCTAACAAAAGAAAAATAATATTGATGGAAAGACTTCTACTAAACAAAGCTATATAAAAAGGATTACCTCTTTCAAGAGTAATCCCTGTTTCTTCTGTAAAATACTCAGCATAGCGTTTACTTCTAAACACACTGTTTTTATCAGGATTTTCTGCAATTTTTATAATTTCTTCAAATGATTCTCTAAGTAATTGGCTAAATCCACTATTAGGATGGCGTTTTTTCAATTCTATTACTGATTGAACGAATCTTCTATTAGTAAAACATCTCTTCTGGATTTCTAAATCATTAAGCATAGAGACTTATAAACCCAAGATTTTATATGCCTCTTTTTGGTTCTTGGGCAATAAGTTTTCTGGCATAATCTCTTCTGTTTTTTTTCTTTCCCCGATACCAATTGCTACTGCCCAATCAAGAGTTTCTTGGTCATTAAATAAAAATTGGTGTTTAATTTGATTTGGTTTAAGATTGGAGCACAAAATAATATCTTCATCTTGTGTTGGTAGTTCATCAATATCTTTAATGTCTTTATGGTCTTCTTCTAGAAGTATGGCTGGCTTTTTACCGTGTTCTTTGACAATATAATCTAAATGTGATTTTACTAATTGTAAAGCGTATTTAGTCTTCTCATCCTCTACGCTAAACTCATCAAATATCTTCATCCCTTTCGGGCTAATTCTAAATTTTTCTAATGGTGAAGCCCCAAAGGTTTCAATAAAATCTGCGGTTTTGAGATTATTTAGTTGGTCATAAAATTCTTTGTTAAATTTACCGTGTTTATCTTTATATGCTTCTGTATAATATGCCTGTAATCCTAATTTTTTTTGAACTAAACTTTTAAATTTCCATAAGACTTTAACGGTTTGCATTCTTCCAAGTTCATATTCACATTTCTGTGCAAAATAAAATAAGCCCAAGAGAACAAATTCATTAGTGTATTCCTCCTTGAGCCATTTTGATGGAAGTTTTCTAATTTTAGTAGTTGGCGTGGACATAATTACACAAATTTTAGTTATCCACAATCTATATACTCTATAATTATTATAGCAACCCTGTCAAGAAAATACAAACAAAATAAAAATAGCCCAGCGATGGGCTTTTTGTTTTGGCTCTCCTTATTGGACACATTTAGAACATTAGATTGGAATAAAATTAAAAGAGAGTTTTTTCGTGAACTCTCTTTCTTTTGGAATTAGATGTTAAAAAAATACAGATTTAAATCACAACTTTCGTCATTGACAAAGCTAATGATTCAGCCTGAGCTTGATCTACTTTTCTAAGTTCTTTAGTCAAACGATCAATTCTGCTAGACCAAAAATCTCTGAACATATTCCTCATGGTCTCAGGGTCAGTATAATCAAGTCCTCTTTGAGGAAAAAGCTCGTTTAATTTCTTATCTAATTCCTCTTCTTGCTTTTTTGTCAAAGTCACTTTAGTCTCCTTTCTAATTTAAAAGAACAATATCCATAATAACAATTTTATTTTAGCATAAATTCAAACAAAATAAAAGAATGCTTCTTGGCGATTTTTTGACCCCGCTCGGTCGTTTGAACAGTCACTCAAGACAACGGAGAAGGTGGGTATCCTTCGTTAAAACTTCGGAATACCTTATCACCTCTTAGTATCCTTCTTCAAGGCTACATCAACTAATCTTTTGTAAGCAAATGCTTTACCTGATCCTGTTTTGAGATAGAGTTCAAAATCTTTGGCTAATTTTTTACTTTCAAATGTTACATAGAATACGATCTTCCAAGGACGATGAGGAACTGTAGCTTTAGATAATCCTTTATTATGTTCTTCCAATCTTTTTCTTAAATTCTCTGAATAACCAGAGTAAAAAATCTTAGATTTTGAACTCCATAAAATATAAACATAATACATAATTTGATTTAGCGAAGCTATTCCGTAGCCTTGGCGAAGGATAGCGGAGGAGGTGGGACTCGAACCCACAAGCGGCTTTTTACACCGCGCGAGTTTAGCAAACTCGTGGAATGACCAATTATCCGACTCCTCCTCAATATCAAAATTTATTTTAGTATACCTTATTTAAAATATCTATTCAAGTGTTTTGGGTTATGAGACCCAATAAATTGAAAATATCTTTGCATATCTTTTATACTATCAAGGCGCACATCTCTATTTTGAGCCAATCTAGGATTTAATCCATTGCTTTTCAAAATATTAAACACAGATTTTCGAAGTGGTCTAGAATAACTTGTAAAGGAAAGTTTTTTATAACTATAAAGTTTACTATTTACTTTGTAGCGATGGGTAAAAACACATCCATCAGTGTCAACAAGTCCTCGAACGCAAGCAATCGAATATAACTTATTTTGCCTAATCCAATCTGGGATATCCACTTGTTGTTTAACTTTATTCCCCATTTTTAAACCCAATTCAATCAAACAATCGATTAAATCCATACTAGAAATAACTATCCTAGAAACTAAAGGATTGCTATGTTTGTTTACACTAGGTATTCTTTGAAAAAGATCTCTTATAAGTTTACAGACAAACTTTATATACTCTTTGTCATCTTTATTATGTAAAGTTATATGAACTTGTCTGGGGCTTATGCCTCCATCTCCTAAAATGATTCCAACGAACTCCGCTAAATTAGTAGACTTATCAGGTTTTTTTATCGGCTTTCTTCTAAATATAGACTTATCAATAAATTTCCCTTTCTTCTCCCACCATTCATACCATTTCTTTTTTCGATATTCTGGATCTCCTCCGATTCTACCATATTTTTTAAATACAGCTATACCGCCAGCAGATGAACCATAACCTACGTACCAATAACGGTCCCTTAATTTAATATTAGAAGGAAATGAAACACCGGTTTTTTTACATAATTTGCGAAGGGCATTAAGATCCACTGAAAATTTTTCACGACGCCAGTCCCTAATTGTCCTTTTAGAAAGATTACACAAAGCGGCAGCTTCTTTAACTGAAATCTTTGAAAGAATTGTATAAATAAACTCCTTTTGTTTCCCTCTAAGGAAAAAAACTCTCATAAGAATTACAAGTTTTGCTATATCTCCATTATATCATAATATTTTAAATAAAAAAACTTGGAGATTTTCAAAGATTAAACTTTTGCGCTTGTTCAGTTAAAAAAAATATGCTATTAAAAAAGTAGATATTAGTTCAAAAAAAATGGAAAAAGAGGAAAAAATTGAATGGGAAATGGCTGGATTTAGGTCTTATCCAAAAGAATGGTTAATTTGGCTAATTCCTTTGGCTTTAATTATCATTGCTTTTTTAATCTTCACCAAAAATTTTTTAGGGGCCATAGTCATCGCCTTAGGAGCAATTATTCTTTATTTTTATTATTTTAAATCTCAAGAAAATATTAAATTTATTTTAGATTCAAAAGGAATAACTATAGAAAAAACTTTTAATTCTTTTTCCAGCTTAGATTATTTTCGATTTTCGGAAACTCAAAATGAAATTCTTATTAAACATAAAAAATTCTATCTACCTTATCTCCATTTGCCATTTAAGGATAAGAACAAGGAAAAAATAAAAAATTTTCTTTTAAAACATCTTGAAGAAAAGGAATAAAGCCCTCGTAGTTTAACGGATAAAACACAAGATTGCGGATCTTGAAATAGAGGTTCGATTCCTCTTGAGGGCACAATCGCTTCGCTCAAATTAAAAATTAAAAGTGAAAAGTTAAAAATTATAATTTTACTTAATTGCTTCGCAATTACGGAACCGCTCACTTTATTCGCTGTAATTACTTCATAATTAAAGAGGAGCGAAGCGACTGGTTAGTATTTTGAATTATAATTTTGCATTTTTCATTTGGCATTTGGCATTTTCTCTATGACTCTCAATGCTCTAATTGAAGAAATTCCCAGAATAGGTCCAGCTTATATCAAGAAACTTAATAAACTTGGAATTAAGAAGGTCTCTGACCTTCTTTTCCATTTTCCTCATCGCTACGATGATTTCACTAATATTATTTCCATCAACAAAGTAAAGGCAGGAGAAACAGCAACTATCCAGGGAAAAATCTTAGAAATCAAAAATAGCCGAACCTGGAAAAAAAGAATAGTTATTACTGAGGCCTTAATAGAAGACGGAACTGGAGCCATCCGAGTTATTTGGTTTAACCAGCCTTTTTTGGTAAATAATTTAAAACCAGGTCAAATAGTCAGTTTGTCAGGAAAAGTAAGTTTTACTAACGAGGGTCTTTATTTATCCAGCCCAGCCTATGAAAAAGTTTCAAGTTTCAAGTTTCAAGTTTCAAGTTTAGCTCATACGGCGCGATTGGTGCCGGTTTATCCGGAAACCGAGGGGCTTTCTTCCCGCTGGTTAAGATATATCTTAAAGCCTCTTCTGGAAAAAATTATTCCTGAACTTAAGGATTTTCTGCCGCCAGAAATAAAAAAAAGGCAGAAGATTTTAGATCTCTCCCTTGCTCTTTGGCAAATCCATTTTCCCAAAAACAAAAAAATGGCTGAATTGTCCCGTCAAAGATTTGCTTTCGAGGAACTTTTCTTAATTCAGTTAGAAAGATTACAAACAAAAAAGCGTCTTCAAAGAGAAAAAGCGCCCCAGGTCCTTCAAAATATTCAATTAATTAAAGAATTTAGCGCTAATCTGCCATTCAAACTCACTGATGCTCAACGTAAAGCCACTTGGGAAATTATTCAAGATTTAAAAAAATCTTATCCTATGTCTCGGCTACTGGAAGGAGATGTTGGTTCGGGAAAAACCGTAGTAGCGGTTATGGCTGCTCTTAATACTATTTCGGCTGGCTGGCAGGTGGCTTTTATGGCACCAACTGAAATTTTAGCCCAGCAGCATTTTCAGGAGATCTCAAAATTATTAAAAAATTTCAAAATAACTATTGGTCTTTTAACTGGAAAAGAAAGTAAAATTAAAAAAACAAAACTAAAAGATCTAAAACGTGAGGAATTTCTCAAGCAAATTTTAGACCCCATTACACTTAAAAAGTATAACGGGGCAAGTAAAAAGATTGATCTGGTAATAGGCACTCATGCTTTAATTCAGGAAAAAGTGAAATTTAAAAATTTAGGAATGGTTATTATTGATGAGCAGCATCGATTCGGAACAGAACAAAGAGCCAAGTTAGCCAGCAGTAATCAAAAACAAGAAACAAGAACTATCCCTCATTTACTGTCAATGACTGCTACTCCTATTCCCCGAAGTCTGGCTCTTACTGTTTATGGCGACTTAGATCTTTCCCTTTTGGATGAAATGCCAAAAGGCAGACAAAAAATTATTACCAAAATTGTTCCACCGACAGCCAGAAAAGAAACCTATGATTTTATAAAAAAAGAAGTTGAAAAAGGAAGACAGATTTTTGTCATCTGCCCAAGAATTGAAAAATCCCAAATTACAAATCACAAATCATTCACCCCGTTAGATAGTAAACATCTAACGGGGCAGGCAAATTACAAATCACAAATCACAAACAAAGAAATGCTAAGTTGGTCAGAGGTAAAAGCAGTAAAAGAGGAATATAAAAAATTATCAAAGGAAATTTTTCCAGACCTAAAAGTAGAAATGCTCCATGGTAAAATGAAAAGTAAAGAAAAGGAAAAAATAATGAAAAATTTCAAAAAGAAAAAAAGTGATATTTTGGTTTCTACCTCAGTAATTGAGGTAGGAATAGATGTTCCTAATGCCACAATAATGATGATAGAGGGAGCAGATAGATTCGGTTTGGCTCAGCTTCATCAATTCAGAGGCAGAGTAGGAAGAGGACTTCATCAATCTTATTGTTTTCTGCTTACTGATTCTCCGGCCAAAAAAACCTATCAAAGATTAAAAGCAATTCTTACCTGTGAAAATGGATTTGAATTGGCTGAAAAAGATTTAAAAATTAGAGGACCAGGCGATTTCTTCGGAACAAGACAGTCAGGCATCCCCGATTTTACTATGCGGAACCTATCTGACCTGCCTCTTATAAAAAAAGTCCGCCAAGAAGCGAACTTAATTTTAGAGAAAGAACCAAATTTAGAAAAATATCCCCTGCTTTTAGAAAAACTTAAAGAATTCAAGAAAAGAGTACATTTGGAGTGAAGTTAATTAAGTTGATTAAGAGATTAAGTTAATTAAGAATAAAAATCTCTCAATCTCTTAATCGCTTAATCGTTTTTCTTTTCTTACTTTTTCCGTTGGCCAAAAGCCCATATACTTACCAAACATTAGGCGAGCTTGGGCATCTAAGCAAGGAAAAGCACCAAAAAATATTAAACTAACAGGAATTAAAAACCACTGGAAAACCATAACTAAATATTTCCATTTACCATATTGGAGCGGCCGGGGAGGTAAAAGTTTAATAGCCAGAAAAGCCGAAGAAACTAATCCAATCATAGCAATGGTCATTAAAACTCTAACTAAAATTGGTAAATTGTAAGACAAAAGAGTAGTGTTAAATTTTTCTCCTCCTAAAATTAAGGGAAGCCAACCAAATAAAAATATAATTAAAGCATTAGTGGCCCAGGAATGATATCCCTCAAAAGTGAAAAAACCATATCGCCATTTTTTCTTAAGGGGGATTTTTTTATTTTTTAAAAAACCAAAAAGCCAATAAGGAACATCAGCTACTCCATAACCCCACCTCCTTTGCTGTTTATAAATATTAAAGCAAGTTTTCCAGAAAGTTTTAGCCACATTGGCATCCATAGCTACTGGATAATAAAGGGAGTTCACTTCGTAATCTCCGTCAAAATATAAAAAGCATTGCCAGAATATCCGGGAATCTTCAGAAACAACGTTTGTCTGCCAAAATCCAACATCTACCAAGGCCTGAAAAGACATAGAATGAGAAGAAAAAGTACGATTCTTTTCCGGTCTCTCCTGACTTAGACAATGCCAAAAGGTAGCAGAAAAAGATGTTATCCTAGAAATAGCTGGCGCTTCCCAGATATTATTTATAAAAAGAGGAATAGGTTGAAAACTGGTTTTTTGGGGATTTTTGCAAGTTAAATAATGATAAGTAAGACAACTAAAGTATTTTGGGTAAATCACAGTATCAGCATCGAAACAAGAAACAATAATGTTTTTGTAAGGAATATCTAAAGGATCAATAATTTTCTCTTTGGCTTTTTTCCCTCCCCAGGTCTCATTGGCTCCTTTTCCAGCTATTTCTCCAGGAAGTCCAAAAGGATGCCCTGTTAATAGAAACTTATAAAATTTGTTTTGAAATTCTTTTTGGATAATATTAGCTACCTTTTCTGTTTTCTTTCCTCCCCCCTGCTCGTAGGTTAGAATTACTATCATTTTCTCTTTAGGATAATCACATTTTTCTAAGGCTTTAAAAGTATTTCTAGTTATCTCTAACGGCTCTTTATAAAGAGGAATTATGACTAAATGATAAATATCTTTCCAGTTTTTTTGGATATTAGATTTTGTCCCGATTTTAGTCAAGGATCCTCGATCTTTGATCGGGAGATTTTGGATTTTCTTTATCCAATCAGTCCTTTCATTTTCCCTCATCTTATTATAGGCAATCTTGGTATGAATGCTTAAATAGATTGTTTTTAAAATCCAGTAGATACAAAAAACCAAAGCAAAAATAGCCACCCAAAAAGGAATCAGCCAAGAAAAAAGGACTAAAAGTCCTAAAGTAAGCCAAGAAAAAGCGCCGGGCAAAATCTCTAAAAAACGGTAAATTCTTCTTTCTTTGGAATTTTTAAGGTCACTGGCTCGCCCTATATTTAAATAATATTTCATTTATTTTTTAGCGCTGAGGCTGAGTATTATGGGCATCAGAAAAGAGAATAGCCAACTATAAATTGAAAAATCCATTGAATCAGGGGAATTAATAATTGAAAAAAAAGAAAAATAAAAAATATTAAAATTATAAAGCCATATTTTTGTAAAGTAAGTTTTAAGTTTTCCAGAGAAGCGGGTAAAAGAGCAAATAAAATATGGGAGCCATCTAAAGGAGGAATTGGTAGTAGGTTAAATATTCCTAAAAGAAGATTTACCCAAACAATATAACTAAAAAGAACTAAAAGATTCTGAGTTATGGGAAATAGAGAAAGAGGAAAAAATCGAATAAATAAACCAAATACCAAAGCCACCAAAAAATTAGCTGCCGGCCCAGCTGCCGCTACTTTAGCCGGACCCCATCTTTGATCTCTTAAATTATAAGGATTAAAGGGAACTGGCTTTGCCCAACCAAAAATAATTCCTCCTCCTGTTCCCAAAGAAATTAAAATTAAAAATAAAGGGACAATAACTGAACCTATTGGGTCTAAATGTTTCAGGGGATTTAGAGTTAACCGACCCATTAATCTGGCAGTTGGATCACCCAAGGCATTAGCCATTGCCCCATGAGAAACCTCGTGGATAACCACCGAGAAAAGAAAAATGATGATGATAAAAACTAAACTGATAATTTCCATAAATGTTGCTAAAATAAAAATAATGCTATAATATTATATATTATGGCAAAAATTTGTGCTATTTGCGGCAAAAGTTATATAAAAAGTATAACACGGAAGAAATTAAGGGGCAAATATAATCCTACTTCCAAAAAAAGAAAATATCCCAATTTACAATGGGTTCGTTTGCCCTCCGGCAAAAGAGTAAAAGCCTGCGCAAAGTGCATCAAAGCAATGGGAAAAACAAAGTAGCCTGCGGGGCATAGTGTAATTGGTTAACATGCGCGCATGGGGTGCGTGCGATTCCCGGTTCGAGTCCGGGTGCCCCGACCAAAACGAACCGTTCACTTCGTTCGCTGTAATTGCTTCGCAATTAAACGAAATTTTACTAAAATAAAATCTATGGTAAAAATATTAGAAGAAAAAATAAAAAAGATAAGATTAATAGAAAAAATCATCTTAGAAAAAAATAAAATTTAAATAGAATTAACTAAAAAAACATCAGAGTATTGATGTTTTTTTAGTGGCTCTGCTACTCAAGCAGAATTTCGGCTAAAAATCAGGTGGGTGTCCGCAATCCAAACCCACGAGTTTAGATAATGTAGAACTCCCTCTAAAAACAGTTTAACCCAAAATCTTGCCAATTTGTAACAGAACCATCTTTATTATAGCAAAATGGAAAAACCCCTGTCAACCTCAATCAGAATGCCCCGATGGCAAGCAATAGGGTTCATCGCGAAGGGGTGTCAAATTTTCTCGGCCATCTGTTTTATCAAAGAAACTACCACTGGCGCGGCTAATAAACTAAAAGATTCTACTCCCTCCTTGTCCTTAATAATCCAAGGACTTTCTTTTATTTTTACTTTTTTGGCTCTTTCGTCCCACTGGAAAGAGTATTGGGGAGTAATCTCATAATCATCAACATATTTCTTTGTTTCTTTGACTGGAATAGAGTTTCTTAAAAGAATTTTAGGAATGCCGTGAAGGGAAAAAGATTGTTGTATTAATTTTTCGTCCATCTCCAATCTTTTCTTTATTGGTTCAATGCCTTTCTCGTCCCCTTCTTTGGCAACCATAATTTCCTCTCGACAACCTGGATTGTCACAAATTAAATAAAATTCTTTTTTCTTTTCATCATATCTTACCTTTGAAGTAGGGAGTAATTTTAAATTCCTTGAAGTTTTACAAAGAGGACAAACTCTTCTCCATTTAATTCTTTCATTAATTACCTCGGCTGGAACATCAATTAAAATAAAAATATCTGGGTCTTCTCGATAACCAATTAAATCCCGGAAAAACAAAGAATAGGAAATTTGGTCTAAGTCACGAGGAAAACCATCAATAAAAAGAGCTTTCTTTTTCCTCTTGGCTATTTCCCTTTTAACTAAAGCTAAAATTAATTCTGTGGGCAAAAGGGTTTTAATGCTCCTTTTCTCTAAAATATTAAAGACCTCTTCAAGAGAAATCCAGCCTCGATAATTCTTTTCTAAAAAATTAAATATTTCTTTCCTTTTTTCTTTATCTGCCAATTCACTATCGATCTCTCTTACCATATCCCCAATAGAAAAATGCCCTATTCTTTCGGGATCCACTATCTCTCCAAACATCTTGGCATAAGTTCCTTTGCCAGAATTCTTTTTCCCCAAAAGATAAGCAATAAAACTGTTGTTCTTTAGATATCTTCTTAATTTTTCAATCTCTGGCCCCGCCTTCAATTTAAAATAGGCCTCTCTCTCTTTGGGACTGGCTAAATTAAATTTTTGGCTTACTCCCTCAATTTTAGTTTTAAAAATTGGAAACTGAACATTTCTCATAAAGTTTTATTCCATTAGATATTATTTTAATGTCTCCGTTGAGGTCGGTTCTTAGCACTTTTATATCATACTTGGCTAAGGTTTCCAAGACCTCCTGATGAGGATGACCATAAGAATTGTCTTTTCCTGCCTGAATTACGGCAATCTCGGGTGAAACTTTTTCCAAAAATTCTTGAGAACTGGAGGTTTTACTTCCATGATGACCAACTTTTAGAACATCGGAATCCAGAATTAGGAATTTGCCCGAATTTGACCACGAATTTGCGCAAATAAGAAGCTGATATTCTATTGATTTTGAGGTATCTCCGGTAAAAAGAAAAGAATTTTCTCTAAAAACTAAACGAAAAACAATAGAAGTATTATTTAAGTTTTTAACTTCTTTCCCTTCTAAATTTTCAAAGGGATAAAGAATATTAAAATAAACTCCTTTCCCCATTTTTAATACTTGACCAGCCTGAGCAATTTTTATATTAGCTCCTTCTTTCAAAATTAAATCTTGCCACTCTCTACACAAACTGCTACTGCAAGAAACTCCGGTCCATAAAATATTTTCAACTTGATATCTTTTTAAAACCTCTAAAAGTCCTTTAATATGGTCTTTTTCCGGATGGGTCAGAATTACTAAATCTATGGTTCTATCCCAAAAAGGCATTTCTTTGCCTAATTTTTCTAAAATAGTGCTATCTGGTCCTCCATCAATTAAAATTTGATTTCCCTTCGGCGTCTCAATGAAAATACTATCTCCTTGACCAATATCAAAAAAATTAACTTCAAGAAAATCATCTTGAGAGATAATAAAAACAGCAATCCAGACTAAAATAGTAGTTATGAAAAGAATTAATAAAAGAAAAAGTTTTTTATTAGATGACATATTTAGGAATAATTGAAAGGTAATAGATTATCTCTGCCAAATTTCTTGCGCAGATACCAGGTGGCAACCCCTAAAATTAAATATAAAATTATGAGCCAAAGCCAGGAGATTTGAAAAGTTAATGAAGCAAAAGAAAAAGAAAAAAATCCGTCCACTATTTTAGAAATATAGGTTAAAACCAGCCAACAAGGCCAGGATAGAACCCAACTTATTGGCTGCCAGATAATTCCAATAAAAGCAAAAAGAAATCCCAGTCCCATAACAAGAGGCAAAAAAGGCACAACTAAAATATTGGTAATTGGAGCAACCAGAGACATTCTGCCAAAATTATAAACCAAAATCGGCAGAGTAAAAATTTGAGCAGCTAAACTCATAACTAAAAGCGAGCGAAGAGGAAATATCTTTGGATTAGGAAGTTTCTTTAGCCAATTTTGGAAAATCGGCATCAGATAAATAATACCCATTACCGCTAAAAAAGAAAGTTGAAAACCAACATCCAATCTTAAAAGCAAAGGATTGAAATAAAGCATTAGAGCAGCAGCAAAAACTACGGCTCGAGAAGAAGTGCTTAATCTACCTAATTTCTGCCCTAAAAGTAAAAGTCCTCCCATAATTCCAGCTCGAATTGCCGAAGCCGGTGCTCCAATCATAATTATAAATAAGATTAAAATTATTATAGCAAAATAAAAGGCCTGACCTCGCCAAAGACCTAAGGTAGTTCCCAAAAACATTAAGGCAAAAGTAATAATAGTGATGTGCATCCCGGAAATTGCTGTAATGTGACGAAGACCAACTATATTTAATTTCTCTTTGAGGTCATTTGACATTTTTCTTTTATCCCCTAAAATCATTGCTCCCAAAATTGAGGACTGAGGCGGACTCAAAGAACCATAGATACTTTCTCTTAATTTATTTTTTAAATCCAAAATCTTAGCATATACTATTGAAGTCGGACTTCCATAGTTTTTTCTATTTAATAATTGAATCTCAGAATTATACATTACTGAATAAATTCCATCTTTGGCTAAATAATCCCTGTAATTAAAACCATCGAAAACTTGGGGAGTTTTTAAAAAACCAGTAATTTTTAATTGGTCATTGTGTCTATATTCAGGATATCTTTGAGTGGTTACTAAAACTTTTTCTTCTCTTTTTAATTTTAAAATTTTGAAATCGTTGTTTTGGGGCTGAATTTCTTTTATTTTAATTATTAGTTTAATGTGACTATCTCTGATATCTGGCTCAGAAGAAACTCTTCCCAAAAGAGTAATTTCTTTATTACTATCTATGTAGTTTCTTAATTCATTATTAAAAATTCTTGATTGAGAGGTTTGATGCCGCCAAGCTCCTAAAACTAAAATCAACAAACAAAAACCAACCACTACTAAATGTTTTCTCCCAGAGTTTACCCTGAGCTTGTCGAAGGGCCAAAATACCGAAATCAAAAGAATCCCAAAAAACAAAATTCCCAGCATTGCTAACTGGGAAATAGAAACTAAAGAATTCAGAAAAATACCAAAAATAAAAGATAAACAAAAATACAAAAAAATCTTAGATTTTGTCATTAACTAAATTTTAATTAAAATTTATAAAATTCAAATAAAAATCCGAATAAAAGCTCGGATTTGCAAAAATTGTTGCTCCTCCTTATTGGACGCTGTTAGAAATTGTCTGGCAAGCTCATTATAACATATCAGAAAACCACTCACAATTATTAAAATGGCATTCACAAAAAAATGCAACCTTTTAGAATTTTCTGCGTTGTGTTAAAGTAAGGATGAAAATCCTATGTTTTTGATATGGAATTAAGGAAAGAAAGAGAATTAATCAAAGAAGCCAAGAAAAATCCAGAAATCTTTGGTGAACTCTATGAGCAGTATTATTCCAAAATCTTTGGCTACACATTAAAGAGAGTGGCTAATTTAGAAATTACTCAAGATATAACCTCAGAGACATTTTTCAAAGCCCTGAAGAAACTCTGGCAATTTAGATGGCAGAATATCCCTTTCTCTGCTTGGCTTTACAGAATAGCCAATAATGAAATTGCTAACTATTTTAGAAAGAATAAATATAAACCAGTTTCTTTAGAGAAAATTCCAGAGCCAATTGCTATTTCAAACCCCTCTAATGAAATCCTTGAGGCTGAACAAGAACTAAAAAGACATCAGGATTTTTTAATGCTTCAAGAAAAAATCTCCAAACTTCCCATAAAATACCAAGAAGTAATCACCTTGAGATTTTTTGAGAAAAAGAAAATTAAAGAAATTGCCGAAATTTTAGGGAAAAAAGAAGGGACAATAAAATCTTTACTTCATCGAGGATTGAAGAAGTTAAGAGGATTAATGGAATAGTGCAACCTTTTTCGACCAAAGGCGTTATGTTTACAGAGCATCAAAAGATGCTCACAAAGGTCGGAAAAGGTAATAATAAAACATTTTAAGTATCCAGAGATATGAAACAAGAAGACTTAATCAAAAAATTAGAGAATATAAAAACACCAGAAATTAAAATTCAGAACCATAAACAACGACTCAAAATGGCTCTGCTTACCCGCCTGCATCGCTACGCGAAGCATTACGGGCAGGACTCTGGATATTTTAAGAAAAAACCAATTATGTTTTGGACAAAAAGATTAGTTCCCGCTAGCGTTGCTCTGGCTTTAATTTTAGTGGTGGGCTTTACTATAATCCAACCAAAATTACAAATAGCCAAAGCAATGGAAATCGCCAAAAATGACCCTCAAATTCAGAAAATGATGGAAGAATATGGTGTAGAGATTAAACAAGTAAAACTGCAAGATGGTAAAGCATACGTTTTACTTACTATGCCGGAAGAAAAAATGCCTGCTGAGTTAGCAGAAAGAACTCTTACCACTAAATCTGGTGTGCGTTTTGGAATAACATTAACTGAAAAAGGAGAACCTCAATTTTTTTCTGGCTCGGTTGCTGAAATAGATCTTAAAACAAGGGAAGTAAAGGAATTAAAGAAGATTGGGTCTGAAATTGATAGAAAAGGAGCCGTCGAAATGGAAATTCTTACGGAAGAAGAAGTATTAGAATACGAAGCGAAACTACACATTCCTATGTCTTTTTTAACTGAAGAAGAGAAAACAAAGGCAATAAAAATCGCCCAGAGTGACTCCAAAATTCAGGAAATGATTCCAGATATAAGAGAAAGGGAAATAATTGTCAAACCGATGCCTTCATCTAAACTTTATTTAGAAGAAAGAAACGGAGAAATGACAGTTGCTTCTGTTGAAAAAGAAGGCAAAAGGATTAATGTGATTTTTAAAAGTAAAGACAAACAGGATATTATCACGGTTAATCCGACCATAGGAATAATAGAAGGAGTAGTAAGCTTTACTACCGAAGGAGTAGGATCTCAGATCCATATTTCTCCTGCTGTTCCCGAAAAAGAAATACCTACCTATATTATTAAAAAGAGTGAACCAAATGAGGGCATTACTGTTGACCAGAAAAAACTCTTTGCTGAAGTGCTGGAGAAAACCGCTCAAGAGAATGAAAAATTAAAAGAGATACTTGGAGACAACGATTATGAGATTTTAGAGGTTGTTAAATCAAAACAAGTTATCAGTAAAACTGAGACAGAAGAAGGAATAAGTGAAACGGCAAAAGTAGGAACAGCTACTATAGTATTAGAAAAAGAAAGCATTAATGAGAAATACCAAGTTACTATAGATTTGGAAACTAATACTGTAAAGTCAATAGAGAAAGAATAACCACTGAATTACAAACTAAATTTTAAAACAAACCGCCCCGACTAGAGTCAGGGCGGTTTTTGATTGACTTCCGCTGAACGCTTTCCGAGGCTCAACTCCGTAAATTTCGTAAATTCAAATCAAAAGCTCCTTTTCTCTTAATAATAATTTTGCCATTTTTAATAGCAATCAAAGTCGAAGGTAAAGATATTAGTTTTCCCTGACTAAAATAAAAATCAACTTTATCACCAAAATATTTTTTTGCTTCTTTTATGGTTTTGGCTGGTTTTAATCTTTCTGGATTAGCGCTTGGAGCCACTAAAGGACCTGTTCTTCTTAATAAACGGATTAAGCTTAACTTTTTTGGCAAGCGAAAAGCTAAAGTTTTTATTCCTCGATGAAGATAAGAAAATTTTTTGGGAGAGCAAGATAAAATAATGCTCACTCTACCCGGCCAGAATTTAAGTAATAAATTTTGCCTTTTCTTGCTAAATTTAATTTTAAATAAATTTAGGTCTTTAATTGATCCTATAAGAATTAGCATTGGCTTTCTGGGATTTCTTTTTTTCAACTTATAAATTCTTGAAACTGCTCTTTTAGATAATGCTTGACCAACTAAACCATAGAGGGTATCAGTAGGTAAAACTCCAATACCGCCATTAATTAATATCTTAACTATTGACCGAGAATAGAGCATAAATTTACGAGGTTCAACCTCCTATGGAGGTTGAACCTCCATAGATTAAAAAAATTATTCTCTTATCCGGCAAATCTCAAAAAAGGAAGAAATAGCTTTTTGAATCTCAATTAAATAATCCCTTGGATAGGGTTTAATTTTTTCAAATTTTGGATCTATTGTTTTTTCTGGTCGAAAATTTTGGAGATAAAACCTTCTGGCTGGCGAAATATCTTTTGCAATTTGAATAATATCCTTTTTTGTATGAATAGTGGGAACCACCGTCATTCTAAACTCATAATCAATTTTATTTTCTTTCAAAATATCAATGCTTTTTTGAATATTTCCAACAATTCCATCAATTCCAATACCTCCAACAACTTTCTTATATTTTTCTTTTGGTGCCTTAATATCCATTGCTACATAGTCTATTAATTTTTTATTAATCAATTCTCTGAGCATTTTAGGATTAGAGCCATTAGTATCAAGTTTTACTAAATATCCTAATTTTTTTATCTTCTTTATAAACTCTGGTAGATTTTGATGAATAGTTGGCTCTCCTCCACACAAAACAACACCTTTTAGCAACCCTTGTCTTTCTTTTAGAAAATTGAAGAAAACTTTTTCTGAAATTTTGGGCTGGAGTTTAATCTTTTCCGGTAAAACTAATTCTGCTGAATAACACCAGGGACAGCGAAAATTACAGCCAATACAAAAAACCGTGGCTGCTAATTTGCCAGGGTAATCTATTAATGTAAGTTTTTGAAGACCGCCAATAATCATAGATATTAAATCTTAAATTCTTTTCTTTCTTTAAATTCCTCTTGTTTGCCAGTATTCCACTGTGTTACAGGACGGAGGTAGCCAACCACTCGTGAGTAAACCTCGCAGGGTTGCTTAATAGTACACTTTGGACAATAGAAATGCTCTCCGTTTACATAACCATGGGTAGGACAAATTGAAAAGGTTGGAGTAATGGTAATGTAGGGTAATTTAAAGTTCTCAAAAACTTTTTTAACTAAGGATTTTACTGTTCGGATATCAGAAATTCTTTCTCCTAAAAAGAGGTGGAGGACAGTACCGCCACTGTAGCGACATTGGATTTCATCCTGGAGTTTCAAGGCCTCAAAAATATCGTTGGTATAATTAACTGGTAGCTGACTAGAATTTGTATAATATGGTGTCTTTTTTGTGCCAGCGGTTATAATATCAGGATATTTTTCTCTATCCTTTAGCGCTAATCTATAAGCAGTTGATTCAGCTGGCGTAGCCTCCAAATTATAGATGTGGGTAGTTTCTTCTTGGTACTTCACTAATTTTTCCCTCATAAAATCCATAACTTCTAAAGTAAATTTTCTACCTCTTTTTGAAGTAATGTTCTCGCCAATAAAGTTTAACAAAGCTTCATTCATCCCAACTAAACCAATGGTTGAAAAATGATTAGTAAAATACTCTCCTTTTGTCTTTTTCACTCCCGACAAATAAAATTTTGAATAAGGATATAAACTTTTTTCAATAAAGCTTTCAATGGTTTTCCTTTTAATTTCTAAACTCTCTTTAGCTAAATCCATCAGTTTTGCTAATCTTTCAAAAAATTCTTTTTTGGTCTTAGAAAGATAGCCAATCCGAGAAAGATTAATTGTCACTACTCCAATTGAGCCAGTCAAACTCCCTGATCCAAAAAGTCCTCCCCCACCTCGATTATAAAGTTCTGTTAGATCCAAACGAAGCCTGCAACACATGCTTTTAACATCCTCAGGTTTCATTTCGGAATTGATGTAGTTGGCGAAATAATTTGTTCCATATTTAGCTGAGGCTTCAAAAATTAGATCGAAAGAAGGTTCTTCCCAAGAAAAGTCTTTAGTAATGTTTATTGTGGGAATGGGAAAATGAAAAGGTCTTCCACTTTTATCTCCCTCAAGTATCGTTTCGTAAAGAGCTTTATCAAATATTTTCATCTCTTCCTCAAATTCACCATAAGTTTCTTTTTGAAGCTCACCTCCAATAATTACTGGTTGTTTGGCAAATGCCGGAGAAGGTTTAAGATCTAAAGTGAGATTACTAAAAGGACATTGGAACCCTACCCGGGTGGGAACTGCCATGTTGAATAAAAATTCTTGGAGAGATTGCTTTACCTGCTGGTAGTTCAAATTATCATAGCGAATAAAAGGAGCCAAAAGAGTATCAAAGTTTGAAAAAGCCACTGCCCCTGCACATTCACCTTGAACCGTATAAAGAAAATTTACTACCTGACCTAATATTGCTCTAAAATGTTTTGCTGGTTTTGTTTCTACTTTTCCAGAAACTCCCCCAAATCCCTTTAATAAAAGGTCGTACAGGTCCCAACCCATACAGTAACATGATAAAGTGTCTAAATTATGCAAATGGAAATCACCCAACTCATGTGCTTGCCTAATTTCTTCGGGATAAATCTTGTTTAACCAATATTTTTTAACAATATAAGATACTCCATAGTGATTCAATCCTTGTAAAGAAAAAGCCATGTTGGCATTTTCTTGAACTTCCCAATCAAGTTTTTCTAAATATTGATCAATCCTGTCTACCGCTTCCTCGCTCACCCTTACCACCTCTCTTATCCTTCTTCTCTGCTCTCTATACAAAATGTAGGCCTTGGCGGTCTCTATTAGGTTCTCTAAAATTAAAACTTCCTCTACTATATCCTGAACCTCTTCAACCTTAGGAATTTCTTCCCCTTTAAATCGCCTATTCAAAAAGGTTATTACTTTATCAGAAAGTTTTTTGGATTTTTTACCATCCTCTTGTTGAGTAGCCGTCAATGCCCTATAAATAGCATCAGTAATCTTCTGTTGCTCAAAATCCGCTATTCTGCCGTCACGCTTTTTAATTTTGTTAATTTTATTCTCCATAAGCCAAAATTATAACAGTATAATTCATTTTATTCTATAAAAGAAGAGAGGTCAAACTGTAGATAAATTTCTTAGGTCTTGCTTAATTTTTTAAAATAGGTATAATGAAGGGAAGTAAAAACGTAAAGCGAAAAAGGCAAAACAACAATTCAAAACTCAAAATTGATTAAATAATAAATAATTTTAAATTTTGCTCTATCATTTTGCATTTTTCATTTTGAACTTTGCATTTGACCGAGTAAAGCGAGGGAATATGGCTCAAGTTAAACCAGAAATTGAAACTTTTGCTCGGATAAAAGTCGTCGGAATAGGAGGTGGCGGTGGAAATGCTGTTTCGCGAATGGTAAAATCTAAAATTCAAGGAATAGAATTTATTACTATCAACACTGACGCTCAAGATCTTCACCACTCTGTTGCTCCCCAAAAAATCCATATCGGCAAGAATCTTACTCAAGGCTTGGGAGCAGGAATGAATCCAGAAATTGGTCGGCAGGCAGCCGAGGAGGATAGAGAAGAAATAAAAGAAGCTCTTCAGGGAACAGATATGATATTCTTGACTGCAGGATTGGGTGGCGGAACCGGGACAGGAGCTTCACCGGTGATAGCAGAAATAGCCAAAGAAAACAAAGCTCTGACTATTGCCGTGGTTACTAAGCCATTCTTTTTTGAAGGAGTGATAAGAGCTCAAATTGCTGAGGAAGGACTTTCTCGACTAAAGGATAAAGTTGATACTCTAATTACTATTCCCAATGACAAATTACTTTCTATTATCGAAAGAAAAACTCCTTTGATTTCTGCTTTTTCTATTGTCGACGATGTTTTGAGACAAGGAGTTCAGGGAATATCAGATTTAATTACTATTCCGGGGATAATCAATGTTGATTTTGCTGATATTAGAACTATAATGCAGTTTGGGCCGGCTTTAATGGGTATCGGAAAAGCCAAAGGTAAACAAAGAGCAATTGAAGCAGCCCGAGCGGCCATTAATTCTCCTTTGGTAGAATTCTCCATAGACGGAGCAAAGGGAGTGCTTTTTAATGTTAGCGGTAAAGAAGACTTAGCAATGTCAGAGGTAAATGAAGCGGCTAAAATTATCACCGAAAATATTGATTCGGAAGCTAAGGTTATTTTTGGAGCAACCCAAGATGATAACTTAAGAAAAGGAGAAATTAAAGTAATGGTTATTGCTACCGGGTTCAGTAATATTTCTTCCTCTAATCAAAATATAAAAAATCATATTCCTCTTATAGTTAATAAAGAAAATAAGGAAAAAATTAAATCAGAGGAAGAAAAAAAAGAAGAAGAATGGGAAATTCCGGCTTTTTTGAGAAGAAAGAAAAAATAATAAAGCGACTCTAATTACAAATCCCGCTCGAATTTACGAATAATTTTTTAATCTTTTAATTTATACATTCGTGTGCCATTCGTAACTTGCATCGCGTATAAAAAAATAAACAGGGAGTTCCAACCCTGTTTTTTTATTTTCTAGTTTCTAATTTACTTTAATATTTAAGGCAAAAATGTCTTAAACCATCTTTTCACTTTTGAAAAGAGATTCTGTTCTCTGGAAACTCCGAATCCATCAATCCCTTCCCTAATTCCATAAAAAGCTAAGCCTAAAGCATTAGCAAATAAGATGTTATCTAATTGAGAAGAGATTCCTTCTAATTGGAAAGAACCGATAAAACAAGGAAGTTTTAATTCTCTTTTGGCTAATTCCACAATTCCTTGGCTTTTTGCTCCTCCACCAGCAAGAATTACTCCAGCCGGTAGAAGTTTTTCTCTGCCAATCTTTCTTAATTCTTTATTCACTAAATCAAAAATTTCCGACCACCTGGCTTCTATAATTTCTGAGACCTCTCTCTTTAGAAATTTTCCCTCTTCTCCAAATTCAGAGAGATCAATTATCTCTTTCCTAGTCATCTCCCTTGGAAGACAGTAGCCATATTTAATTTTTATTTGTTCGGCTAGATCTAAGGAGATACGGAGCCCTATGGCAATATCATTGGTAATATGAGAAGCGCCAATAGGTAAAACAACGGCATGAATTAAATCTCCTTCTTCCCAAACCGCAAAACTGGTTGTTCCTCCTCCTAAGTCCAAAATCATCGTTCCTAACTCTTTTTGACGACAAGAGAGAAGAGCAGAAGAAATCGCTAAAGGAGAAAATACTAAATCCTGAATCTCAATCCCGGTTTCAAATACTGTTTTAGTAAGGTTTTTAATATGAGGAGTTCCTCCGCAAATAATTAAAGTGTCTACTTCCAATTTTACTCCGTGCATTCCTAAGGGATCTTTTATCCCCTCCTGATCATCTAATTTGTATTTCTGGGGGATAGTATGAAGCGGCTCTTTGTTCGGGGAAATAGAAATTGCTTTAGCTTCATTAATTACTCTCTCTATGTCTCCTTCAGAGACCTCACCATTGGCTCGAGAAACTGCTACTCCTCCTTTATTTCCTATAATAGAAATGTGATTCCCTCCAATATTTACATAAACCTTTTTAAGAGAAGATTGAGAAATCTCTCCCGCTTTTTTCAAACAGCAAGAGATATTTTCTCTAGCTTCAGTCATATTTATTACCACTCCCCGTCGCAATCCAAAAGAAGGATAAGACGCAGCAGCCGCCACTCGGGGCTTAGAATTCTTTTTTAACTCCAAGACTATAATTCGAATATTAGTAGTACCGACATCGAGGCCAGTGATAAAACGACTTCGAGACATGATTCTTAAAAATCCTAAATCCGAAATCCGAATTTCTAAACAAATTCCAAAATCCCAAATCCCAATATTTTAAAGAGTTTGAGATTTAAAGAATTAGAGAATTAGATATTGTTTAGGATTTAGATATTAGGATTTAGAGTTTCTCAACTTTGGCATATTTCTGACAAAGTTGGGTTACGCCTTACCTAATTTTTTTAATTGTTCGTATTTTTTCTTAAGTTCTAATTTCCTTAAAGCACTTTGTCTTCTTTGTTTTTTATTTTTTGGTTTTTGATAAAATTTCTTTTTTCGAACCTCAAGTAAAATACCGCTCTGTTGAACAGAACGTGAAAAACGCCTTATTAAACTCCCTGTTACTTCTCCTTCTCTTTTTTTTACTTTAACCACGTTCCTTCGCTTCGCTCAGTCAAATGCAAAATGTAAAATGAAAAATGTAAAATGACAGAGCAAAATTTAAAAATTTTTGAATTTTTTAAAAGTTTTAATTTATCTCACTAACTGACCAAAAACCTATACTTCAAGGATAGATTGTAATTATATACCTAAGACACTAACCTAAAACTCAATAAATTGTACTCCATTTATTTATATACCACCCGTCATCTGCTGGTAATACTTGCCAAACGGTACCATCTTTACTAACTAAAAGAAGTTTATTTGACCAAAGGGTATAATTGGTGTTTGGAATGCTGAGAATAGTCAAACTATTACCTACTGAATCAAATTTATGAACCTCTAATTCTACACCAGTTCCAGATTCCTTGGTTTTTTCTATTTGGATATAGATGTTGCCATTTTGGTCTTCTCCTAAAAACCCCATTGAAACTAATCCTTCCCTTTCTAAAATAATAGTTCGCAATACAGTGCCAGATGAATCTAAAATGGTTATTGTGCCCTTTTTAAATTTTTCTGTTATTTCAACTTTATACCAATTACCACTCGTTGAGCCAAGAATTCCCTGAAATTCTGCCAAGGGTGTTTCTTTTAGAATGCCATTATCAATTACTCCTATAAGATAACTAATCCAACTATCTTGGCCTGCACCTGGTATATATATTTTATTATTAATGATATATATAGCACTAAATGCAGTTTTAGGTAATTCTTCCCAATGAATTGGAATTCTCTTTCGATATGGCAAAGTATATTCAGGTTCATATTGGAGTAAATAACTACCCGTAGAGAGAGATGCTTTAATATAGAGATTATCTTTTTCGTCAAAAGCTAAATCATTCACAACAACATAAATTTTAACACCGTCTATTTCCATAACAACTAAATCATCTACACTACCCTGTGGTTGAAAAGAAAATTCAAAGTTTCCACTGGAATCAAAAACTTTAATTTGTCCTAGTAAGTCTGCTATATAGATATTATCCTTACTATCTTTATTGAAATAATAAGGAAGAGCTATTTCGCCTGGGGCGCGTCTAATTTTCTGTTCTCCGTTACTATATGCGAGCTTTGAGGATAATACT
>DAOWIS010000003.1 GCA_030640805.1 bacterium | reverse complement strand
CTTTTGCTAAAGAAAAAAGAATTAAAGAAAAAGTTCTACCCGAGAAATGTCCTTTTTGTAATTTAGAAACTCAACTCTCTCCACTTTATCAATGTCCTAAGGGAGAAAATTGGAAAGTGGTTTCCGTTCCTAATAAATACCCGGCTTTTTCAGAAGGAGAGAAACTTCATGAGAGAAAAGAAGGACCTAATAAAATTCTGGATGGCGTTGGTTTCTGTGAAGTGGTTATTACTCGGGATCACGAGAAACAATTAGCTCAGTTCTCTAAAACAGAGGTTAAAGAAGTAGTTGATTGCTATCAGGCAAGATATTTGGATTTAATGAAGAAGTCCCTTATTAAGTATGTATCTATTTTTCACAATCATGGGCAGGAAGCAGGAGCTTCCATTACTCATCCCCATTCCCAGATAATTGCTTTCCCAGTGATAGATCCAGACTTAAGAGGAAGTGTTGAAGGAGCAGAGAGATTTTATAAAGAAGAAGGTAAATGTGTTTATTGTATGATGATTGACTGGGATATAAAAGATGGCCAGAAGATTATTTATGAAAATAAAAAATTTGTGGTTTTATGTCCTTTTGCTCCTCAAACCGCTTTTGAGTTAAGGGTTTATCCCAAAGAACATTTGCCATATTTTGAAAGAATGAATGAGGAAGAAAAAGATTTTTTTGCTGATGCCCTTCAAATGGCTCTGGATAAACTCTATAAGGCCTTAGATGACCCTCCTTACAATTTTTACATTCATACTGCTCCTTGTGATGACGGGAATTATAAGAATTATCATTGGCATTTAATAATTTTACCAAAAACCGGCATTTGGGCTGGATTTGAATTAGGAACAGGAATTGAAATTTCAACTATTGAGCCGGAAAAAGCCGCTGAGTATCTACGAACTCAGTAAACTCTAACGTTAATAAAAGCGAGGAAATTGACTTCTCGGGACCATCCGCAGCCGAGCGGGCATGGTGTCCTTCGACTTCAATCGGAGGACGAGCGAGGCGAGGACATGAGTGAGCGAGCACGCTGGGCGAGCGAAGCGTGTCTCCGAAAGTCAGATTTCCGAGCTTTTAATCGCTAATTTTTTATGCTCCCGGAATTTCAAACATTTTTATTGGCAATGACTCCGATTGGCGAACTTCGTCTTTCCATTCCTTTAGCCCTGACTGTTTATAATTTAAATTGGTTTTCAGCTTATTTAATTTCTCTGGTAGGAAATTTAGTTCCAGTAGTTTTAATTCTTTTATTTTTAGAGCCAGTTGCTCAGTGGCTCTCTAAACATTTTAGAATTTTTCAAAGATTTTTTTCTTGGCTTTTTGAAAGGACAAGAAGGAAATATAATTCTGGGATAGAAAAGTACGGTCCTTTGGCTTTAATTCTTTTTGTGGCAATTCCTTTACCAATAACTGGTGCTTGGACTGGTTCTTTAATTGCTTTTTTATTTGGTATTTCTTTTAAAAAGGCCTTTCCTTTGATTACTTTAGGAGTAGCTATTGCCGGTCTCATTGTTTTGGTTCTCACTCAAGCGGGAATCACCATTGAAAGATATTTTGGCTGGAGCGCCTTAATAGGAGTTTTGTTGCTGATTGGAGTAAGTTGGTTAATGTATAAAAAGTTTAGAGTCAAAAATAAAAATAATTTAAATTTATGAATCAATTAATCAAAAAAGACGTTATTTCAAGCTTAATTTGCGGAATAGCCAGTGGCTTGTTTTTAATATTTATTGTCAAAAATCCTTATATTGAAGAATTTAGAGGAATAAATGAAACCATAGGGAATTTGGTTTTTCTTTTGCCCTTAATTTTGGTCTTTATTTTCGTAGTCGGGCTTTGGATTGTTAAATTCATTAGCCAAAAGATTGCCGTTCTTTTTCAGATGGCAAAGTTTGCCCAAGTGGGAGTTTTAAATACTTTGATTGATTTCGGGATTTTTAATCTTTTAATTTGGATTACAGGAATTATCTCTGGCACCGGAATAATTCTTTTAAATACCCTTTCTATTTTAGTTGCTATTATTAATAGTTATTTCTGGAACAAATACTGGACATTTTCTAAAAAGGGAGGTAGGATAGAGCGAGAATTTCTTCAGTTTTTAGTTATAAGTATTATTGGTTGGGCGCTTAATACTAGTATAGTATTTCTGGGAACTACTTTTATTGAAGTCCAGCTTGGAGTTTCGGCTGGCGCCTGGGTAAATATAATGAAGGCCTTAGCTGTCGTTGTTTCTATGACCTGGAATTTCCTCGGTTATAAATTTATAGTATTTAAAAAACAAAAAGAAGTTGAACTTCCAATTGGAAATTCAACTTCCAAACATTGATTAGTTAAAAATAAAACACTATGGCTCTTGTTCTCTATCGAAAGTATCGACCAAAGACATTTGCTGAAATAGTTGGTCAAGAACATGTAATTCAAACCTTAACCAACGCTATTTCCAGTGGCACGGTCTCTCATGCTTATTTGTTTTCCGGTTCACGCGGAACAGGAAAAACCACAGTAGCCCGGCTTTTGGCCAAAGCCGTTAATTGTCAGAATCGTAAAGAGCAGGAAGCAGAGCCCTGTAATCAATGTAATTCCTGCCAGGAAATTATGGCTGGCAATTCATTGGATATTATTGAGATTGATGCTGCTTCAAATCGAGGAATTGATGAAATAAGAGCCCTAAGAGACGGAATAAAATTCAGCCCTACTCATTTAAAATACAAAGTTTATATTATCGATGAATGTCATGAATTAACCAAGGAGGCCTTTAATGCTCTTTTGAAAACCTTAGAAGAACCGCCTGCTCATGCTATCTTTGTTTTAGCCACTACCGAGATTCAGAAAGTCCTTCCCACTATTATTTCTCGTTGCCAGAGATTTGATTTCAGGAGATTAAATTTAGTTCAGATAGTTTCCCGGCTTCAATATATTATTGAAAAAGAGGGGATAGATATTGAAAAACCGGTCTTAAATTTAATTGCCCTCAATGCTGAAGGTTCTATCAGAGATGCTGAAAGTTTACTGGACCAAGTTGTGGCTTTTGGAGAGAAAAAAATTGATTTAAAACAGGCAGAAGAAATATTGGGGATAGTTGACATTAATATCATTAGCCAATTCGTGGACTATCTGATAAAAAAAGATGCCAAAGGAGGAATTCGCTATCTTAATCAAATTCAGGAAAAGGGCCGCGACCTTCAGCAATTCAGCCATTCTTTAATCAATTATCTTCGAGAGCTTCTTCTTTTAAGTATAGACAGGAGTTTAACCAATCCTTTAGGTTTAGGATTGACTGACGAACAGTCCTCTCATATTTTGGAGCAAGCTGGCCAATTTAATGAAAAAGATTGGGAAAGAATAATAAAAATATTTATCCAAGCCCAGCAGGAGATAAAAAGAACCTCCCTTCCCCAGCTTCCCCTTGAATTAGCCATCGTCGAAGTCATAAGTCAACCAAGTAATAAGTAAACCAGCAACCAGTAACCAGTAATTATTGCCGGGTGGTGTAATGGTAACACGTCAGAATTTGGATCTGAAGATTCTAGGTTCGATCCCTAGCCCGGCAGCCGCGTAAAGAACGTAAAATTGCTTTCAGCAATTACGTTCCACGCGGCCACGTGATGACGAAGTCATTTTACGTGGCCACTTAATATGTTTTATTACGTCTATCTTTTAGAGAATCAAAACGATAAAAGCTGGTATATTGGAAAAACTTCAGATTTAAAAAGACGTCTTAAAGAACATCAAACAAAATCGGGAGGAAGAACCACTAGTTTAAAGAATAATTGGAAATTAATTTATTTTGAAGGATATATTAACAGAAAAGATGCCACAGGAAGAGAAAGATTTCTCAAAAGCGGCTCAGGAAGAAGATTTCTAAAGAAACAATTACGAAATTATCTACCTTGAGCGCAGTTTGAGCTACCGAGCCGCCCAGCAACAAGCTGGGCTTTTTTGTTTAGCCTCTTGACAACCCCTCTCGAAAGAGTATTATAAATTATAGTAAATTTAATGATCACAATTTAAAGTATTATAGTTAATTAGCAATTTACTATAGTTTATGGCTTTAAATTGTGATTCTTATACATTATGAAGATATTAAAAGAAAAATATAGTATCGTTCCCGATAAGAGCATTTATCCTAAATTAAGTCAATCTGGTTATTCTGTTGGCGAGGCTGTAGCTGAATTGATTGATAATTCGATAGACGCGAGATTTGAAAACAAAACCCTAAATGTGGAGGTAATCCTTGACCGGATTGATAAACAAATTATTGTATCTGATAATGGAAAAGGGATGGATAAGGAAGCTGCAAAAAAAAGTATTATCTTAGCTTATTCTGAAAAGAAAGACCAATTAGGACAATTTGGCTTAGGGCTCAAAACTGCTTGTGAAAGTTTAGGAAAAAAATTTACCGTTATAACCACGCAGATAAATAGCGATGAAGAGTATTTGCTTAAATTTGACGAAGAAGAATGGATTAATAATGGAGATTGGTCTAATTTTGAAATCAAAATTAAAAAAGAGGTTAATAAAAGAAAACATGGCACAAAGGTTGTTATAGAAGATCTAAAAATAGTATTATATCCCAACCTAATTACTAATTTAAGAAAACAACTAGAAGAAAGGTTTACGCCATTTATTTTTAATAAAGAAGTGGCAATAAAAGTTAATACTAAGTGGCTTAAACCAGAAAAACTTGATTTAATTGAGGATACCAAAAATGATTTTGAAATTAAATTGGAAGACGGTAATGTGGTAAAGGGCTGGACTGCCATATTAAGGCAAGGATCTCAAGAAAAAAGCGGTTTTAACTTATTCAGAAGAGGGCGTTTAATAAGGGCACATGAAAAGTTAGGTTACGCTTATCATCCTTCAAAAATGTGGATTGTGGGTGAGATATATATGGATTGTATGCCAGTCACCCATAATAAAAGAGAGTTTATTGTGGAGTCTCCTAGGTATGTAGATTTTTTCGAGAAATTTCAAGAACTAATAAAACCTGTATTAGTAGAAGCGCAAAAAAGGCATAGAGAGGCACAAATAAGTGACTTGCCACCAGAGAAAAAAGAAACATTAAAAGATAATATTCTTCGGGCATTAAACAAAACAGATGAATACAAAGAATTTGCTTTTCCTGTGGGGCAAAAACCCGTAAAACGATCCGATGAGGAGGGGGAATTTTTTGAGCAAGAAAAGAGAGACAGAATAGGAGAAATTAAAGAAGAAGTGGTTCCTGAAGAGAAAAACAAGACTGAAAACAAAAAAAGAATCCCCAAAAAAGCTCAAACAAGACGAGTTAGGTTTATTACTATTGCTGGTAAAAAATATCAATTTGATTGGGACTGGAAAAATTTCGATGAATATATAGCAAAAGTCAGCGAAATAGATAAAGAACATAACAAGATTATGATTTACCTTAATTCAAGTTTCCCTGTATTGAACTTTGTTAAAGATCAGGTTCTTTATATTTCAATATTAGTAGCTGAAGGAATTGCCGAAGTTTTTATTAAAGAAAATAATAAAAATTCAGACAAGATAATTCCTTTAAGAGACAAACATCTTACTAATTTAGCGAAAATTATTACCGAAGAAAAAGAATTAGAAAAAAAATTGAAATTTCTTAAAAGGGCAGAAAAAGAAAAAGAAAAATTAAAATCTCTCTTAAAAGAACGAGATGAAGAAATTTTAGTAGAATAAAGATGCAATTATTGAATTTTAAAATCAACGCTTGAAAAAACAAATTGGAGGTTAATGAGTGAAGGAATTTATTATAGATTAGGAATTTTAACTGGACGATTAAGGGGGTATGAGGATAATGATTTGTTAAAATTAATAAAAAATAAAAGAACTATAACTTAATTTTATGTTTCGTCCAATACATTTATTGCCAAAACCAATTAACTCTGACTTTGATAAAATTTCAGAATATAAGGAAAGATGGGAAAAGGGACATGGGGAAAAATGTTACGATTTTGTAATTAATAAAATTAAAAAAGGGGGCGGTGAGGATTTTTTGCAATGGGATTATCAGCAGGGCCAAGATTTAAAACACATAATGAAAGATGAATGGGATTTGAAAGGAATTAAGATATGGCAATTAGATATCGATTTTCCTAAAGGTGATAATTTCGAAGGTATAGATTTTTCTTTTGCTGAATTTTGGCATAGCAGATTTAAGAGTGCTACTTTTCCAAGCACGTATTTTGAATTTAGTAAATTTTATAATTTCAAGTTTGAAGATTGTTTGTTTAGTTTCGCAAATTTTTATGGTGTTAAGTTTGAAAAAGTAAAATTTAAAAATTGCACTTTTGTAGAACATAATTCTTTTAATAACTGCGAATTTATTGACTGTGAGTTTGATAATTTTTTTACGGCGGGAAATTTATTTATTGATTGTCTTTTTGATGTAAATACTCAGGTGAAAAATATTTCCTTTAAGCCAATACACAAATTTAAAGTTGAATTAGAGAATAGCAATTTGCCGAATATTTACAAAGGCATTAAAAACTCATATTTATCCGGTCAAGTTTTTGATAAGTATCGCGAATATTTTTTTAAACAAAAGAGATCAGAGACGAGATATTTAAAAAGAGGGATTAAAAAATTAGGTAGTTATTTCCTGGAAAATTTAACAGGATATGGCGTAAGACCAACTGCTGTCTTAAGCTTTATGTTTCTTATTATTTCTTTTTTCTTTTTAGGGTTTTTAACTAAATATTCAGTTTCCGAATCAATAATAATGAGTATTGGCGCTTTTACTAGCTCAGGCAATATCCTAGAGACATATCCTTATAATTATTTATATGTGATTGAGTCATTTTTAGGCATAGGACTATTTGCCTTATTAATTACTGTATTAGCCAATATATGGTTTAGCGAAAAATAAATTAAAATAATGATTCTAGAAAAAACCTTTAAAGAAAACTTGATTTATAATTTAAACTCTATTGACACGGGCTGGATTGATGGCGATAAAGAATTAAATAGAAAAAAGACTGTTGACGTGGTAAACCACACACTTAAAATAGCTATAGAAATTAAAGATGATACAAAGTACAAAACCGAAGTGCCGAAAACATCTGGAGTTATGGTGACACAAGGAGAAGATTTAACAAAAATGAACCAACGCTTTAGCGATCATGTAAGATCAGCAAATAATAAGTTTAAGGAATATCCGGGATACAAAACAATTCTTCTTTTCAGGACAGAATTTCTTATTACTGATGTAATCCGATACGCCATAGAAGGCTTGCATTCGTATTCGAAACCTAAAGATCGTCTTGTATACATTGGCAGAAAAGGAAAATATTCAAAATATAATAAACAAGAGATAGGTTGTTTTATTGTGATTAACCAAGGAACACATTATTTTCCTAACGACGTTTTTGCAAAACAGAGTCGCTTACTTAATAAGAAAGAGGTGGAGGAAATTTTTGGGCAGAATTTTAAGGATGTACCAGCAATTTAAGTAAAATGAGACACCGTAATATACCCCTAAATACTGTCTCATTTGTCTCATTTTGTGCTAAAATTAGAAAAAATTCATGCAAACCGAACAAAAAGCAATTGAAGAAAAATTAGAACAATTGAGAAAAATAAAAGATGGAACTTTAGGCCCAAAAGAATTGGCCGATTTAATTACAAAAAGAAGAATTTCTTGGTTTGAGGAAAATAAAAAGGCTGTTTTAGCAAAATACGAAGGATTATCAGATGAAGAAAAAGCATACAGAATTATATGTTTTGACCACATGAAAATAAACCCAGACCATTCTAAAATGATTAGAATTAGCAAGAATAAAATTAGAATTGAATCTTGTAATTTCTGTCCTTATTTAGAGGCCTGCAAGAAATTAGGATTAGATACCAGATATGTATGCAAAGAGATTGTGGAACCTTCAATTCAAAAGATGTGTGAGATGATTAATCCCAGATTAAAATTCAGTAGGAATTATCAAAAAATAAGACCTCATCATTGTGATTTCTGTGATGAGTATTTCGAACTCTCATAATTTAGCCGTCTTGAGCGCGGTTTACCCTGAATTTATTGAAGGGTTCGAGTGACCGAGAGGCCTATGGTGCTAGAGCGACCGAGCCGGGTCAAAAATAAATTAAAAAATACGATATGCCAGCTGAAAAAATTGACGAGAAAAAAGTTGGAGATTTTATTTATACCTTATATTGCTTTAGCGATGCTTATTTAATTTTCAAAAGAAACGAGAAAGAAACTACATTTGATGATCCACTTGATAAAGAAATGATGAAAAATATTCATGTTCGCCAGTCACTCGCAGTAGGGAAGTTTAAAACTGAAAAAGAAGCAAGAGAATATTTAAAAAAATTATTTCTAAGACATTAAGCCTACGTTATTTATTAGACATGAATTCAAGAAGACTTGCACGAATTGCGATAAAGAAGGGGGCAGTCCAAAAAATAACAGAATTATCTCCTTTAATTAGCCTTCTTAAAAGAAGAAAATTGAATACAATAGTTGAAATAGGCACAGCCAAAGGAGGAACATTTTATATCTGGTGCAGGATTGCTCAACCTAAGGCTTTAATAATAAGCATAGATTTACCTAGTGGTCCTTTTGGTGGTGGTTATGCCCTTAATGATATTAAAAAATTTAGAAAGTATAAGAAAAAAGAACAAAAATTATATTTTCTAAGAAAAGATTCACACAAACAAGATACAAAGAAAGAATTAATAAAAATATTAGATGGCCAAAAGATAGACTTCTTGATGGTTAATGGTGACCACAGATATATAGGCGTCAAGAAAGACTGGCAATTATACTCTCCATTAGTAAAACAAAGTGGTCTCATTGTATTTCACGATATTCTTTTTCATCCAAAAGTCCCAAAATGTAAAGTAGATAAATTATGGAAGGAGATTAAAGGGAATTTTAAGTATATAGAATTTATTAAGAAAGAAGATAACCAGGGTTGGGGTCAATGGGGCGGTATCGGAGTCATCTATTATAAAGATCACTGAGTTAAAGAGTAATTTAAAACAAAAACATAGCCGTTTTTTTCTGATAATACAAGGTTCTAATATCTTCCATGAGGTCTGCTAAGAAAAAAGCCCATCACTGGGCTGTTTTTGTTTTTAGACAAAAATGAAGTATAGTAAATATAAATATGACCTTTTTTCTTCAGACTAAAGGGTTCGTTGTGAAAACAAAACATTCAAGGTTTTTACGAAAGTAGAATTACTTCCAAGGAGTGAAGTAAGTAAGGAAATTTGGAGAAGGAGGAGAGAATTAGTTGGAGTTTAAGTTAGAAAAAAGTTTAATAGTTCGAGTCCCACCGCTGGAGCAAAGGCACGAAAGCAGGGTCAAAAATCGCCTAGAAGGCGGTTTTTTGCTTGCCCTGAGTTTATCGAAAGGGCTTGCCTTGAGTTTATCGAAGGGGTAGAATAACAAAATGGAGAAGTTTTACCATAAGAAACTAATAAGAGATAAAATTCCTGAAATTATTAAAGCTAATAATGGTAAATATGAATTGAGAGTGATGGAGAAAGATGAATTCAGGAAAGAGTTAAAGAAAAAACTGGTTGAGGAATCCAAAGAGCTAATAGAAGCTGAAAAAAGTGAATTAGGAAAAGAACTCGCTGATGTTTTAGAAATAATAAAATCTATTGCCGAAAGCGAAAATATAAGTTTTGAACTCATTGAAGAAAAACAGGAACAACGGAGACAAGAAAGAGGAGGTTTTAAGAAACGACTTTTTCTAATTTGGTCAGATAAACCTGCTGGCAAATAAAATATTAAAAACCGCCAAAGGAATTTAAAACAAAAAGCTCAGCGCTGGGCTTTTTGTTTGGTTGGAATATAAAAAGCCAGATTTTTGGTCTGGCTTTTTAAAATTTATCTTGCTGGTTTTTATGATTTACATGACTCAGCAAACTTACTGAGGTCTTCGAGGGCAATCCTCAAATGATCAAAATTATTCTCTACTTCCCGAAAGAACCTCACAGTCAAGTTGTCCATAAATCCTTCCACTGCACCACCAGCAATGATACCATTCTCATTTGCCTTTTGAGCTCCTGCCATAATTTCCTTTCGGCGAGCCTCAGTGATGTCAGGATGGTCATCAAGAAATTTCTCAACATTTTTAATAGATACTGCCATTATCTTTTTCTCCTTTCAATTTTAAGTTTTTAATTTGCCTAAACTAAGTTAACAAACATCTCCCAATTTGTCAAATAAAAACACCGCCAATTCCTTTACTCCTAATTTATTAAAAAGTGGAGGGGGGGATGGGAGTAGTCCCGAAGTTTGACTTTTTTTTGGAGATCTTATAAACTACTTTTAGAATCATTTACAATTTTATAAAACAGAGAAGTCAAGCAAAGCAAAGATTCTCCCAGACAATGATCCAAAAACTCTGATAAGGAAGATTTTTGAAACCTTAAACATTCACACAAGACAAGAGAGGAGGTGAAACAGGTGAAACAAGAACTTAAACCAGAAGAAAGATTGATTGTAGCTGCCGACTATTCACCAAAGGAATATAGCGGCATCCAAGGCGTCGAGGAAAAGGTTATGGCCTTGGCAAAGGACTTGGAAGGATTGGGAGTTTACATCAAAGTAAACTCGGTTCTGCGAGCAGTTGGCTACGGCCTTATTGCAAAGTTACATGATCTTGGGCTCAAAGTCTTTGCTGACCTCAAGCTCATTGATATCCCGAACACAATGGCGACTGATGGCGAAATGCTATCTGAAGTAGAGCCCGAGATTCTTACGGTGATGTGCTGTGCTGGAATTGATGGAATGAACGCCGTTCAAAAGCTTCTCGGTGACAGCACCGAGATTCTCGGAGTAACGATTCTTACCAGTCTCAATGAGGAAGATTGCCAAGCAATTTTTACCTGCTCCACAAAGGCTGGAGTTCTCAGGTTCGCTCGTATGGCACAACTAGCTGGGCTTGGTGGTCTTATTCTCTCTCCCAAAGAAGTCGACGTCCTCAAAAATAGGTTTGAATTGGCGCTTAGTCTCAATACGCCCGGCATCAGACCTGAATGGTCAATCGTGGAAGGTGATGACCAAACAAGAGTGTTGACTCCTTTGAAAGCGATCAAAAACGGAGCAGAGAGAATAGTTATGGGAAGACCCATTATGCAAGCTGGACCGAACGATAAGGGTTTGCCCCAAAACCCAAGAGAAGCAGCGGAGCGCACTTTGGAAGAAATTAAAGCAGGACTAAATTCGTAAAGGAGGTTGACAATGACTTTGAACGACCTGCTCAACTTGAAACCAGAGAATTTCAAGAATAGGGACATGCCTATTGAAGCAATTCTAATCTGGTTCAAGTTATGTGATGCGTACTGGTTGTACAGCGGTAAAGCACACGCAGAGCTGACTTCTGGAATGTGTAGTAATGGATTTTTTGATTGTCTGCGTGTATTGAAATACATCGCTTTATCAGAAATTTTGGCGAACCAACTGGCACGCAAGATCAGAAGCGCCATTGGAGATCAGAAAGTGGACTGGGTGATTGGTTCGCCGATGGCGGGAATCACATTTGGTCATGATGTCGCGAGGGCGCTTGGAGCTCCGATTTTCATGTTTACCGAAAAAGACCCGAACCAGAAAGGCAAAATGCTCTGGAACAGGTTGGCAATCCCGGAAGGCGACACAGTCTTACAGATTGAAGAGTTGACTACAACCTCAAAGACACTGAATGCAGTTAGGGAGGCGGTTGATTTAGGGAATCCAAATCCCGTGAACTGGCTTCCTTATGTCGGGATTTTTGTTCATCGTCCTCCCAAATTACCCGTTACCAGCTATGGCGACAGACAGGTTGTAGCTTTGATTGAAAAGGAAATTTGGGCTGTGCCACCTGACGAATGCTCTTTGTGTAAGGGCGGTTCACCCCGATATCGTCCCAAAACCCATTGGAAGGAGTTAACGGGAAAGGGATAAACAAATTACAGAGTCAAAAAAGCCGCTGGGATTAGAAAGCTCCAGCGGCCTTTTCTTTAAATCGCTAATCCGTCTTTTGACGGAGGCGATTTTTTGATATAATTGAAATATGGATAAAGCGAGCAAAAAACCTGGCGTTGGGTTCGGGATAATGATTTTAAAGGATAATAAAGTTCTCGTTGGGAAAAGGCACGGCGATCCAAGACCCCAAGGTTATCGTAAAATTCTTAATTTTTTTATTCAAGGTCGATTATTTCTTTATTAAGTGTGCTAAAATTATATCATAAAGGTATGGCTGAAGAAAAATGTAAAAAATGCGGCATGCCCCTAGAGAAAGAGGAAGATTGTTGTTCTTGTCAGAAAGATCTCTGTTATCACTGCTGTAAGTGTTCTTCAGATTGTGATTGTGGCTGCCAGCAAAAAGAAGAGGAATAGAAATAGTTTTCTATTCCAGAAAATAAAAAACTAAGTTAACTTAGTTTTTTATTTTATATGTTTAAATTCTCACAAGAAAATTAAAAAAGCCCTGACAAAGTCGGGGGGCTTTTTTATTTAAGACAGAAGGGCTTGAGGAAAAGGGACAATTAAAAACTTGCTCTTGCCACGGAACAGAGGACTGCTGTTTATTCTCCAAGCCACTTCTGTCTTTCTGTAAGGAGGGAAAAAAATGCAAAAGTACTACATAAAAATCTTATCATAGTCCATCAACCATTGTCAATAGATATTCGGAAGTTCAACTTTCGAATAAAATCTTTATAAATCCTTCTCGACAAAAACTGTCATCTAGAATGATATAAAAATGAAATTGTTTCTAAACTCTAGAAGCAAGGTTAAAATAAAAAAGATTTGAAAATGTGTTAAAATAAAGATATCAGTATAAATCCTCCTAAGTTTTGCGAGGCAAAATTTAGGAGGAATAAAGTTAGATTTAAAATGATTGAAGTCAATCCTGATAAAATTAAAAAAGCAGAAATAGTAGTAGGTATTCCTTCTTACAATGAGGCAGATAGCATCACTAAGGTAGTAAAGGAGATTGACACTGGGCTTAAAAAATATTTTAAACAGAAAAAAACAGTGATAATTAATGTTGATAACAATTCTCCTGATAATACCAAGCAAGTGTTTTTAAATATTAAAACTGAAAGCCCAAAGATTTATCTTTCTACTCCTCCCGGGGCTCGGGGGAAAGGAGCTAATTTGCGTAATGTCTTTTTAAAGGTTAAAGAGTTGGGAGCAATAGGTGGAATGCTTATTGATGCTGATATAAAAAATACTAATCCTAAATGGGTAAAATGCCTTATTGGACCTATTATCAAAGGTTATGATTATATTAGTCCAGTTTATTGCCGCGATAAACTGGATGGTTCTATTACCAACAACATCTGCTTCCCTTTAGTTTATGGACTTTTAGGTTATAATCTCCGTCAGCCCATTGGTGGAGAAGTAGGTTTTTCAAGAGATCTTGTCAATTACTGGCTTAGTCAAACATGGTTCAAGGAGGTTAAAAAATTTGGCATTGATATTTTCATGTCTTTTAATAGTATTAAGGGTGGTTTTAAACTGTGCCGGGCAGATTTGGGTTCAAGGCTTCATAAACCTAGTTTTCTTAAGTTGGATTATATGTTTTTAGAAGTAGTGAGCACCTTTTTTAGGCTTTTGACTGAAAATAAAAATTTATGGCAAAGAAAAATAAATTTGAAACAACCTCCCTTAGTTTGTAAAGCAGAAGATAAAAATAATTACCCCCATCTTTATACTGATTATGGGCAGTTTGAAAAGAAAGCAATTTCTATTTTTTTGACTTATTATAAATCTCTAAAAAAATATATTTCTTCAGAACTTCAACTAAAACTTGAAAAAATATTTCTTAAGGAAAAAACTTTAAAAATAAACAGCAATCTTTGGGCTCAAATAGTTTATGAGATTTTTTATATTTACCAAATGAACTCAAATAAAAAGGAAATAATCAAATTTTTAAGAGTCCTTTATTTTGAGAAAATGGCTTCATTTATTGAAGAAACTTTTGATAAAAATCAAAAAGAGGCAGAAGAAATCATTCAAAGACAAGCTCAGATTTTCTTTAATGAAAGAAGTTATCTATTATCCTTAATGAAAAATTCTTCTAAAGATCTAAAATAAATTTTATGAAAATCTTAAGAAAAAACACTATTGAAGTCGGACTTCAATAGTTAAATATATGATGAAAATTACGAAGATTTCTGGCTGGGTCCTTTTATTATTAGGGCTGGCAATTATAATTGGGGCGCTTTATTCTTCCTATAATATTTTTATTGGAGAAGCAGAAGTTCCGGAGATTTTTAAGACATCCAAAGAAAGTGCCTTATCTCAAAAAGGAGATTCTCAAGGTCCTCAAGCCCAAGCAGAAGAGTTAATCAAGGAACAGTTAGAAAAACTGATTCCGGCTGAAACCATAACCCAAATTTTAAATTTAATTGTTTATAGTATCTTTATAGGGATTTTAATTTTTGCTGGAACTCAAATATCCAGCATCGGAATTAAATTAATGAAAGTATAATGTTTAGAAGTTCAACTTCGAAGTTGAACTTCGAAGTTGAACTTCGATAGATTATTCTATTAAAAATGACTAAGGAAAAATTTGAAGAAATTGTTAAAGAAGGGATTAGTCAAATTCCAGAAAAGTTTTTAAAAAAACTGGAAAATGTAGCAATTGTTATTGAAGATGAACCAACTTCTTATCAATTGCGAAAATTAAAAGTTAGAGAGAATTCAATAATTTTTGGATTATACGAGGGTATACCCCAGACCAAAAGAGGAAATTATGGTCAGGTTTTGCCTGACAAAATCACTATTTTTCAAAAAGCGATTGAAGAATACGCAAATTCCGAAGAAGAAATTAAAGAAATGGTTAAAAATACGGTCTGGCATGAAATTGCTCACCATTTTGGAATGGATGAAAGAAGAGTAAGAGAAGCAGAGAGGCGACGCAGAAGATAAAAGATAATTTCAATGTTTAGAAGTTTAACTTCGTAAGATTAAATGCTTTTAAAAACACCGAGAGTTAACGAGAGAATTTTTTGGACAAAGCATTCCAAAGAGAAAATGCGTCAGTATAGGTTGTCGGAAAACCGGTTGAAGCGGGTTTTGCGATTTCCTGAACGGAAAGAAACAGGGATTGCCCCAGAAACAATTGCGGTTATGCAATCTACGGGAAGAAAAAAGCGCCCCACTGAGATCTGGTTGATGTACCAAATAGTAAATCAAAAATCAAATCTCAAAAATCAAAAATCCCTGCCTGTCGGCAGGCAGGAAAAAATAAAGATTATTAGCGCTTGGCGCTATCCGGGCAGAAGTCCAATCCGGGAAGCACCGCCTATTCCTGAAGACATTCTGCAGGAATTAAACCGAATTATTAAAAAATCAGCAAAATAATTATGAATAGAGAAGAAGCTTTAAAGTTATTAAAAGAAAATATTGAAAATCAAAATTTAATTAAGCATTGCTTGGCAGTCGAAGCCATAATGATAACTTTGGCTTCTCATTTTAGCGAAGAAGAAGAGAAATGGGGGATTTGTGGATTATTGCATGATATTGACTATGAAAAGACCAAAGATGAGCCAAACCAGCATTCTTTAATGGGAGCAAAAATGCTTGAGGACTTGGGAATAGAAAAAGATATTTGTCAGGCCGTCAAAGTTCATAATGAAGTCCATGGAATTTTACCTCAGACCTTAATGGAGAAATCGCTTTTCGTGACCGATCCTCTAACTGGTTTAATTGTGGCAGCGGCTTTAGTTTTACCTTCCAAGAAATTAGTTGATCTAACCCCAGAAAATGTTTTAAATCGTTTTAAAGAAAAATCTTTTGCCAAAGGAGCCAACAGAGAAATTATCAAAAAATGCCAGGATTATTTAAATTTATCTTTAGAGGAATTTATCAAAATAGGATTAGAGGCAATGCAAAAAATTTCCCAAGAATTAGGACTTTAATATTTACTGAGAAAGGTCGAACCCCGGTAGTAGGAACTATGTTTCACTACAGGGCAGGAAATTAATTAACCAATAGATAAATTATGGAACAATTTTTAGTGCAAAATCAATGGATTATTTTTTTGATTATCCTTTGGGCTTTGCCTTGGAAAGGCGTGGCTTTATGGAAGGCAGCTCGTCTTAGAGATAAATGGTGGTTTATTGCTCTTTTGGTAATTAACACCTTAGCCATATTGGAAATCCTTTATATTTTTATTTTCAGCAAAAGAAAAAAACTTATTCAATGAACATTTACGAAGTGATTAAAAATCGAAGAAGCGTAAGGAAGTACAAATCAGAGCCAATACCAGATGAAAGCTTGAAAAGGATATTGGAAGCTGGGAGATTGGCTCCCTCTGCTCATAATGCCCAGGATTATAAATTTGTGGTAGTTAAAGACTCTGAAAAAAGAAAAAAACTTGCTCGAGCGTCAACAGGCCAGAGTTTTGTCGGAGAGGCGCCAATAGTAATTACTGCTGTTTCTCTTGACCCCGAGCATTTAATGAGTTCTGAGGTACCTGCTTATGCGGTAGATTTAGCAATTGCTATAGACCATATGACTTTAGCGGCGGTTGAAGAGGGATTGGGGACCTGTTGGATTGGCGTTTTTTCTCAAGAAAAAGTGAAAGAAATTTTGGGAATCCCTGAAGATTATAAAGTAGCAGTCCTTCTTTCTCTTGGTTTTCCAGCCGATAAGTCTGGTCCAAAAATAAGAAAAGATTTAGAAAATTTAGTCTGTTACGAGAGTTTTTCTGAATAAAACCACGCTATTTACAAGATTGAAGCTTTGTTGTATTATTCAAACTAATATGTTCAGTAGAAAGATTTTAATATTATTAATATTTTTCTTATTGTTTTTTGGCTTTTTGGATAGTCAGGCCGCTACCTATTATCCTGAAGGAACATTAATTAAAGGAGATAATCCGGAAGTTTTTGTAATAGAAAATGGGATGAAACGTTGGATTAATAGTCCCGAAGTTTTTAATGAGTTAAATTATGACTGGAAAAAGATTGTTCGAATTAGTGATGACCAATTAGGAAATTATCCCAGAGGTAAAGACATTTCCAAGGCCTGGCGTTATCCTGACAATACTTTAGTCAAGGGTTCCTGTCCGGAGGTCTATGTTATTGAGAATGGTCGGAAAAGATGGATTCCTGATCCGGAAACTTTTAACGCCTACGGATTCTGGTGGAGAAATATCGTTAAAATAGGGAATAAGGAACTGAAAAAGATTAGTGAAGGAAAAAATTTGGAGCCAAAAAAGATAAGGATAAGTCGACCCCAGACATTTATATTAGGTAATCCTCCAGAGGTCTTCCAAACCAATAAAGTAATTTTTAAATTTTCCGGCAGAGTTAAAGAAGAAATTAAACCCTTAGTTTTTGAAACATTTTTAGATGGATACGATAAGAGATGGAGAAGGAGCCGAAAAGGAGAGCGCGGTTTTAATTTGCCAAAAGAAGGAGGATTTTATACTCTTTTTGTTCGAGCCCAAAATAGCGATGGCAATTTTGATTTAACACCAGCCAAGCACTCTTTCGGGATAAATGTTTCCCCTTATTATCAACAGATTAAAATAAGAAAAGGAGATTTAAAAACTTCTGATTTATCAAAAGAGAGAGTTTCTATTTATAGCCGGGCTAAAGAATACATCAATCTTGAGGGTTGGAGATTAGAAAGCGAAAGGCGAGGAACTAAATATTATTTCCCTAAGGCCTATGAAATTCCCCAGTATTATTACTGGACCAAGCGCTCAGATATTAATCTTTCTCCCAGAGGAGAAGTTGTAGTTTTTTCCGGCAGAAGTCCCAGTGGTTATAGTTTTCAATTAAATAAATGTACTGGCTATCTTAATAACCGTTATGATTTTTACCCGTCTTTGCCCAGAAAATGCCCAATTTATTCTGATAGAGAGTTAGAGAGTATTTATGGATTACCTTCTTGGTGCAGGAAACTTATTAGATCTGTTTCTCGCTGCCAAGAGCCAAATCTAAACAAATTTCTGACCGAGGAGTGCCGGGACTATGCCAGGGAAAATCTAAATTATGGTGGCTGTGTAAAAAACCATAGATATGATTCGGATTTCTTTAGTAAAAAATGGTATGTCTATCTTAATCGGAATTCCGAAATATGGAGCAATTACTCGGATACCATAATTTTACGCGATAACAACGGCTTAATAGTCGATAAATATTCTTATTAAATTTTTATTTTGTTTTTTAACAATTAAATAGAGAATTTGAAAGGAGAAAAAATGAAAAAGATAGTTTTGATTGAAGCTGGAGAAAAAAGAAGTATTAATGTATTCTAAAAGGAAAGCTTACCTCGATTGGGTTTGCCTATTTTAGGAAAGATTTTAAAGAATTTAGGATACGAAGTAAGAATCTATTGCGAAGACATTGCTTCCCTTAATTGGACAGATGTTTTGTCAGCTGATTTAGTGGGCATTTCCACTCTTACTCCTACTGCAACCCGGGCTTATGAAATTGCTGAGAAAATAGTTCGCAACCGTATTCCTATGGTAATGGGTGGTCCTCATGTAACCTTTCTTCCAGAAGAAGCCCTTCTTCAAGGAGCAGATTTTGTTGTAAGAGGGGAAGGAGAAAAGACCATAGTAGAATTGGTTCAGTGGATGGAAAATTCCTCAAAAAAGCCAATTGAGAAAATTTTTGGTCTTTCCTACCGGATTGGAAATAAAATTTTCCATAATCCTCCCCGGCAATTTTTATCTTCAGAAGAATTAGATTTATTACCTCTTCCTGACCCCTCTTTAATAGAAGGATTTGGAATTAAACATACTATTCCTGTTTTGACTTCTCGGGGTTGTCCTTTTGATTGTAGATTTTGCACAGTGACAAAGATGTTCGGCCATAGATATAGATTCCGAAGTGTGGAAAATGTGATCGAAGAATTAAGAAAAATCAAGATTCAATTTCCTCGTTTGGGAAAATTATTTTCGGGGATATTTTTTTACGATGACCACTTCGCTGCTAATAGGAAAAGGACTAAAATACTTCTGAGAAAGATGATAGATAATCAATTAATCTTTCCCTGGACGGCTCAAGTCAGAGTAGATGTAGCTGAAGATTTAGAACTTTTAGAGTTGATGAAAAAAAGCGGATGTGAATATGTTTTTTTGGGACTGGAATCAGTAAATCCCCAGACCCTTAAAGATTTTCAGAAGGGGCAAACCGTAAAGGAAATTGAAAAAGGCATAGAGACAATTCATCGTTTCGGAATAAGGACTTTTGGTATGTTTATCATTGGTGGAGATGCTGATGATCCATTAACTGCTCAAAGAACAATTGAATTTGCTAAAAGAGTAGAACTTGATGTCGTTCAACTCTGGACATTAATTCCTTTACCCGGGACCCCTCTCTTTGAGGAAATTAAAAAGGAAGGTCGGCTTCTATATGAAGGTCCTGAACAATGGTGGCGATACGGTGGAGTACATGTAGTTTTTGAGCCAAAGGGGATGTCTGCGAGAGAGCTTCAGTTTTCAGTATTATTTAAAGCTCTTCCTAAGTTTTATTCTACTTGGCGTTGGATTAAAAAGGGCCTTAAGATGATAACGAGCTTCTTTTCTCCCTTTTCTTCTTGGAAGTCCAAGAGAATCAGTTTTGAAAATTTTGCTCTGGCTTTTCTTCTGCGGAAATTTCTTAGTAAGGTTAAAAAATCCCTGAAAACTCATTTGGAGAAATTAGGGGAATTAAAGTAAAAACAACGAGAACTGTTCTCGTTGTTTTTTCATCTTTTCAAAAGGGTGGTTTTGCTATATGATAAAGGATAAAATATAAAGAAGATTTTTAAAATCCTTAAAAAATCTTTTGAAAATGATAAATAGAAATACAACTCTAAAAGAAATTTTAAAAATTAAAGGCGCTTCAGAGATTCTTTTAAAACATCGCGTGCCTTGTTTAACCTGTCCATTCGCTGACATAGAGATGGATAAATTAAAATTGGGAAAGATTTCCAAAATGTATAGCATAGATATTGATAAATTATTAAAAGAATTAAACAAATTAACCAGACAACCAGATAATCAGGCAACTAATTAGCAATATGAGAAAAGAAATTTACTTAGATTACGCTGCTACTACACCAGTTGACCCGAAGGTTTTGAGGGCAATGTTGCCATATTTGAAAAAGGAATATGGTAATCCTTCTTCAACCCATAGTTCTGGACAGAAGATATTAGCAGCCATAGATGACTCGCGGCAAAAAATTGCTAAATTTTTGGGTTGTCAGCCAGAAGAAATTATTTTTACTGGTTCGGCTACCGAAGCAAATAATTTAGCCATTCAGGGAGTGATAAAAGCTCTAAAAAGACAAGTGAAAAATCCCCATATTATTACTTCTCAAATTGAGCATCATGCAGTTCTTAAGCCCTGTGAATTTTTAGAAAAACAAGGGGTAGAAATTACTTATTTACCAGTTGATAAAGAGGGGTTAATTAAGATTTCTGATTTAAGAAAGGCAATAAAGAGAAATACAGTTTTAGTATCAATAATATATGCTAACAATGAGATTGGAACAATCCAGCCCATAACTGAAATTGCGAAGGTTATTCGCAATTTCAGAAATCTCAAATCTCAATTTCCAATTTTTCACACTGATGCCGTCCAAGCCATAAATTATTTAGATTGCAATGTTAAAAAATTGGGAGTT
>DAOWIS010000006.1 GCA_030640805.1 bacterium | reverse complement strand
TTTATAAGATAGAAGATAACAAAAAGAGATGGATTAAGACGAATGAGGCTTTTAACCGCTTGAATTATGATTGGTCGAAGATTGCACCAGTTAACACTACTGAAATTAACGCTTATCCTATTGGAACAGATATAGAATAATAGAAATTTAATCAACGAGAACAATTCTCGTTGAGGTAAAAGTTGACAAGTTTTTTTAGATGACTATACTAAAATTAGTATGGCAGAAGAAATTAAGAAAATTTTAGAAGATTACAAAAATCACACGGATAATAAGATTGAGGAAGTAAAAAGGCATTTTGATGTTGTTAAAGAAGATTTTGATAGTAAAGTTGATTTGATTGGAGAGCAATACGGTTCTATTCAGAAAACTTTAGATTTTCATACAAAGACCCTAGATTCTCATACAGAAATGATTGGTTCGATGCAAATTAATATTGAAACCATTAAAAATCATATCGAAATAATCAAGAATTCTTTGAAAAAGAAAGTAGATATAGAAGAATTTGAAACATTAGAAAAAAGAGTAGGGATTTTAGAATCAAGAATAAAATAAAATAATTAAAATAAGTTAGCCATAGACAGCGGGCCCTTCGACAAGCTCAGGGTAAACCCTTCGGTAGATTCAGGGTAGACCGAAGTTAAGACCTGCCGAGGCATCGTCTTTGTCTATGGCCAAAAGGCCATTTTTTTATAGCACCAAAAAATTCTAAAAGAAAATATTATTCTATATGTTAACCAAGCAACAAAAAATAGAAGCAGTAAAAGACCTTTCTAAAAATTTCTTTCCAGAATTTTTGACAGTTTTCCTAAATTTTCAAGGACTGAACAATGAAGAACTTCAGAATTTAAGGAAGAAACTTAAAAAAGAAGGAGTCTATTTAAAAGTGGCTAAAAAAACCCTTTTGAATCTAATTTTTAAAAAGAAAAAAATAGATTTTGATCCCTTGAACCTTGAAGGAGAAATAGCTGTCGCCTTTAGCCAAAAAGATGACATTGATTCTGCTAAAATTATTTATAACTTTACTAAAGAAAATGAAAAATTAAAAATTTTGGGAGGGATTTATCAAAACAAAGAAATTGACTTGGAGGAAGTAATAAATCTTGCTAAATTACCAAGCAGAGAAGAGTTATTGGCAAAATTAGCAGGAACTATATTCAATCCTATTTCCGGGTTGATTAATGTTTTGAAAGGAAATTTTAAAGGTCTAATTTGTATTCTTAGTCAAGTTAAAAGTTAAAATTATGGTTGAGAAAAAAGAAGAAAAAAATAAAGAGAAAAAGGAAATAAAAATTCCTGAAAAATTTAAAAAATTAATTGAAGAGATTGAGAAAATGAATGTTTTAGAATTAGCAGAACTGGTAAAGATATTAGAGAAGAAATTTGGAGTTTCTGCTACTGCGCCTATTGCTATTGCTCAAGCTGGAGCAGTTGCTGGGGGAGAAGCAAAACCAGTAGAAGAGAAAACAAGTTTTAATATAGAATTGAAAGAATCCGGAGAGAAAAAAATTGATGTTATAAAGATTGTTAGAGAGATTACCGGGAAAGGATTAAAAGAGTCCAAAGATTTAGTAGATGCTTTAGAAAAAGGACCTCAAATGGTAAAGGAAGGAGCCAAGAAAGAGGAATCTGAAGAGATAAAGAAGAAATTTGAAGGAGTAGGAGCAAAAGTAGAACTGAAATAAAATTTACGGAGGACTACCCTCCGTAAATTTTGCTGGAATTTTATTATTGGGTTATAATAAGAGTGAAATTATGGATATTTTAGATAAAGCCATTAAATGGGTTTTGTATTTATTAGCATTTTTGGTGCCTTTATTTTTCTTACCTTGGACTACATCTCCGGTGCCTCTAAATAAACAGATTTTAGTTGTTATTTTAACTTTTTTAGCCCTTATCTTATGGATAATTAAAATAATAACTTCAGGAAAAATAAGTTTTAATTTGGGAATAGTTAGCAAAGCTGTTCTTTTATTTTTAATAATTCTTGGGCTCTCCACTTTCTTTTCAGATTCAATAGGACAAAGTTTCTGGGGGACTTCAGTTGAGCCAGATATCTTTTTTAATTTTATCTTGTACGGGTTGGTTTTCTTCTTATTTACTAATCTCATTAGAACTTATAAAGATGGGACTTTTAAGATGTTGTTGATTTTTTTGGCAAGTAGCGGAATTTTAGGGATTCTTTTTTTGGCTCAACCAATCTTTAAGATTTTTCCTTGGGATTTCACGAAGATTAATGGCTTTAGTCCCATTGGTTCAGTTCAGGCCCTGGGAGTTTTTTTAGGAGGCGCTTTAGTAATTCTTATAGCTCTATTTGATGAGATTAAACAGAGATGTTTTAAAAAGGACTTTAAGCTCCCACTACCAAAAACTTGGTGTGGGGGTAAACAAGGGAGGGCATTTTTTTCTTTAAGCATTATTCTTGGTCTTTTACTGTTCACTATTATTTTTCTAATTAATTTCTGGGTAATCTGGTTAGGGATAATTTTTGGAATGATTATCATTGTTATTGGGAAGCTAAAGTGGCAAAATTCTAAACCCCCACACCAAAGAAGGACAACTGCCTTTGGCACTAAAATTGGCGAAGCCAGTCCTCCTTATGGTAGTGGGGGTAAAGAGAAATCACTGGTTATTTTACCCTTAATTATAATTGGTCTTTCTTTAATATTTATTTTTATTAGATTGCCGATAGGAAATGTCCTGAATTTGCCTATTGAAATTACTCCTACCCATAAAACAACTTTTGATATTGGGATTAATACTCTTCAGCAGTCAGCTAAGGATTTCCTCTTTGGTTCGGGGCCAGCTACTTTTACTTACCAGTATCGTTTTTACAAACCCAGCATCATTAATATTTCTCCTTTTTGGCAAACTGATTTTTCTCAAGGGAGAACAGTTCTTTTAACTTTTTTAGCTGATTTAGGAATTTTGGGAATTTCAGCCGTTTTATTAATGATAGGACTTTTCTTTTATAAAGGATTTAAATTTTTGTTCCAAAGAGAAACAGCGAGGTTTTGGGATAGTAAAGAAAAAATAGGATTGATTGCTTTTATTGGTGGATTTTATTTCTTTCTTTCTTGGTTTTTTTATTCGGCTAATTTTTCTTTAATTTTTGCTGCCTTTTTAATGATGGGTTTATGGAATTCCACGATTGCCCAAAAGAGTGTAAAGAAATCAAAAAAGAAAACAGCAGAAGAGGTGTCATTTACCCAATCTCCCCAAAAATCTTTTTTTATAATGCTTCTTGGAGTTATTTTACTGGCTGGGATAGTAGTGGGAGCATATAACATTGGTCAGAAATACGCAGCTGCCATATATTATGAAAGAGGATTGAAGCAATATAGAGAGGAGTTAAAGTTGGATCAAGCCATTACGAACATTAGCAAAGCCATAAATTTTGACCAGAAAGATATATATTTCAGAGATCTGGCTCAACTCTTTTTATTTAAGACCAACGAAACTTTGAATAATCAGGAACTTTCTGAGCAAGAAAGGCAGAATCAACTTCAACAAAACATATATAATACAGAGATATTAGCTCAAAGAGCTGCCAATATCAATTCTAAAGATAGCCTAAATTGGTTTCATTTGGCAAATATTTACGAAAATTTAACTTCTCTAATAGAGGGAGCCGAACAACTGGCGATATTCAATTACAATAAATCCGCTGAACTCGACCCTAAAAATCCTCAGATTCCTCTAAATTTAGGAAGAGTTTATACATTGACTGCTCAAAAAATTCAACAAAATATTAATATCTTAGAACAGGAAGAAGAAAAAGACGAGGAAACAATAAAACAACTTCAGCAATTATACGGCAAAAATTTGGATTTCGCTCAAGAAAATTTCAAAAAATCCTTAGATTTAAAAAACAATTTCACTCCGGCCTATTATCTTACTGCTCAAGTTTATGAAATTCAAGAAGAAATTAACCTGGCTTTAGAAAATTATCAGATGGTTTTAATTCTTGAGCCAAATAACGAAAAAGTCAAAACAAGAATAGAAGAATTAAAAAAGGCATTAATGCCTAGCAAGAAATAATTTAAACTGAACATTTTTGGTAAACGGTCGTCCATTGAAAATGTTCAATATTTTTTAAAAATATTTTCTATTTTCTTGTTATATTTTTGGAGGTTAAACCTCCATTTTTTGATGTTGATTTGTTTTAGAGAAAGTTATAAAATAATATAATGATTCAATCTAATTTAGAGCAACTATTTGATTCCTCGATAAGGGTAAGAATTTTGAGAGTTTTTTTGAGAAATCCTGATAAGTCCTTCCAAAGCAAAAAGGTGGCTAAGTTTCTGGGATTAGATTCAGGCAGGGCTTTAAAGCATTTAAAGAATCTTCAAAAAATTGGATTTTTAAAATCAAAGACCCTAAAATCCAAAAAGAATTATTTGGTTAATCCCAAATTTATTTTTTATTCAGATCTTAAAAATCTGGTTTTAAAATCCACTCCTTCTCTTCTTAATCCAGAACAAATTAAGAGGTTAGGCAGGATAAAATTGGCTTTGATTTCAGGGATATTTTTACAAGACGAAACAGCCAAAATAGATTTTCTACTCGTAGGAGATAAAATTTCTTCTTCTAAAGTTAAAAAGTTTATTAAGAAATTAGAGACAGAGATGGGAACAGAAATAAGATATACCTTGATGAGTGGCAAAGAATTTTCTTATCGTTTTGATATGCGTGACCGTTTTTTAAGAGAGATTTTAGACAAAAGGCACATAAAGGTTATAAATAAAATTCTGCCAGAAATGGAAGTGGGCGACTAACTAACAAAAAATCGGGCGTGTAGCTCAGGTGGTTAGAGCGTACGGTTCACATCCGTAAGGTCTGCGGTTCGAGTCCGCACATGCCCATATGTCTACTCTTATTCTTTTTTTGAATTGGCATTACCTATGCGCTCCAAAAAAGATTTTAGAAATTTGGCGAAATTTTATTCGCTTTGTTTTTAATTTTTTTTCTATTTCTCTTTTAGCAAAGACCTGGATTTCTCATTGGAAAAGATACCGTTATTCCTATAGCCGAAAAATAAGTATTGGCAAAAATATCAGCAATTTCATTTTTAATATCTTCTCTCGGCTGATGGGGATAATTATAAGAACACCGGTTATTGTCCTGGGGTTAGGAGTAGAAATTTTAGTATTAGGATTAGGAGTGATTTCTTTGGCTGCCTGGTTTTTCTTGCCGCTTTTATTAGTTCTCGGCTTTGTAGAAGGCATCAATTTACTATAAAATATGGATATCTCTTTTGAAAAATTTAATATCAGATTTGAGCCAAGGTATAGCCAAATATTTAAGGCAGTGGAGATAGAACAGAAATATCCTTTGTCTTTTTGTAAGTTTTTAAAAGTCCTTTTTTTAATCCTTTTTTTATTTGGTTTATTTTTTTATTTTTTTCCTTTGGTTTGGCCATTTTTTCCTATTCTTGCTCAGAGTTTCTTAGGTTTATTTTTAATATTTTTGACTTTTTGGATCGTTACCTCGATTTGGCTTTCGTTTTTTGAGCAAGTGCTTAAAAAAACGAAATTGGAAGTTTCTCTAAGTGAAATTTTAGTTAGTCCGGAAAAATTTAATTTAGCTAATTATCTAAGTTTTGATTCAGCCAAGTTAATTTTTAAAACGAAAAAATTAGTTAAAAGTAAAAAACTTGGTCAAGTTTCTTCTACTACTTTGTTTTTTAAAATTTTAGAGGAAAAAAGATTGAATTTTATATTTCAGAGAGCTCTTCTTAACCAAAAAGAGATCAAAAAAACCCTAAGGGGTTTTTTAAAATCATTTTCTTCAGAAAAAGCTCGTTCTAAAAAAGCCTCGTCAGAGAGTAAAGTAAAGAATAGAAATTTGATTTTTGACCAGTCCTTTCAGGAAACTTTATATAAAGCAGCGAAGATTGCCATCAAGAAAGGCAGCCAGAGAATAGGTCTGGGAGATATTTTTTCCGGATTAGCTCATCAAGATTTACTTTTTAAAAAAATATTAGCCCTTCAGGGGTTAAAAAAAGAAGGTATTGAAAATCTTTGTTGGTGGGAAAGATTGTTAAGAAGGAGAATAGAGGAAAGAAAAAAATGGTGGCAGTATAATAATTTATTGCGATTAGGAGAAATAGGAAGAGATTGGGCAGCTGGATATACTATAAATTTAGATGAGTTTTCTTTGGACATTTCAGAAATAATTAAAAAAAAGAAATATAATCTTGAACTTCTTTCTCATCAAAAAGAACTGGAAAGTTTAGAACGGTCTCTTTCTCGGCAGACTCAAAATTGTGCCCTTTTAGTAGGAGAAGCAGGAGTGGGGAAAAGAACTCTAATTGAATATTTTACCCAAAAGATAGTTTTTGGGGAAAGTTTACCTGTTTTGAATTATCAAAGAGTGTTGAAATTAGATATGGGATTGGTTATCGCTGGTAGCCATGGGATTGGAGAAGTGGAATCCCGGCTTAATTTGATTTTTTCTGAAGCAATAAGAGCCGGGAATATAATTTTAGTAATTGAAAATTTAGATCAATTTATTGGTGGAGAAAGAGAGATAGAAAGGATGAATATTGCTCCGGTTTTGCAGAAATATATTCAAAATCCAGAATTTCGGATAATTGCCAGTACTACCTATGAGGGCTTTCATAAAAATATTGAACCCCAAGAATTTATTTCCTCAGAATTCAGAAAAATTGAGATAAAAGAAGTTTCTGAAGAGGTGGCTCTTAGAATTTTAGAAAAAAGAGCTTTAGTTATGGAACAGAATTATAAATTATTCACAAGTTATCCGGCAATTGCTGAAATAATTAATCTTTGTTCTAAATATATTCAGACCAGTCCTTTTCCCAAAAAGGCAGTTGATGTTTTAGAAGAAGTAATGGTCTATATTTCAAAATACACTAAAAGTAAAGTTCTTTTACCAGAAGATGTAGCCAAAATTGTATCAGAAAAGACCGAAATCCCGGTAGGCAAGATTAAAAAAGAAGAAAAAGAAATCCTTTTAAATTTAGAAAATCTAATTCATAGAAGGATTGTTGATCAGGAAGAAGCAGTAAAAGAGGTCTCTAATGCTTTAAGAAGGGCTCGGAGCGAAATTACTAAAAGAGAAAGACCAATGGGAACTTTTTTATTTTTAGGGCCGACTGGGGTAGGAAAAACAGAGACCTCTAAGGCCCTGGCCGAGGTTTATTTTGGTTCAGAAAAAAGAATGATAAGATTGGATATGTCAGAATATCAAAATATAGAATCAATAGAAAGATTAATTGGTTCTCCTAAGGCTGAGGGACATTTTATTACCGAGGTAAGAGAAAATCCATTTTCTTTAGTCCTCTTAGATGAAATAGAAAAAGCCCACCCTAATATTTTGAATTTATTTTTACAGGTTTTAGACGAAGGGCATTTGACTGACGGAATTGGCAGAAGAGTTGATTTCAAAAATACTATTATTATTGCTACTTCTAATGCTGGAGCAGAGATTATTCGACAAGATATTCAGTTAGACAAAAAATTAGATATAATAAAAGAAGAACTTTTAGATCACTTATTTAGAAAAGGATTATTCAGACCAGAATTTATTAATAGGTTTGATGGGGTTGTGGTTTTTAAAACTCTAAGCAGAGAAAATCTTTTGGATATTGGTAAGCTTATGATGGCTAAGGTTCAGAAAAAACTCAAAGAAAGAGATATTGAGATTATAGTTACACCAGCTCTATTGGAAAAACTCATTGAACTGGGTTTTAACCCCCAATTTGGGGCTAGAGAAATGAGAAGAGTAATTCAAGACAAAATTGAGAATTCTTTAGCCAAAGAATTAATTGCTGGGGCCATTAAGCCCGGCGACAGGATAGAGATCAATCCCACTACATTTGAAATAAGCAAAGTTTAGACAAGTCTTCGCCAAAAATATAAAATATATGGAACAAAGCGAAACTACAAAAGAAATTATTAAAGATATAAAGCCAAATTTAGAGAAAGCAATTGAATATTTAAAAGGAGAACTAACTAATCTCCGAGCCGGGAGAGTTTCGCCTTCTTTGGTAGAAGATTTAGAAGTGGAATGCTATGACAGCAAAATGAAACTTAAAGAGGTAGCTATGATTTCCAGTCCCGATTCTCGTTCTCTTGTAGTTCAACCCTGGGATAAGAACAATATTCCGCTTATTGAAAAAGCCATTTCCCAATCTTCACTGGGTTTATCGCCGGTTACTGAAAAAGAGGTTATTCATCTCTATTTTCCTCCAATGAGCGAAGAAAGAAGAAAAGAGCTAATAAAGGTTTTAGGAGAGAAATTAGAAGAAGCCCGAATATCTATTCGTCATCAAAGAGAAGAGGTCTGGAAGAGAGTTCAATCTTTAGAAAAAGAAGGGAAAATAAGGGAAGATGACAAATTTAAAGGAAAGGAAGAATTACAGGAGTTGATTGATGAATATAATCAAAAAATAGAGGACTTAGGCAAAAGAAAAGAAGAGGAAATAAAAATCTAATTTAGTTTACGGAGAACGGTTCTCCGGAGATTTATTTGTCAAAAAGAGAAAAAAGAGGTAGAATAAAATAACCTCTTTTTTTATTTATATGTTTCTGACTATCATTGTTTTTATTTTAATATTGAGTATTTTGATTTTTGTCCATGAGTTTGGGCATTTTTTCAGTGCCAAGAAAACTGGAATGAAAGTAGAAGAGTTTGGTTTTGGTTTTCCTCCTCGAATTTTTGGGAAAAAAGTCGGCGAGACTATTTATTCTCTAAATTTGATTCCTTTTGGCGGCTTTGTCAAAATCTATGGAGAGTCAGGGGAAGACAGAAAAAATCCCCGAAGTTTTTCTTCAAAAGGAGCCGGAAAAAGAGCTTTAGTCCTGGTAGCAGGGGTAATAATGAACCTTGTTTTAGCCATGGTTCTTTTCTGGATTATTTATGGAATAGGAGCGCCACAGGCAGTAGGCGAAGGAGAAAACTTATCTCAATATAGAGATTTAAAGATTCAAATTGTCGGAGTGGCTAAAAGTTCACCAGCTGAGGCAGTTGGTTTAGAAATGGGAGACGCGATACTTAAAATAGGAAGTATGAAGTATGAAGTAAAAAGTATTGAAAAAATAGAAGAAATTCAAGAGTTTACCCAAGAGCACTTAGGTCAGGAGATTATTTTGGTTTTAAAGAGAGGGGATGAAGTGATAGAGAAAAGAGTAGTTCCCAGAGAAAATCCGCCAGAAGGAGAAGGTCCGATTGGTTTTTCTATGGCAATGATTGGTGTTCAATCTCTTCCTTGGTACGAAGTTATATGGAGAGGCGCAAAAGACACGGTTATTTTAACTGGAACTATTATCGCCGCTTTTTTTAAAATTTTTACTCACTTTTTGACAACCGGCAAAATTGGAGTTGAGATAGCTGGACCAGTAGGAATTGCTGTTTTGACTTCAAAAGTGACTGAGATGGGTTTTGTTTATATCCTTCAGTTTATGGCTTTAATCTCTATTAACCTGGCTATTATTAATGCTTTTCCTTTTCCGGCTTTAGACGGAGGAAGATTATTGTTCTTAGCAATTGAGAAAATAAAAGGTTCCCCGGTTAAAAAAGAATGGGAGAGGACTGCCAATACTATTGGTTTTGCTTTATTAATTTTACTAATGATTGCTGTAACTTTCAGGGATATAATGAAATTATTTTAAAAGGTTTTGTATGAAGCTCTCTCAACTATTTGCTAAAACAAAAAAAGAAACGCCAAAAGAGACGGAAGTAATAAGCCATAGATATTTAACCAGGGCTGATTTTATTGAACAATCTTTTAGTGGAGTTTATAGATTTTTGCCTTTAGGATTTAGAGTTTTAAAAAAGATAGAAAAAATAATAAGAGAAGAAATGCTAAATCTTGGAGCCCAAGAAATGTATTTACCAGTACTCCAAAATAAAAATCTTTGGCTGGAAACTGATCGTTGGCAGACAATTGATCCTCCCTTGTTTAAATTAAAAGACCGCCATAAAAAAGAAATTGCTTTGGGTTCAACCCATGAGGAGGAAATTACCGATATCGTTCGTCATCGGGTAAAGTCCTGGCAGGACTTACCTCTTTATCTTTTTCAAATTCAGGATAAATTTAGAAATGAAATGAGAGCCAGCGGAGGACTTTTAAGAACTCGGGAGTTTTTAATGAAAGATCTTTACAGTTTTCATAATTCAGAAAAAGATTTAATAAATTTTTATAACAAAGTAAAAAAATCTTATTTCCGGATATTTAAAAGATGTGGCCTTAAAGCAGTTTGTGTAGAGGCCAGTCCTGGAACTATTGGAGGAAAATTGTCTCACGAATTTATGCTTATTTCTGAAGCCGGAGAGGATAAAATTCTCATTTGTAAAAGATGTGGATTTGGAGCGAATATAGAAAAGGTAGGGAAAATAAAAAAATGTCCTAAATGTAGAAGCAATTTAGAGAAAAAAAATTGCATTGAAGTTGGTCATATATTTAACTTAGGAATAAAGTATAGTAAGATAATGGGAGCGAGATATTTAGATAAAAATGGGAAATCTAAACCAATAATAATGGGTTGCTATGGAATAGGTCTTTCTCGCTTGATGGCTGCTGTTGTAGAAATTAACCATGACAAAAAAGGAATTATTTGGTCAAAAGAAATATCGCCGTTTGATATTCATTTAATAGAAATTGGAGGCGGGCAGGAGAATAAAATAAAAAACGAAACAGAAAAATTATATAAAAATTTAGGAAGAGAAGGGATTGAAGTATTATATGACGACCGAGATAAAAGTGCTGGAGAGAAATTTGTTGATGCTGATTTAATGGGAATCCCAATAAGAATTGTGATAAGCGAAAAGACCTTGGAGAAAAATTGTGTAGAAGTGAAGAAACGAGATCAAGAGAAGGTAAGGTTAGTAAAAATTGACCAAATTTCTAATTATAAGTTCTAATTTTATGTTTAATAAGCTACTTTCCCCTTTTTCTAGTTTGGATATAGGAATAGATTTAGGAACTGCTAATACTATTGTTTATGTTAAAGGAAAAGGGATTGTAATTAAAGAACCCTCAGTAGTGGCGGTAAATCAGAAAACTGGGGAAATTTTGGCTATTGGAAGCGAAGCCAAAAAGATGGTTGGCCGAACCCCGGCTTACATCACTGCTACTCGTCCATTAGTAGACGGAGTAGTTTCTGATTTTGAAATAACCGAACAAATGCTTAAATATTTTAAAGATAGAGTTTCTAAGTCGAAGTTTTTTTTGTCTTTTAGACCTCGATTAGTAGTTGGTATTCCTTGTGGAGTAACCGAAGTTGAGAAAAAAGCAGTTAATGATGCCGCCAAGAACGCTGGCTTTAGAGAAGTTTTTTTAATTGAAGAACCTATGGCCGGGGCTATAGGTGCTCGTCTGCCAGTTCAGGAAGCCGGAGGGAATATGATAGTAGATATTGGGGGAGGAACTACAGAGGTAGCGGTGATTTCTTTAGGAGGAATTGTTTCATCTCGGAGTCTTAGAATAGCTGGAGACGAACTGAATTCTGATATTATCCGATACGCCGAAGAAGAGTTTAAATTAGCTTTAGGAGAAAGGATGGCCGAAGACGTTAAAATTGAAATAGGATCGGCCCTTCCCGACGAGGAGGTAAAAGAAACATTAATAAGAGGAAGAGATTTAATTACTGGTCTTCCTAAAGAAATAAAAGTAACTGATGAAGAAATAAGAGAAGCTCTATATCATTCAACAGAAATTATTATCAAAGCAGTAAAAGATACTTTAGAGGAGACGCCTCCAGAACTAATTGCTGATATAATGAGTCGAGGAATAATTATGACTGGTGGGGGAAGTTTGCTTAGAAATTTAGATAGACTTATTGCTCAAGAGACTAAAATGCCGGTAAAGATTACCGAAGATCCTCTTACGGCAGTAGCCAGGGGATGCGGAGTAGTTTTGGAGAACTTAGATGAACTAAAAGAAGTTTTAATTCCAATGGAATATTTGGAACCACCCCACTGAAACCATGAATTATGAATTATGAATCATGAAGCATGAATAAGTTTCAAGTTCTAAGTTTTAACTTTTATGATATCCAAAAAAGAGGTTCAACATATTGCTAAGCTGGCTAGATTAAGTTTAACTCCTAAAGAGGCAAAAAAAATGGAGAAAGAACTTTCCTCAGTTTTAGATTACATTGACAAATTAAAAGAGATAAATACAGATGATATTCAACCAATATCTCAGATTACCGGGCTGAAGAATGTAATTCGAAATGATGAGAAATATGAGAAATATGAAGTCAAAAAAGAAAGAATAAAAATTAGAAATAAATTATTAAAATTAGCCCCGGAAACAAAAGACGGCTATCTAAAAGTAAAAAGCATTATAAAGAAAACCACAAAAAATAAATAAAACCATGCAAAAGAAAATTAAAATTGGATTAATTTTATTAATTATTGTATTAGTAGGGCTTTATTTATTTGGCATTGAGCAATCAGAACAAGAACAAAGAAAAGAGGTAACTATTATAACAGACAAGACAACATACGAGCGAGGTGAAAAGATAAAGATTACTATTAAAAACAACATAGGTAAAGATATTTGGTATTTCAAAGAGATTGGTTGTGGCTTATCTTTCTGGCAATTGGAAAAGAAAATACATGAACTTTGGAAGCAGATGAGTTGGGGTAAGGTTTGCGCCTGGGAAGCAGAGCCACCATTGACGAATCTACCAATTGGAGGCACTGATAGCTATATTTGGGACCAATCCTTATTTGGCTGGAATGCCTCTTCCAATCACAAAACAGTATTTATTGAAAAGGGAATTTATAGATTTTCTTTTGTTTATTATTGGAATTGTCCAGACCCATATCAATCACGCAAGGATGTGAAATGTGAAGGATGGAGAAAGGTTTATTCTAATGAGTTTGTGAGTGATGAAAAGTGCTTATTGTTAGAAGAGCAAATCAAAGAAAAAATTGAACAAGCGAATTATTGTGATGAAGACAGTGATTGTATAATCATAAATAAAATAGTGTGTCCTTTTGGGTGCTATTTTCTATTCAATAAAAATGTGGATGTAACAGAAATATGGGAAGACTTTGAGAAATATTCACAAAATTGTCCTAAGTGTGTTTTTGATTGTATGGTCACTCCACAAGTAGAAGATATTAAATGTAAAAATAATAAATGTGTTGATATCCGATTTGAAGAAATATCTAACCATTAATCTAAGAGAATAAAAAGAAGAGAAAATGAAATTATTTGAACTCAATATTGAAGAAGCCCATCAAGGGCTGGTTGAAAAGGAATTTACCTCAGAAGAATTAACTCAAGCAGTTTTAGAGCAAATCGAAAAAAAAGATAAAGATATTTTTGCTTATTTAACTGTAACTCCGGAATTGGCTCTGAAAAAAGCCAAAGAAATAGACGCAGGAATAGCCAGAGGAGATCAAATTCATCCTTTAGCCGGAATTCCTTTGGCTGTAAAAGATAATATTTTAGCAGAAGGAATAAAATGTACTGCTGGCTCAAAGATTTTAGAAAATTATATTGCTCCTTATAATGCTACTGTGATAGAGAAACTGAAAGAAGTAGGAGCAATAATAGTAGGCAAGACAAATTTAGATGAGTTTGCTATGGGTTCTTCGGGTGAAAATTCGGCCCTTAGGCCAACTAAAAATCCTTATGATTTAGAACGAGTGCCCGGTGGTTCTTCCAGTGGCTCAGCAGCGGCCGTAGCCTCTAACCAGTGTATATGTGCTTTAGGTTCTGATACTGGTGGGTCAATTCGTCAGCCAGCTGGTTTTTGTGGAGTAATCGGTCTTAAACCCACTTACGGAGCAGTTTCCCGTTATGGCTTAATAGCTATGGCTTCTTCCTTGGATCAGATAGGGCCGGTTACTAAAACAGTTAAAGACGCCAAGATAGTTTTTGAGGTTATTAGAGGAAAAGACCCATTGGACTCGACTAGCGTGGAATCTAATGTCCAAAATCTAAAATCTAATATCCAAAATCTACGAATTGGGATTCCCAAAGAGTGTTTTTCCGAGGGGATAGATAGAAAGGTAGAAAAAGTAGTAAAAGAAGCCATTGATAAGTTTGTTAAATTAGGAGCCAGCGTAGAAGAGGTAAGTTTACCTCATCTTCCTTATTCTTTAGCCAGTTATTATATTATAATGCCCTCTGAGGCATCTGCTAATTTAGCCAGATATGACGGGATTCGTTTTGGTTTTACCAAAACGAATCCCAAATTCCAAAATCCAAGCAACAAAACCCAAAATTTAATAGATGGATATTTTAAGACCAGGGGAGAAGGATTTGGAGAGGAAGTGAGAAGAAGAATAATGCTGGGGACTTACGCATTATCAGCTGGCTATTATGAAGCCTATTATTTAAAAGCTCAGAAAGTCCGGGCATTAATAAAAGAAGATTTTAATAAAGTTTTTTCTAAGATAGATATTTTACTTATGCCTACTTCTCCTACTTTGCCTTTTAAGTTAGGCGAGAAGACAAAAGACCCGCTTTCTATGTATTTAAGCGATATTTACACTGTTTCCATAAACTTAGCCGGCTTACCCGGCCTTTCTATCCCCTGCGGAAAAATCAATAATTTACCAGTAGGCCTCCAGATTATCGGCAAACCATTTTCCGAAGAATTACTATTTCAGGTCGGCCAAATATTCGAACAATCTAACACCTAACGATTCAATATCCAATTATGTGGCTTTCTATTTTAAAATTTGTTTGTATTTTCTTTTCTGTTATATTTTCAGGAATAATAATTTTTCTTTTAATTGAATCGAGTTTTTTAGCCGATAAATTTGGTACTGATGCCGCTGATTTTTTCCGGGCTGAATCTTCTCTGGTTAAAAGAAAAATTAGCAAAAAATGGAAAGAGAATCAGAAAAGATTAGCCAGTCACCAAGAAGCTAACTTAAAATTAGCTATCATTGAGACAGATAGTATTATTGATGATTTGTTTAAAAGGATGGGATACAAAGGAGAAAGTTTGGGAGAAAGATTAAAACAAATAAAACCTGCTCAGATTCCTTATATTGAGGATGTTTGGCAAGCTCATAAAATTCGCAACAATGTAGTTCACAACCAAGATTATAAATTAACTTATGGGGAAGCAAAGAAAGCTTTAGATATTTACGAGAAAATCTTAAAAGATTTCCAAGTTTTATAAAAATGGCATTTTAAAGATGGATATTAATTTATTAGTGAATCAAATTGTTTTTGGAAAGAAGAAGGAAGAAGGAGAACGAAAAATTAGAGATCTTGCCAAAAATCAAGGGATTAAACTCTCTTCTACTCAAAAATTATATGAAAAATTAATTAAGGAAAAGCATCTTCCTTTTACAGTTCCAGCAATCAATATTAGAACTTTGACCTTTGATATTGCCTGTTCTATTTTTCGCCAAGTTTTAAAGAAAAAAGTTGGCTTTTTTATTTTTGAGCTAGCTAGATCAGAGATGAGCTACACTAATCAATTTATAGATGAATATATTTTGACTATTTTATCTGCCGCCATCAAAGAAAAATTTCAGGGACCGTTATTCTTTCAGGGAGATCATTATCAGGTAAATCCTAAAAAATTCTTTACTGATTCTCAAAGAGAAATAGAAATTAAATCTCTTAAAAATTTAATTAAAAAATCAATAAAAGCCGGGGCTTACAATATTGATATTGATGCCTCTACTTTAGTAGATATAGAGAAGCCGGATTTAAAACAGCAACAAAAAGAAAACTATAAAATAACTGCTCAGTTAACTTCATATATTAGGAATTTAGAATCAAGCGGAATTACTGTTGCCATTGGCGGAGAAGTAGGAGAAATTGGCAAAAAGAATACTACCCCCGAAGAGATAGAAGCATTTATGAAGGGTTATAATCAATTGCTTCCTTCTGGGCAGAAAGGATTAATAAAAATTAGCGTCCAAAGCGGGGCTACTCACGGAGGGATAACGCTTTCGGATGGTACTCTTAAAAAGATAAAAATAGATTTTGAGACCTTAGAAAAAACTTCTAAGATTGCCCGAGAATTTGGAATGGCCGGCGTGGTTCAGCACGGTGCTTCTACTTTGCCAGAAGAGTATTTTGACAAATTTCCTAAAGTCGGGGCTTGCGAGATTCATCTGGCTACTGCTTTCCAAAACTTAATTTACGACAGTCAGCATTTTCCTGATTATTTAAGAGAAAAAATTTATAAATGGTGCTTGGAAAATTTTAAGGATCGAAAAAAAGAGAAAGAAAGTGATAAACAATTCCTTTATAGATTTCGCAAAAGAGCTTTGGGTTCTTTCAAAAAAGAGATTTGGAATATTCCTCAAAAAAATAGAGATAATATCTCTGAAGAATTAGAAGAAAAAATTTCTCTTATATTCCAAAAATTAGGCGTTTCTGATACCACTGAATTAGCTAAAGAAATTTATTATTTTTGACTTAAGAACAACTATTGAAATCCGACTTCAATAGTTAAATAAACTTTAATTTACGGAGAACCGTTCTCCGTATTTT
>DAOWIS010000004.1 GCA_030640805.1 bacterium | reverse complement strand
TATCTTCCCATTTATTGTTGTAAGATGTAAATACTTGAGGATTGATTAGATGTCTTTTTAGTCCTGATTCAGTGATGTAATAGACCTTGGGATCGCCAGTGGCTTGAAGTAGTTTAGCTCGGGGATATTGATTGACTTCTGCTTGGCTAACCTCCTGAATATCCTCCCATTTTAGTCCTTGGGCATTAAAAGCTGAAATAGTTGGAATCCACAATTGTTTTCCATCAATAATCCGATAAACCTTGTAATGGCCAATAGCTCTAAGAAGTTCAGCTGTTTCCAAATAATCAGCCAAAGCTTCAATCACTGGTGAGCCAACTTCTAAAACATCTGACCAATTATATCCTCCTTTCTGGAATTCTTCTATGGTCTTAATCCATTTCTTTTTACAATTAGTGATTACATAAACTTCTGGACTAGGAGGACTAATTAGAGTACCATCAGGCGGACAAATACCGGGAATAATGAAAGTAACTTGAGCAGTTTGAGTAATAGTTACCCCATCGACTGTGGCTGTGTAGGTAGAAACACCACCTACTAAAGAACGAACCCAAAATTTTGCTTCTCCGCTGAAATAAGCAGAAGATATAGTCATAATATTATCTTGAGACCCCCGGCTAGAAGAAATAGTTACCCTCTTGCCACTAAGAAGATTATTATTTTCATCTCTAACAGCCACTATTAGATTAGCATGCATATCACTATGAATAGAATGAGGAGAAAAACCTTCAGCCACCACTGCAATAGGAGAAGCAGTAAGCGTGGATTTAGTAGGAGAAACAACGCCTTCCTCTTCTTCTTCCTCTTCTTCCTCTAATCCTTCTGAAGGAGTAATACTAGATTGATCAGTGTTTTGAGACTCATTGCCAGAAGTATCTACCGAACGGAGCGTATAGTAATAAGTAGTATAGGCATTAAGTTCAGTATCAGTTTTAGGTGGATTAGTTATATTAGTATAAATAAGGGAACCTAATTGACCACTTACCGTAGAGCGATAAATATTAATGTGAGAAAAATCTGAATCAGTGGGGTTAGTCCAAGAAATCTGAATACTAGCAACATCAATAATTATTACTAAAGCCGTGAATTTAACATTTGTCGGTGCTGCTGGCGGAGTAGTATCCGCTGCCTGGGCTTGTGGGATATTAAAACTGCCCAGAAAAGCCATTTGGCTTATTAAAAATAATCCAGTGATAATAGCAAATAGTTTTCTGGTTTGTTTTTTGGACATATTTGTAAATCCTTGGAGAATCTTATCATCAAAATCTCTTAAGATAATTTGATAACAAAATTTTCCATGGAAATTTAGGATTAAGATTCTTCTTTTTTCCTTAAGGTCTTTCCTTGGCCTAACTTATAAATCGCGAAATAAGCTGGAAGTGTAATTAGAGTTCCGAACAAGTAACCTCCGAAACTTATTTCAGGCAAGGTAGTATATAAAATTTCTGGAAGTGAAATAGTGTCTTTCAGTGCGGTAAATGACAAAATTCCATATACTAAACCTAAAATAAGAACCCAAAATATTATTTTCCAAAGTTTAGAGGGAAAAGTTTTCTTATTAAATACATAACCATATAAACCTATTGCAGCCAAGACACTAATCATTATAGAAAGCAGATCGCCCAATGTTACTGTTTCGGTTAATCCATAAAACCACAGTAGAGAGACGATAGTCAGTACAATATAAAACCAAAAGTAAAATTTCCACCACATGTTATAATTAGGTTATCAAATAGAAATTAAAAAGTCAATCTTTCGTATATTTGTACCTTTTCGTAATTCGTAGAGAATTAATCTATTTCTGGCACTTAGGACAGAAGTGAACGGAGCGACCGCTGATTTTTGCTCTTTTTATAATTCCTCCGCAGCGAGAGCAATTCTTGTTGGTTTGGCGATAAACCTTTCGATATTTGTCATAAAATCCTCTTTCCCCTTTAGGGCCTCGGAAATCAGAAATACTCTCTCCTCTTAGCTTAATTGCCTTTTTTAAAATCTTTTTAATTGCTTTATAAATTTTCTCAATTTCTTGAGCGCTTAATCGCTTAATCTCTTTAAATGGGTTTACTCCGGCTTCAAATAATATTTCATCAGAATAAATATTACCAATACCAGCAATTACATTTTGGTCCATCAAAACCTGTTTTATTTTACCTCGGGCTTTTTTAAGAATCTCTTTAAATTTTAGAAAAGTAAATTTTTTTTCTAAGGGTTCTGGTCCCAGAGATTTAATTTCTTCTGATTGCCAAAAATCTTGAGCCTCCCAAGCTTCAACTTTGGCAAATTTTCTTAAATCGGAAAGGGCAAGCATCAATCCTTTATCCAAGTAAAACATTAAATGAATATAAGTATTTATTTTTTCTTGAAGCGGCCCCCTGTTTTGGGACTGCCAACAACCATTAACTAATTTCCAGTTTCCAACCAATAGATGGCCAGTTAATTTTTGGTGGATTAATAAATTTTTATCTCCCGAGAGTTCAAAAATTATATTTTTACCTCGCCGCCTAATATTTTTTATTTTTTTACCAATAATATTTTTTTTAAAAGGCTGAAAACTTTTTGGTTTTTTGACTATTTTAGAAAAATCAGACCAAATATCCTTGATCTTTCGACCAAGGATAATTTTTTTCAAATCTTGAATTGTAGTTTCTACTTCCGGAAGTTCAGGCATAATTTAGCCAATAACCTTCTTAACTTTCTCAATAATCTCTTCAGGAGTAAAATGAGCCTTAATTAAATAATCTACCGCTCCTAAACTAAATGCTCTATCAACGTCTTCTTTTTGACCTAAATTAGAAAGAACTATTACCGGAATGTCTTTAACTTCCGGATCAGATTTTGCTTCTCTTAAAACTTCGAATCCATCAAGAGAAGGTAAAATAAGATCAAGTAAAATCAAGTCAGGTTTCTCTTCTCTAATTTTTCTTAATCCCTCTTCTCCGTCAACGGCCTCTGAAATAACATATTTTTCTTTTTCTAATTTTCGAGTAATTAATCCTCTTAAAAATTGATCGTCTTCTATAATTAGAATCTTGGGACCATCTTTGTTTAATTTTCCCCCCTCATTTTTATTAGTAGTTGCACTCACTTTTTTCTCTTCTCCAATTTGTTTCTTTACTTTCTCGATGACCTCCTTGGGATCAAATTCTGTCTTTATTAAATAATCCTTTGCCCCTAATCTTAATGCTTTTTCAATTTCTACCGTCTGACCAGAATTAGAGATAATAATAATAGGTATAGATTTTAGATCGGGCTCTTCTCGCATTTTTTCTATTACTTCAAAACCTCCCATTTTAGGTATAACAATATCTAAAATAACTAAATTCGGCGATTCTGCTCTTATTTTCTCTAAACCTTCTAATCCATCTTTAGCAGTTATAATTTCATAACCTTCTCGACTTAACTTTTTTTGAAGAACCTCTAATAAAATTTTTTCGTCTTCAATAATTAATATTTTTTTCATATTTTTCATAAAACTTGGAACTCAAAACTTGAAATCTATGTTTCATGTTTCATGTTTCATGTTTCATGGTTATTTAACAGGTAATGTGAAATAAAATGTAGTTCCTCTTCCTTCCTCTGATTCAAACCAAATCTTACCTCCATGAGCTTCAATTATATTTTTGGTTATATAAAGCCCGAGTCCTGTTCCTTCTGTATCTATTTTCATTATATTCTTTCCTCTAAAAAACCTTGTGAATATTTTATCCTGTTGATTTTTTGGAATTCCTACGCCCGTATCTCTTACCACTACCTTTATATTATTTTTATCATATTCCAAAGAAATTGTCACTCTGCTTTTTGGAGGACTATAACGAATAGCATTATCAAGAAGATTCTGAAAAACCAATTGAATTTTTTCTTTATCTACTTTTAGTTTCGGTAGATTAACTTCTGGTTTTCTAAAATTAACTTTTATTTTTTTCTCTTTAATTAATGGTTGAAAACTCTTTAAGGTCTCTTCCGCTAAGTCTTCTATTGACTCTTCGTTTAATTTATAAAGATATTTTCCTTCTTCAATTCTTGTTATATTTAAAAGGTCATTAATTAATGTTATCATTCTTTCGTTAGATTGATAACTTTTTTCTAAAAATTCCCTCTGCTCCTTGGTGATCTTTCCTAAGTCCCCTCCCAAAATCATATCTAAACTCCATTTTATAGCCGATAAAGGGGTCCGAAGTTGATGAGCGGCAAGAGAAACAAAGTCTGTTTTCATTCTTTCCACCAGTTTCTCACGAGTAATATCATGAAGAATTACCAGGGTTCCTACTTTTTTTTCTCTTTCTAACAAAGGAGCTGTAGTTATTTCTAATATTAAGCCTGGTCTAATGGGAAGTTCTTTTCTAAAAATTTTTTTAATTTCTTCTCCACCTAAAAGTTCAATTAATGGCTTAAGATATGGAGAGGCTTTAATGTCCCAAATAGATTTACCCACTACCTCTTTAGATTTTTTTCCTAAAAAATTCTCGGCCTGAGGGTTAATTGAAGAAACTCTATATTTCTTATCAAAAACCAAAAGCCCATCAATAAGATTTTCTATAATAGATTGGGTTCGATTTCGTTCTGCTTCGGCTAAATTTCTTGTCATTTTCACTTCTTCTAAAATACTTAAAGTAATTATTCTTGCTTTTTCTGCCCTCTCTTTTTCTATTTTCATTTTCTCAAAGGTCTTGGTCAGCTCTTCCTCTTTTTTTAATAAGATGTCTGTAGTTTCTTTTAATCTCTTTCCCTCTTTTGTCATTAAATTCTTAATGGCTTTTTTCTCTCTCGCAGAGAAGAAAGCCATAAAAATCGTGAAGAGGAATAAAAAAATTGAAAATATTAAAATTTTAGAAGGACAGAATAAATCAATAAAATAAAAACCTAATCCTAGACTAAATAAAGAAATAAATCCGGCCAGTAAACAAATTTTGTATTCAAAAAAAACACTACTAACTACCAAAAGTAAAAAATAACCAAGGAAAATCCAGATAGAACCTGTCCAGTAGGCAGTCAAACTGATAGTAGAACTAATTCCGGCTACCGCTAAATATTTCAATAAAGGAACAACTGATCTAAATTTTGCTAATAATGACACTAAAACTATTAGACCTACAGAAGAGAAGAATAATATTTTAAGTTGATTTAAGTCAATTGATATTATTTTATAATTGTAAAAAGGATTAAAAAAATAAAACAGAATAGCTGAGATAATAACTATCTCATAGGTTGCAAGAAGTAGTTTAAGGCCGGAGACTTCCTCTTCTAAAAACAATGGAGAGTCGGAATTTAATTTTTGATTTTTCCCATTCATTTTTTAAATATTTTATTGCGGCAAACGATTAATTAAACTATAAAAGTTTAAATCTTCTAAAATTTGAATGACTTTTTGTTTATCGTATTTCCCAAATCGACTATCTTCTAAGACAAATTCTATTGGCACATCCATTTTTATCTGGACTAACATTCTACTAAAGAAAGCTTGATCTTTATATTTTAAAAGTTTAGTTTTTATTGAATCTGGGATTTTGGATAAAGGATCTTCAAGTTCTCTATAAAGATTTTCTAAACTGTTAAACTCTCTAATAAGTTTAATGGCTGTTTTCTCGCCTATTCCGGTAACGCCAGGAATATTATCAGAAGGGTCCCCTTTTAATCCTTTAAAATCAGGGAGTTGTTCTGGGGTCAGTCCCTGATATCTCTCTTTGACTTCTTTCTGGCCATATAAAATCGTATCTTTTACTCCTTTTCTTAAAGTATAAACCTTTGTGTGAGAGTTAACCAACTGAAGAGTGTCTAAATCTCCGCTCGAAATTATAGTCTCAATTTCCGGTAAAACTTGTTTTCTTCTAACCTGTCTAGATATAGTTCCGATAAGATCATCAGCTTCATATCCTTCTTTTTCAAAAATGGGAACACCAAAAGCCCTTAAAATTTTTTTTATTTTGGGAATCTGTTGATAAAGTTCCTCTGGAGCTTTTATTCTTTTGGCTTTATATTCTTTATACTTTTTGTGACGAAAAGTGGGAGATGGCAAATCAAAAGTAGCAACTATATAACTTGGCTGGAGTTCTTTAAGGGCTTTTAAAAAAACTAACAAAAACCCATAAACTGCATTCACTAATTCTCCTTTTTTAGTAGTCAAGCGAGGCAAAGCATGATAAGCCCGATGGACCAAAGCATTACCATCAATAATTATTAATCGCTTCTTCTCTTCTGCCATACCTTTATTTTAACATAAAATGGAAATTTATTTAAAATCAGAAGCCCAAAGCTCGAAATCCGAATAAATAAGCAATGTCCCAATGCGTAATTCTTGAAGTTTAATCATTGGGATTTGGGAATTTGTTCGGAATTCGGATTTGGGAAATTGGGATTTTTGATAGTAATTTTCCTTCTATTCTCATCGATAAACTCAAAATTAATTGAAATTGTATCCTTTGGCAGTATTTTCTCAATTCGGTCTGCCCACTCCACTGCCACAATATTCTGAGGATTGGAAATTATCTCCTCCCAGCCCAAATCTAAAATCTCTTTTGGCTCTTTTATCCTATAGCAGTCGAAATGGTAAAAATATTTAAATTTTGTGATTTGGAATTTTTTCATCAAAATAAAGGTTGGGCTTAAAATTTTTTCTTTTATGCCTAAGCCTTTAGCAAAGCCTTGCAGAAAAGTGGTTTTTCCTCCTCCTAAGTCACCAAATAGACCAATAACCATTGTTTTTTTTCTTTTGCTTGGAAAACTAAGTAGAATCCTTTTAGCTAATTTCTCTCCTAATTTTTTTGTCTCTTTAGCGCTCTTTGTCAAAATCTCTCTTTCCATCATTTTAATTCTAACATGCTTATTTAATTTGGCTATTCTCTTATTACCCTAATCTTTACAAAAAGAGTAAAATAGATTAAGGTAAAATAATGTTACCTCTTGAAGAAGCAATAGAGCTTATCAAAAAAAATAACCCTGTTCTTCTTGTGGCTCCAAAAGACCCAAATGGAGATATCTTAGGTGGTCTTTTGGGGCTTTTTTTTGCTTTAGAAAATTATCAAAAAAAAGCAGATATTCTACTTCCCGGAGGTTTCCCTGAAAAATTTAACTTTCTGCCCCGTCCCTCTTTTTTGACTTCCCTATCTTCTCTTTCTGATTTATTAATCTCTGTTCCGGAAAATGAAAGAGGAATAGATGAACTAAGTTACGAAAAAAAAGGTGGAAAGATTTTAATCTATCTTACCCCCAAAAAAGGAACTATTAAAAAAGAGGAAATTGAAATAAGTTCTCAAATCAATCCTCCTTTTCAGCTTTTAATTAGTGCAGGTTTTCAAAATTTAAAATCTTTAGAAGAAATCTTTGAGGAAAATCCCAATCTTCTCTCCCAAGTTCCTATTATAAACATTAATAATAAAGTTCTGGAAGAAGATTTTGGAAAAGTAAATTTAATTGAAGCCAGATCTCCCACTGTTTCCGAAATTATTCTTTCCATTATTAAATCCTTAGGAGAAAATTTAATTGACCAAAAAGTAGCTGCTTCTTTATATCTTAAAGAAAATAAATCCTTAAATTATTTAAAACTTTTAGGCAGGGCTCTGGCTCGTTTAAAATATTGGGAGGAGAAACAAATCGCCTGGGTTAGTTTCCCTCAAGAAGATTTCCGAAAAACCGAAATCCAAACTGATTTTATCCCTTCTATTTTAGAAAATCTTAAAGAAATTTCAGGATATCCTCTTCTTTTAACTCTCTGGGAAGAATCTAAATCAAATCCTTCTTCTCAAAAAACAATTAAAGGTTCAATTTTAAGCAAAGAAAAACAATTATTAGAAAGATTGTCTCAAGATATTAAAGGAGAAATTAAGGAAAATAAATTAATTTTTGATTCTCAATATTCAGACCTCAAGGAAGCCCTCTTGGAAACCTTAATCACCCTGGGAAAATTAATATGATAAATTTAGAAGCAATTCGACGAAAAGAAGAAGAAAAAAGGACTCAGGAATTGGCTGAAAAACTTCAGCTTCCTTATGTCAACCTTCTAAGCGTTCCAATTCAAGTGGAAGCATTAGCTTTAGTCCAAGAAAAAGAAGCAAAAGCCGCTGAAATGGCAGTTTTCCAGAAATTAGGAAAAAATATCGGGGTGGCAACAAAGAATCCTCAAAATCCAAATCTTAAAAAAATCCTAAATAACTTAGAAAAGAAAAGGTTTAAAATTAAACTTTTTTTTGTTTCTCCAACTAGTTTAAATTTAGCCTGGAAAAAATATAGCCAACTTGTTCTCCCTTCAAAAAAAATTACCGGTGAAATGGAAATTTCTCCGGAAAAATTATCTCAATTCCAAAAAGAAATTTCTAATTTCATTGAGTTAAAAGAGAAATTTAAAGAATTTATTGCCAAAAAAACTACCGAGATCTTAGAAATTCTTTTGGCCTCTTCTTTAAAATTAGACGCTTCGGATGTTCATATTGAGCCGGAGGAAGAAAAAATAAAAATCAGATTAAGAATTGATGGCATGCTTCAAGAGGTCAGTTTTATCCCTCCAAGAGTTTATCATCTCTTGCTTTCCCGAATAAAACTTCTCTCTGGTTTAAAATTAAATATTCATCAAAGGGCCCAAGATGGAAGATTTAGCATTGTTTTAGAAAAAATTGAAATAGAAATTAGAACCTCAGTCTTGCCCAGTGAATATGGCGAAACAATAGTTTTAAGAATTCTTAACCCAAAAATGCTGAAAAGTGTAAAAGAACTTGGTCTCAAAGAAGATTTAGAAAAAACAATCATTAGAGAGATTTCTCGACCTAATGGAATAATTCTCAACACCGGCCCTACTGGTTCTGGAAAAACTACCACTCTTTATGCCTGTCTTTTTCAAATAAAAAAACCGGAAATAAAAATAATTACCATTGAAGATCCTATCGAGTACCACTTAGAAGGTATTTCCCAAACTCAAGTAAATCCCCAAAAAGGCTATGATTTCTCCAATGGACTCCGCTCTATCTTAAGGCAAGACCCCGATGTAATTTTAGTAGGAGAGATTCGAGACCGAGAGACAGCTGAGATTGCTTTTCATGCTGCTTTAACTGGTCATTTAGTATTTTCTTCTCTTCATACTAATGATGCCGCTGGTACAGTTGCTCGATTGGTAGATATGGGAGTTAACCCAGAAATTATTGCTCCGGCTCTAAATTTAGCTATTGCTCAACGATTAGTAAGAAAAGTTTGTTCTCATTGCGCTAAATCTTATTCACCCAGTTCGGAAGAAACAAAAAAAATAAAAAAGGGGCTTTCCTTGCTTCCACCTTCTCTAAAAAGACCCTCTTTAAAAAACTTAAAAATTTTGAAAGCCCAGAGATGTAAGAAGTGTAATCTTACTGGTTACAAGGGTAGAATTGGAATATTTGAATTCTTTTTGGTGGATAAAGAAATGGAAAAATTTATCTTAAAAGCTCCTTCCATCCCGGAATTAAAAGAAACGGCTATAAAAAGAGGAATGATTACAATGCAGCAAGATGGAATATTAAAAGTTCTTGAAGGAACTACTACTTTGGAAGAGGTAGAAAGAGTTACTGGTTTTATTCAATAAAATAAACCTCCAGCTGCAGGCATTTTTACGCTGGTCTTACACCAAGGGTTGGGAATTCTCCGAGGAATAACCCAGTTCCCACCAGATTACCCGAAACTAAGAGAGATTCCCTTTTACCTGCAGCTGGAGGTTTATTTTCAAACACATATTAGTATAACAAATAATTTAATCTATGTCAACCCCTATCTCAAAATTACTTGAAGAAACTCCTGAGGATCAAATTTTAGACAATACTCTTCGTCCCAAAGAGTGGAATAATTATATTGGTCAAGAAAAAATTAAAAAAAATCTCCGAATTATCATTGAGGCAGCTAAAAAGAGAAAAGAAACGCCCGAACACCTCCTTCTTTATGGAAATGCCGGTTTAGGAAAAACTACCTTGGCTTATATTATCGCCAATGAAATGGGGGCAAACATTCGGGTTAGTTCTGGCCCGGCCATTGAGAAACCAGGCGATTTGGCTTCTATTTTAACTAATCTCTCTGATGGAGAAATCCTTTTTTTGGACGAAATTCATCGGCTCAATCACTTAATAGAAGAGTATCTATATCCAGCTATGGAGGATTATAAATTAAATTTAGTAATTGGCACAGGTCCCTCGGCCCGAACTATGGAAATTAAGATTCCCTCTTTCACCTTAATTGGAGCAACTACCCGAATTGGACTTCTAACCTCTCCCTTAAGAAGCAGGTTTGGCGCTACCTTCCAGATAGGATTTTATGAACTTAATGATATAGAAAAAATTATCCAAAGATCGGCAAAAATTTTAAAAGTAATAGCAGAACCAGCGGCAATCAAAATTATTGCCAGGTGCTCCCGTTCTACTCCACGAGTAGCTAATCGGCTTCTAAAAAGAGTAAGGGACTATGCTCAAGTAGAAGGAAAAGGAATAATCACTAAGGAAACCGCCCAAAAAGCCCTAAAACTTTTAGAAATTGACCAATTAGGTTTGGAACCCGGAGATAGAAAAATTTTAGAAACCATCATCAAAAAATTTAATGGAGGACCAGTAGGACTCCAATCTCTGGCTGCTGCTTCTTCTGAAGAAGAAGATACTATTTTAGATATTTATGAACCCTATCTAATGCAAATTGGTTTTATTGAAAGAACTCCCCGCGGCCGAATGGTTACTAAATTAGCTCATAAACATTTAGGCCTAAAACTCAAAGGAATCCAAAATTCCCTAATTTAACCCATTCGGTAATAACGCTCGATCGTACGTTATCCCCGAAAGTTATTTTTTGACACTTCAACTAAAATTATAATAAAATATAATAAAACTTGACAAAATTTTGGCTTGGGTGTATAACATAGGTAGAAAATTAGGAAGGTAGATATTTTACAATTTAATCTTTAATTGAAGGAGATATGGTTAAACTTATGGACTATATCGCTTGCGTCTTCCTGGGATTTGGTATAGGTTTTCTGGCGGCTATCAGTCTGAAATTGGCAGTGCTTCTTGTGCTTCTTATGATTGTGCCCTGTCTAGCCCATAAATTCCTGCCTACACCCGCCACTTCCAAGCCTTGACCTTAGAAAAGAGCTATGCCGGTGGTCATTAAAATTTGGTCACCGGCTTTTTCTTTAAACTATAGACAATTATTGTTTAATTTGCTAAGGTTTAAAATCTATGAAAACTATTATTTTAAAAATTAGTTTCTTGGGTTTTCTTTTTTTATTTGGGAATAATTTTTGCTTGGCAGATTCCGGAAATGTGGTAATTAATGAAATTGCTTGGATGGGAACGGAAAATTCTGCTAATGACGAATGGATTGAACTCTATAATAATTCTGACTCATCAATAAACCTTGATGGCTGGCGACTGGAAGCAAATGACGGATCTCCAAAAATTGAATTAACAGGGACAGTTCTGTCTAATTCTTTTTATTTATTGGAAAGAACTGATGATGATACCCTGCCAGAAATTTCGGCTGATCTAATTTATACTAGCGCCATAGGAAACAATGGAGAAAATTTAAAACTTTTTGATAATCAAAATAATTTAATTGACCAAGTAAATTGTAGTGATGGCTGGTTTGCCGGAGATAATCAGGCCAAGCAAACTATGGAAAGAGTAAATCCCTTGATTGAAGGAAATAATTCCCAAAATTGGCAAAATAGTCAAAATTCTAAAGGAACTCCAAAAGAAGAAAATAGCAGTGGGTCCAAAGATCAAAATTTAGTAGAGCCAGAAAAGGAATCAGAGGATCTGAAGGATTCTACTTCAACAACTAATTTAGCACCAACCGTTGAAGCCGGAGATGATATTGTGGCTTTAGTAGGACAGATTATAAACTTTGATGGCACTAAATCATCTGACCCAGAAGATGACACTTTAAATTTCCTTTGGAATTTTGGCGATGGTAATACATCTGCTGAACAAAATCCTTCTTATACTTTCCAATATCCCGGTACTTATATTGTCAATCTTATTGTCTCTGATGGAAGAAACTCTTCTTCAAATATTCTGAAAGTTGATATCTTTCTTAATTGCTTGGAAATTAGCGAATTTCTGCCAAATCCTAAGGGACCGGATTCCCAAGAATGGATTGAGGTTTATAATAATTCCGAGGGAATTTGTGATATCTCCTCTTGGCAATTAGATGATGAAGAAAAAGGAAGTAATCCTTTTTCTTTTCCGGAAAATACTTTTATTTTTCCTCATCAATATTTGGTTGTTCCAAGGTCAATTTCTGGTATTGCTCTAAATAATAATAAAGATATTTGTCGGCTTTTTTATCCCACTGGCCAATTATCTCAAGAAATAATTTATCAAGAAGTAAAAGAGGGCTGGAGCGTGGCTAAATCCGACCAGAATTTCTTCTGGACCCAATTTCCCAGTCCCGGCCTCCAAAATATTATAAACTCTCAAGCAATCCCTTTATCTTCCAATCCCTCTTTCTCTGAGGTTCAAGAAATACCCTCTTTTTCTCTTAACTCCTCTCTGCCTTCTGAGTCTACTACTAAAACCGCTTCCATCAATAATGTCAAAGAACAAGGAAAAGAGTTAAGCCAAGACCAATTAACTGCCACTCTTAAAAAATCTTCTAATCCTCTTGTTGTTATTATTATTGCTACCCTGATTGCTATTCTATCAGGCTTTGGTATTTTTTTTCTTAAAAAGAAAACAGAAAAAATTTGATTTATTGGGGAAATTGGAATAAAATTTAACTATATGAGTGGGCATAGTCATTGGCATTCAATAAAACATACTAAAGCAGTAGAGGACAAAAAAAGAGGAAAAATTTTTTCCAAAATTTCTCGAATAATAACAATGGTAGCCAGAGAAAAAGGAGCCGATCCGGAAATCAACCCTAAATTAAAATTGGCTATTGAAAAAGCCAAAGAATTCAATGTCCCCAAAGAAAACATTGAAAGAGCTATCAAAAGAGGAACTGGTCAGGAAAAAGGAACAAAATTAGAAGAATTTACCTTAGAAGCCTATGGGTCGGGAAAAACCGCAATTATTATCGAAGGAATCACTGACAACAAGAATCGAACTTTATCTGAAATTAAACATATCCTTGATTCTCAGGACGGAAAATTAGCCAGCGAGGGCAGTGTTCGTTGGTTATTTGCCAGAAAAGGAGTAATAATAGTAAATCAAAAATCAAAAATCAAAAATCAAAAAGAAAAAGAGGATTTAGAATTGATAGCGATAGAAGCAGGGGCAGAAGACATTTTTTGGCACAATGATAAATTAGATATTTATACTAAAATAGAAGAGTTAGAAAAGGTTAAGAAAAATTTAGAATCTCAAGGAATAATTATTAAATCAGCGAGTTTGGATTGGGCCCCTAAAGAAACAATAGAAATTGAGGACCTAAAAATAAAAGAAAATTTAAATAAATTATTTGAGATCCTGGATGAACAAGATGATGTCCAGGATATATATTCTAATTTGGCTTAAACCAAATTAGAAATGACAAATGCTTAATGACCAATGTTAAATAAATGACCAATTCCTAAATGATTAAATTATTGTTTTGACATTTGGCATTTAAACATTCATTTGACATTAAAAATTTGTCATTTGACATTTTAATCTATGATTATATTAGGCATAGATCCGGGAGTAGCCAAAGTGGGATTTGGCGTGGTTAGAAAAATCCAAAATCTAAAATCTAAAACTCGAGATAGACTTAAGTGTTTAGATTATGGATTAATTCAAACTAATCCTGGTTTACCTGCGGCCGAACGTTTAAAGAAAATAAATAATGAACTTAATAGGCTAATCAAAAAACACCAGCCCAATGTTATGGCCGTGGAAAATGTTTATTTTTTTAAAAACCAAAAAACCGCTATGCCCGTAAGCCAGGCCAAGGGAGTAATTTTACTAACCGCGGCTAAGAAAAAAGTTCCGGTCTACGAATTTACTCCTCCCCAAGTAAAATTAGCTATAACTAATTACGGTAGAGCAGAAAAAATCCAGGTTCAAAAAATGGTAAAAAACATTCTTAGTCTTAAAGAAATTCCAAAACCCGATGATGCTGCTGATGCTCTGGCCGTGGCTATTTGCTGCGCCCATAGCGTTCCGCTAAACTCAAATCTCAGAATGCAGAAAAAATATTAAATATTAAATGTCTAATTTTAAATCAATTTTAAATGATTAAATGATTAAATTAATTGAAAATTAAAGAATTGAAAATTCATTTAAAATTTAAAATTGAGAATTGAAAATTTATATTTTGACTTTTGAATTATTGTTATGTTTTCTCTAAGTCAATACATGATCCAATCTGGGGTACCCCAAGAAACCTTAATCCTTCTTTTAATGGTGCCTATTATTGCTACTTTTGTCGCTTTCTCTCGAGAAATAATTGGGATTAAAGGATTTGGGATTTATACCTCTTTGATTATCGCCTTCGCTTTTGTGGCGACTGGCTTAAACTACGGAATGATTATCTTTATTTCGGTTCTTTTAGCAGGAACCGCTCTTAGGTTTATACTAAAAAGGTTCCGCCTTCTCTATCTTCCCAGGATTGCCTTAGTTCTTAGCGGGGTAACTCTTCTTGTCTTTTTTATGTTTTTGGGAGGAAGATATATTGGCCTGGCTGATCTTTTAGAAATTTCTATTTTCCCTATCCTTATAATTGTCATCTTAATTGAGAAATTTGTGGCTGCCCAAATTGAAAGGGGAAATAGCGTGGCTGTAGCTTTAACTTTCCAAACCCTTATTTTGGCAACAATTTCTTATTTTATTATTAAATGGTCTTTACTTCAAACTTTAGTTCTGGACTATCCCCTTTATATCTTCCTGGGAATCATTATTATAAATTTTATTCTTGGAAAATGGACTGGTCTTCGGGTTTCAGAATATTTTAGATTTAAAGAGGTTTTACAGCACATTGATTTATCGGAGAAAAAGTAATTATAATGCTTGAAATTTTTACCAAAAGCCAAAAAATTTTAGGAATAAATGCCAGAAACCAAGAATTTATTAAGCCCTCTCACTTTAAGAGGGCTCGTTGTGTTATTGATAATAAATTACTTACTAAAAGAATTCTCAATAAAGCCGGCATACCCACTTCAAAAGTTTATGGAATTATTAAAAAAAGGTCAGAACTTAATCGCTTTAACTGGAACACTCTTCCTAATAGTTTCGCCTTAAAACCTAATCGAGGATTAGGAGGAGCAGGAATCTTAATAGTTTATGGAAGAAAAAAAGAATCTCCGTCTCCTGTTTGGATAAAAGTAGACGGGAAAGAAATTACTATTCCTGACTTAAAAAATCATATTTTAAATATTTTAGATGGAAATTTTTCTCTAAATAGCATTCCCGATGTTGTTTTTTTTGAAGAAAGAATAAAAATTTTAAAGTTATTCAAACCTTATGCCTGGAAAGGAATTCCTGATATTAGAATTATAGTCTACGGCGGAATGCCAGTAATGGCTGAATTTCGTCTGCCAACAAAAGAATCTGACGGTCGGGCTAATCTCCATGCTGGAGCAATTGGAGTAGGAATTGATATGGGCTCGGGAATTACTACTAATGCTATTTTGTACCAAAAATTAATTAGTTTCTTACCTAAGAAGAGATTAATCCTTAGAGGAATAAAAATCCCTTATTGGTCAGAAATTCTTACTATGGCCGTCCAATCCCAAATTGCTGCCAATGTCAACTTTTTAGGGGTAGATATTGCCATAGACAGAGAAAAAGGGCCAGTGGTTTTGGAGCTCAATGCCAGACCAGGGCTTTCAATTCAGATTGCCAATCTTGCTCCTTTAAGAGAAAGATTGGAAAGAATTAAAGGATTAAAAATTAAAAACCTTCAAAAAAGAGTAAAATTAGCTCAAGATTTATTTGGCGGAGAGGTAGAAGAAGAATTAGAAGAAATCTCTGGTAGAAGGGTAATTGGAATTTGTGAACCAATAGAAGTTATTGATATTGAAGGCAGAAAACATAGTATTTTAGTAAAAATTGATACCGGTGCTTATCGGACAACTATTTGCCAATCCTTGGCTGATAAATTTGGCTTAACTAAAACAATAAGAACCAAAAGGGTAAGAGGGACTTTAGGAAATGAGGAAAGACCAATTGTCGATCTCTCATTCATCTTAGATAACAGATTGGTTTCCACTGAAGCATTTGTGGCTAATCGCATTGAGATGAAATTTGATATCATCGTTGGCAGAAAAGATTTAAAGCAATTCTTGGTTGACCCAGCAAAAAATGTTTTTATGTCAGAAAAAGTCTTAGAAAAAATCAAAGAAAAGAGAATGATAAAATAAAAATGATTAAAGACAAAAATACAGAGATTATTATAAAAGAGGCTAAAAAATTAGGAATTAAGGTAGAGGTTATTTATCCGCAAGAAAAGATTATTGCCCTGATTAAGGGGAAAAAAAGGTTTTTAGTCCAACGAGATTTCCGAATTAATCTGGATCGATTTGGAACAAGGAATATTCCCCTTTTCAAGGATGCTACTTATTTCTTTTGGCAGCAAAATAACATTCCTATCCCTAAGACAGTAACTGCTTTTTCTTTCCGGGAAGCAAAAAAGAGATTAAGAAAAATACCTTTGCCGATGGTTATTAAAGATGCTCACGATAGTCAATCAAGAAATGTCTGGGTTAATGTTTCTAATTATAAAAAGGCAATTCTTGTTTTGAAAAATCTATTCTCTTTGCCCCGGATTGGAACAGTAATTATTCAAGAATTTGTCCGAGGTAAGGAATTTCGAATTTTAATTCTTAAAAATAAAATTTTAGGTATTGCCCAACTTATTCCTCCTTCTGTGGCTGGAGATGGCAAATCAACAATAAAAAAACTTATCAAGAAATTAGAAAAAGAAACTAATTCCAAAATCAATATTGATCAAGAAATGAAAAACTTAATCAAATCCCAAGGTCTTTCTCTCGTCTCTATTTTGCCATTCAAACAAAAAATATTCTTGAGAGAATACTCAAAACTTAGTGAAGGAGGTAGAATAAAAAGCTTTCCCTCGGGTTTAATCCATCCAGAGATTAAAAAAATGTGCCTAAGAGCAACCAGGGTAACTGGCTTAGAATTGGGTGGATTAGATATTATAACTGATAATCTTTCCTGCTCGCCAAAAAAACAGAAAATAAAATTCATTGAAATCAACTCTCGACCTGATCTCTACATTCATCACCTGCCCCATCAGGGTAAACCAGTTAATGTTACTAAAGAGATTTTAAAATATATCTTTAAGTTATGAAAATTATTATTATTGGCTCACGAAAAGTAATAGAATCTAAATTATTAAAAGGGGAGGCAGAAAAAAGAAACCACCACCTTAAAATAGTTCCCTTGACCCGTTTAATTTTTAAAGGGGATAAAAAACTCTCTATTTTATTACCAAATAAACAAGAATTGTCCTCTTTTGATGCTATTCTTTTTCGAGCTATTAATAAACATATTATTGAGGCAAAAATAATAGCTAAATATATGAGAAATAATAAGAGAATAATAATTGATGAAATACTGGCAAGAGGAAATTATGACTATCATAAATTTTTAATGCATTCTAAACTATGGGAAGCTAAAATTCCTCAACCAAAAACTTTCTATCCATTAAATCTTAAAAAGGTAAAATATGCTTTAAAAGATTTAAAAACACCAATCATTATTAAACATATAAAGGAAATGAAAGGAAGGAGCGTCTTCAGATTTGATACAAAAAAAGAAGCTTTAAACTTTTTTATTAAAAATAAAAAATACCATTATTTAATCCAAGAATGGTACCCATCCAAAAAATACTACCGAGTTCTGGTCTTAGGGAATAAGGCATTTGGAGCAATAGAAAGATTGTCTTTGAAATGTAAAAAAAGACCAAAAATTCTTTTGGAAAAAAGATCTAAAAAAACAGAATTAACTTCTCTTTTGAAAAATTTAGCTTTAAGGGCAGCCAAAGCAACAGGAATAGAATTTGCCGGAGTAGATATTATGCCAAATCAAAAAGACAAACTTTCTGTTTTGGAAGTCAACCGCTCACCCCAATTTAAAAGATTTATGAAGGTTACAGGAATTAATGTGGCAGAAGAAATAATTAAGTACATTGAAAAAAAGAAAACTCTTTAATTGGTCCTAATTTTAATAAATTTTCTTTTTCCTGCCTGAACTATCATTTCTTTTTCTATTTGAATTTCATTTCTCCAATTCTCTATTAACCTTTTATTAATTCTTACTCCTCCCTGTTCTACCAATCTTTTGGCTTCTGATTTCGAAGAAGCCATTTTTGTTTTTATTAATAAGTCCAAAATATTTAAAGATTTCCTCTTAATCTTTATTTCGGGAATTATAGAAGGAGTTTCTTTCTTTTTAAAAATCCTCTTGAATTCTTTTTCCGCTTCCTGGGCTGTTTTTTTGCTATGATATATCGTCACAATTTCTCGAGCCAATCTTGCTTTGAGGTCTTTAGGATTCGTTTTTCTCTGTTTTAGGGCTTGTTTAATCTTACTTATCTCTTTCAAAGAAACTTTTGTCGCTAATTCAAAATATTGGCCAATAAGATTGTCGGGAATAGACATTATCTTCCCATACATTTCTGATGGTGGATCATTAAAGGCAATATAATTTTTAAAACTCTTGCTCATTTTTCTTTTACCATCCAACCCCATTAAATATTCAGTCATTAAAATATCTTGTTCTGGCTTTCTTTCCTTTTTTTGAAGTTCTCTTCCAGTTAGAAGATTAAATTTCTGCTCAACGGCTCCTATCTCTATGTCCGCTTTTACTACTAAAGAATCATAGGCCTGAAGCAGCGGGTATAAAACTTCATGAACCATAAAGGGTAATCCCTTTTTTAATCTTTCTCTGAATGTCTTATGACTTAGTAAAAAAGGCACTGAAAATTTACTTTCTAAATTTATCACTTTTTTTAAATCAAATTTCTTACACCACTCATTTTGTTCTCGAAACTCGGTTTTTTTTCTGTCTAAAATTTTAGAGATTTGATCAATGTAAGTTTTACAATTTTTTGCTATTTCTTTTTGAGAAAGAGGCGACCGAGTTCTATTTCTTCCTGAGGGATCACCAATAGAAGCAGTCCAGTCGCCGATAATTATTATTATCTGATGTCCTAAATCTTGGAATTGTTTCAATTTTAAAAGAGGAACACTATGCCCTAAATGAATATCAGGAGCAGTAGGATCAATACCAAATTTCACCCGAAGTTTCTTGCCGGATTTCAAGCGCTTTTCTAAATGCTTTTTTACAATAACTTCCTTTACTCCCCTTGTTAGTAATTCTTTTATTTTCTTGGAATTAGTATCTATCTTCATCTTTTTTAGATTGTATCATTTTCCCTTAAAAAAGGAAATTCTTAAAAGAATCAATTTACAGAGAACCGTTCTCTGTAAAGTTTGAAATGACTTGAAAAATCCCAAAAATCCTCTAAAATGGTTATATATGTTCAAAGCCATTCTAAAAATCTTCTTGGCTATTTTTCTTTTCTTAGTAATAGTGGTAATTGGAATATTTATCTATTTTGCTAAAGACCTCCCCAGGCCCGAAGAGTTTGGAGAAAGAGAAATTGTTCAATCTACTAAAATTTACGACCGGACTGGAGAGGTCCTACTTTATCAATTTGGAGAAATAAAAAGAACAATAGTAAAAAATGAAGAAATCTCTCCTTTTTTAATTAAGGCTACCATTGTTACCGAAGACACTGATTTTTACAAACATTTTGGAATAGATTTTAAATCTATAATTCGGGCTCTTTTACATAACTTTTTCCATAGGAATAGTGTTCAAGGCGGTTCAACTATTACTCAACAATTAGTAAAAAATGCCCTCTTAACTCCGGAGGGAGAAATACCGAAGAGAACTCTTTCTCGGAAATTTAAAGAAATTATTCTCTCAATAGAAATAGAGAGGAAGTATTCCAAAGAAGAAATACTAAATTTTTATTTGAATCAAATTTCTTATGGTTTTAATGTCTACGGGATAGAGGAGACTGCCCACTTCTATTTCCAAAAGAAAGCAAAAGATCTTACTTTAGCAGAATCAGCGCTTTTGGCTGCTCTTCCTAAGGCCCCTAGTTATTATTTCTCTCATCCTGAACAGTTGAAATCTCGTCAGGAATATATCTTGGATCGAATGGCTGTCTTGGGTTATATCTCTTCTGAAGAACTTAAATCTGCTAAAGAAGAAAAAGTATCTTATGCCTTCCCTTCTTCCACAATTTTAGCCCCTCATTTTGTATTTTATGTCCAGCAGGAGTTAATAAATTATTTCCAAAGAAAGTATAACTTTGCTCAAAAAGAAGCCGAGAATTTTATCCAAAAATCAGGCTTCAAAGTTTATACTACCCTCGATTGGGAATTAGAGGAATTAGCTGAAAAAATTATAAAGGAGAGAGTTGAAAAAAATGAAAAATGGTATTTAGCAGAAAATGCTGCCTTGGTGGCTATAGACCCAAAAAGTGGAGAGATTCTATCTATGGTTGGCTCTCGTGATTGGTTTGACGAAAATATAGAAGGAAAATATAATGTGGCTATTTCTCCTCACCGTCAACCCGGTTCTTCTTTTAAACCATTTGCTTATGCTGCTGCTTTCAAAAAAGGTTATACTCCCGACACTATTATTTGGGATGTTGAAACCAATTTCCCTGGCTGGGACAGTTTCCCTTCTAATTATGACAATAAATTTCGAGGACCATTAACAATGCGTCAGGCCTTGGCTCAATCTTTAAATATCCCTTCAATAAAAGTTTTATATCTAGCTGGAGTCAATGAAACTATAAATACCGCTAAGGATTTAGGGATTACAACCCTAAATGATAGAGAGAATTATGGTTTATCTCTGGTCTTGGGAGGTGGAGAGGTAAAACTTTTAGACGAAGTAGCATCCTACGGGGTTTTTGCCACTGAAGGATTAAAGCATCCGCCTTCTAGTATTCTTTATATCGAAAATTTAAAAGGAGAAATCATAGAAGAATTTAAATCTAATCCAATAAGAGTTTTAGACCCTCAAATTGCCAGACTGATTAATGATATTTTGTCTGATAACCAAGCTAGAAGTCCGATGTTCGGAATTAAAAATAATCTTATTTTAGGAGATAGACCAATAGCAGCTAAAACCGGTACCACCCAAGAATTTAAAGATGCCTGGACAGTAGGTTATACTCCATCTTTAGTGTCTGGAGTCTGGGTAGGAAATAACGATGGTTCATTAATGTATAAAGGCTCAGGGATAAGAGCAGCTGCCCCAATCTGGAATGAATTTATGAAAAAGGCCTACTTGATAAAATCACAAAACCCAAATCACAAATCACAAAATGAATTTGTCTTGCCGGAAGAAATTGAAGAATTTAAAAAACCGGAACCAATGGTTACTAATAAGCTAATCTTAAATGGGCGATTTGAAAATGTCAAAATAGTAGAAATAAATAAAACTAATGGAAAATTGGCAACTAGTTCTACTCCTCCCTGCTTAATTAAAAAGAAAAAATATATTGAACCTCATTCCATCCTTTATTATGTAGAAAAAGACAATCCTCAAGGGATTTATCCCCAAGAACCAAATACTGATCCTCAATTTCTAAATTGGGAAGAAGCAATTAAAAATTGGATAGAAATACCCGATGAAAATTTTGATAAAACTCTATATCAAAAACCTCCTACAGAATATGATGATGACGGTTATGATCTCCAAGAAAATAATCTCCCCTTTGTCTCTATTCTTTCACCGGAAGATGGAGAAAGATTTAATAACTCCGACATAATAGAAATAAAAGTATCGGCTACCGCTCCTTTGGGAATAAAAAAAATTGATTTAATATTCGGGGGTAAAATTTATACAGTTTTAACAAAAAAAATAAAGTATGAACACTTATTTAAATTTAATCTTAAAGAATTTAAATTAAAAAAAGAAAACCCTTTGCTGGTAAGGGTTTATGATATAGAAAGCAATAAAGAAGAAGATAAAATTGAAATAATTATAGAATAAAATTTACTGAATGAGAAATTTTATCTTTTTTATCACCTCTTCGCCTATTTTTTTGTTGATATATTTTTTAATCTCCTCTTGTTTTAATTGAAGTTCTTGAGACAAAATAGAGTTAACTACTTTTACAAAGAGAGTTTTGTTTTTAAAAAATAATGTTTTTGTTTGCCCATTATTACTCTTATTAATCTTATCGTATAAATCACAAATCTGATTTGCCTTAATTCGTTTTTCTATCCATAATTTCTTTGAAGAAGAAGGGATTATTTTTTTTAGAGGAACAAACATATATTAGATGATAGATAATGGATAACCAACATTCAATATCTAACTTGCTTTGATGGGCATTACTACGTAAATATAACTAAGGTCTCCTACTGGTTGAAAGGTGACAGGGCTTTCTTCTTGGTTCAGATTGAAAATTATCTCGGAACTCAAAATATTGTTAAGACCATCTAAAAGATACCTCCAGTTAAAATTTATTTCCATTTTTTTACCCTTTATATTCTTTGCTTTCATCTGAGATTTGTTTTCTCCTAAGTCTACATCTTGAGATAAAATTTCTATTGTTTTTTTGGAGGGTTCTATTTTTAACCTTACTTCGTTAAGTTTAGGGGTGAAAAAACTAGCCATTTTTATATGTTTTAAAAACTCTTCTTTATCTAAAATTATTTGGGTTTCGAAATTTTTAGGAATAATTTGTTCGTAATCAGGGTATTTTCCCTCAATCAATCTAGAAACTAACTGGATTTTAGGAAGAGAAATTTCTTTAGGAGAAAAACTAAACCAAATTTGATTTGGATTAGTAAAAATTTTAAATGTTTCTCCGCTTCCTTGAAAAATTCTAATTTTTTATTGGGCGGTTTTTTTAGGAAGAATAATTGAAAATTGTTTTTTTATTGCTTGAGAAAAAGAAATAGATTTTTCCGCTAATCTAAAACTATCTGTAGCCACAAATTTAATGTTATTTTTAAAGAAGTTTATAAATATCCCTGAAATTTCTATTTGGGTTTCGGAATTAGAGGTTGTTTCTATTATCATAGAAAGACCATTAATAAAATCCTTAATTCCTATTTCTAAATATTCTATTCCTTCTTTTATTTGAGGAATAAGGGGATAATCTTTTGGATCAACTCCTTTTATAATTGCCTTATAATTTTTACATTTAATAAGAAGATTATTATTTTTTGATTCTAATTCAATTTTTTCATTAGGAAGATTAGAAATATATTCTTTAATTAATTTTGCGGGAATACTAATACTTCCCTCTTTTATAAGTTTAATTGGAATCCAAATAGAAATACCTAATTCTAAATCAGTAGAAGATATTTTTAGAAAATTTTTCTCTGTAGTTAATAATAAATTATCTAAAACAGGTAAAGAAAAACTTTTTCCTATAATTTTTTCAGTAATAATTATAGCTTGATTTAATTTTTTTTGGAGACAGATAATTTTCATAAAATTTTTAATAGTAATAATAGTTTATATAAATTATTATTACTATTATTATAGTGTGTAAAATTAATAATTTTTAAAGGTTTAGTAATGTGTTAATGAAAATAATATGTAGATAAATTTGTTAAAAATTTGTGAAAATAAAGTGGAAAAAAATTAAATTTTATTTTATTTTTTATTTTTTATTTTTCTTTCCCCAGTTAATCCTTAATTAAACCACAATTTTTTAACACTTTTTAAACATCCAATATCTAATACCTAAATTATTATCTATTTATAGAGTCGTTGACGGATAATACTTATTTCCTGAAAAAGTTTCTCTTCTTTTTGTAATTCTTTTTCAATTTTTTCACAAGCATAAATAACAGTAGTATGGTCTCTTTTCCCAAACCTATCTCCTATTGAGGGATAAGAATTTTTTAATTCTTCTCTAACTAAATACATTGCTACTTGTCTTGGATAAACTACTTCTTTTTTTCGAGACTTAGCAATAAGATTTTTTTCTAATATGTCGTAGAACTCACAAACTGTTTTGATGATATTTTTAAAATTGGTAATAGTTTTTAGTGGAGTGATAATTTTTTTGAGGTTTCTTTTTGCTTCTTCTAAAGAAAGGGTAGAAAGAGAATTAGAGGCAATCACTCGATTTAGCGCTCCTTCTATCTCCCGAATATTATTTGTAATATTCTCAGCAATAAAGTTTATAATTCCATCATTAATTTGGACATTTTTTTCTTGGATTTTTGTTTTAAGTATAGCCACCCTTGTTTCAAAATCAGGATATCCAATGTCAGCTATCATTCCGCCCTCAAATCGGGAACGAAGCCTTTCTTCTAAGGTGGAAATAGATTTTGGGGGACAGTCCGAGCTTAAAATAATTTGCTTATTTTTTTCGTACAAACAATTAAAAATATGAAAAAATTCTTCCTGAGTTTTTTCTTTTCCACCCAGAAACTGGACATCATCCAAAATTAAGACATCCATTTTTTGATATTTCTGTTTAAGATTATTTACGGTTTTAGACCGAATAGACGAGACCAATTCTGAAGTGAATCTTTCTGAAGGAAGGTAGATTACTCTAAAAGACGGTTTATTTTTTGTTATTTCGTTCCCTATGGACTGGAGAAGATGAGTTTTCCCTAACCCAACCCCTCCATAAATAAATAAAGGATTATAGGTTCGGCCTGGCGATTTTACCACTGCTTGACTGGCAGCATTAGCTAATTCATTAAAAGAACCAACCACAAATGATTCAAAGGTATATCGAGGATTAAGATTCGTTTCTTTATTGATTTTGATTTGAGATATATCTAACTGTCTTTCTAAAGAGGGAGTTTTTTTAAAAGAAAGGATCTTGGGTTTTGGTTGGTGGATGGTATAATTAATTTCTTTTATTTCTGGCAGAAAAGAACGAATAGTTTTAAAAATAAATTTATTGTATTTATTTTCCAACCATTCTTTAGTGAAAGCATTGGGAACCTGGATAGTAATTACACTATCTTTTTTGGAAAAGACAGAGGTTTGCTTAAACCAAGTGGCAAAATTAGCCGGCGAGGTATTTAATTCAATTTCAGCAAGAACAGATTGCCAAAGTTGACTCTTGTTCATATATTTATTTAATGATGGCTAAAGCTTAGTAATTACATCTATTAATAATTATACTATTTGTTTAAGAATTAGGAAAGACCCTTAAAACATCCAAAAAGAGGAAAGGATGTGAATAACCTGTGGATTAAATTAAAAAACTACAAAAATTTGACCCCTAATGTATATTTTGTTAATATTAGATATTAGATATTAGATATTGGATGTTAGATATTAGATTTTTATCTATCATCTATGCATCTATCATCTAATTCATTATGTCTATTACTTTTCAACCTAAAAAGAAAAAAAGAAAAAGAACTCACGGATTTAGAAAAAGAAAAAGAACTAAAGCAGGCAGAAAAATTTTGGCCAGGAGAAGAAAGAAAAAGAGAAAACGGATTACGGTATAAAATTATAATGTTACCCCAAAAATATCGCCTAACTAAAAATAAAGAATTTGAAAGCGTTTTTAAAAAAGGCAAAGGTTATAAAGAGCAATTTTTGAGTTTAAAATTAACAGATAATGATTTTGATTTTAGTCGTTTTGCTTTTATAGTTTCTAATAAAATATCAAAAAAATCTACAGTTCGTCATAAAATCAAAAGAAGAATTAGAGAGATTATTAGGTTAAGAATTAATAAAATTAAAAACAGGAAAGATGTAATTTTGATTGCCCAAATAGGAATTACTGATAGGGGTTATAGAGAAATAGAAGAAGTAGTAGATAAATTATTAAAGAAAGCAAAACTATTTAAAAGATGATGTTTTTATTAATTTTCAATTTTCAATTCCCAATTTCCAATGAATGTCCCAATTTTCCAATTTTCAAACCTTAAACTTTACTCATTAAAAATTAAATCATTTAAAATTCATTTAAAATTGAAAATTAGAAATTAGAAATTGCTATTTTATGTTCAAAAAACCCCTTTTAATCCTTATTAAAATTTATCAATACACTATTCCTTATTTTTATAAAATACTGGATCCTTCTTTAGGATGTCGTTTTTATCCATCTTGTTCGGAATACAGCTTTCAAGCCATAGAAAAATATGGAATAGTAAAAGGAATTTGGTTAGGAGTTAAAAGGATTTTAAAGTGTCATCCTTTCAGTAGAGGGGGTTACAATCCCCTAAAATAAAATGTTTTCAGAAATTATAAGTATTTTTAATATTATTCTTTACCAGCCATTGTTTAATATTTTGGTCTGGTTTTATAATATTGTTCCTCCTTATGATTTGGGGGTTTCTATTATTCTTCTTACTCTTCTGACAAGGTTGATTTTACTTCCTTTCTCATATAAAGCAACTAAATCCCAAATTATTTCCCAACAGACAATGGCTAGTCTTCAACCCAAAATTCAAGAGGTTAAGCGAAAGCATAAAGAGGACAAAGTAAAACAATCTCAGGCCTTAATGGAACTTTATCGGAAAAATAAATTTAATCCTTTTTCTGGTTGTTTAATTCTTTTAATCCAATTCCCTATTCTTATTGCTCTTTATCAAGTTTTTTGGAAGGGGTTAGACCCTGCCCAGTTGTCTAATCTTTATTCTTTTATTAGGAACCCCGGAGTTTTAGAACCAATGTTTTTAGGGATATTGGACGTTTCTAAATCCTCACCGGTTTTAGCAGTATTAGCTGGTTTTTTGCAATTTCTTCAAACGAAAATGATAATGCCAAAATCCCAAAAATCTAAGAAAAAAGAAGGTCAAATTCAGGACATGACAAGGATGATGCAAAAACAAATGACCTATTTTATGCCAATTCTTTTAGTATTTATTTTCTGGCGTCTTCCATCTGCCCTTCCTCTTTATATTATAATTACTATTCTTTTTTCGATAGTCCAGCAATATTTTATTAATAAAACCCTTAAAAAACAGCCAATTATTAAATATGAAGCAGTCAATCTTAAAAACCATTAAAGAAACTAGTAAAACTCTTCTTGGGCTGATGGGATTTGAGGGGGAGATTAGGTTAACAGAATCTGGAGAAAAAGGGATATTAATAAGCATCGACATTCAATCTCCTCAGATTTTAATTGGCCAGAGAGGAGAAAACTTAAAGGACCTGGAGCATATCTTAAGACTGATTTTAAGACGAAAACTTAAAGAAGCTACCTTTATAAACTTAGATATTTCTGATTATAAGAAAAAACGGGGAGAGTTTCTTAAAGAGTTGGCTTGTTCAATAGCTGATCAGGTTTCTCTTTCTAAAAAATCAGTAACGCTTGATCCAATGTCCTCATATGAAAGAAGAATAATTCATTTAGAGTTGGCTTCTAGGGAAGACGTAACCACTGAGAGTTTAGGAGAGGAGCCAGAAAGAAGAATGGTAATAAGCCCGTACCCCTAACGGACATGAAACATGAAACATAAAACATGAAATATGAGGTTGTCTCAAAAAATTGCTTATAATACAGTGATTTCAATAGCGGCAAGGGTCATAGGGATGGCCCTTGCTTTATTAACTATTGGGATACTAACTCGGGCCCTTGGTAAAGAGGGGTATGGTCAATATGCTACCATTTTAGCTTTTCTTTATCTTTTTAATGCTTTGGCTGATTTGGGACTTTATTCCTTGCAAGTTAGAGAAATTTCTAAACCCGGAGCAGATGAGAAAAAAATTGTCTCTAACATCTTTACTTTAAGATTGACAGCCCTGATTATTTTTTTGGGAATTGCTCCCCTAATTGTCCTTCTTTTTCCTTATTCTCCTCAAATAAAATTAGGAATTGGCATTGGCGCCATTTCTTTTTTATTTTTATCCAGTTCCCAAGTTTTGATGGGAATTTTTCAGAAATATCTTAGGACTGACTTAGCCGCCTTCTCCGAATTTAGTTGCCGGTTAGTTCAACTGGCTTTGGTTTTTTTGTTTTTTAAACTAAACTTAGGACTTTTTTATTTTTTAGGAGCTCTTATTATTTCTTGTTTTATAAATTTTATTTTAAATTTCTTTTTTGCTAAAAAATTTATTTCTTTTACTTTAAAATTTGATTTTCTTTATTGGAAAGAAATTTTAAAAACAACTCTGCCAATTGCCGTTTCTTTATTTTTAACTTTGATTTATTTTAAAATCGATATTATTTTGCTCTCTATTTTGAAACCCCAAGGAGATGTCGGAATTTATAATTTATCATATAAGGTTTTAGAAAACTTAATATTTTTTCCAGCAATGCTTGTGGGAATAATGATGCCTATTTTATCTCATAGTGCTGTTGTCAATCGAGAACGATTTAAAAAAATGTTTCAAAAAACCTTTAATCTTCTTTTATCCGCTGCTATTCCTTTAGCAATTGGTGGTTTCTTTCTTTCTTCTTCTATTGTAGTTTTATTAGGAGGAAGAGATTTTATTTTAGCAACCCTACCCTTACAAATTCTTTTAGTGGCTACAGCTATAATATTTTTAGGAACCTTAGGTGGAAATGGAGTGATTGCTCTAAACCAACAAAAAAAAGCCCTCTGGGTGTATCTTTTGGGCGCCATTTTAAATGTTGTTTTGAATATTATTTTTATTCCTAAATTTTCTTACAACGGGGCAGCGGTTACTACAGTGATAACTGAATTTTTAGTTACCTTCTTTTTGTTTTGGATAATAATCAAAAATATCAACTATACTCCTTCTTTTAAGATTTTGCCAAAGATTTTAATCTCTGCTTTTATTATGATTATTCCCCTCTGGATATTAGTCAGTCCCTCTAATGCTCCCTTGGGAATAGGAATGCTATTTTTATTTCTATTTTTGGCAGTAATTATTTACGGAGGAATATTTTATCTAATAGGAGGGATATCCAGGGAGGAAATAAGAGAGTTAATAAGATTAAAAACCGAGAGGAAATAATGAGTGTTTAATCTTATACCAAATAAAATGACAAATGCCCAATGATAAATGTCTAATCAATGACCAATGACTAAATGATTAAATTATTATTTTGACATTTGATATTTAAACATTCATTTGACATTTGGATTTTGTCATTTAACATTCTGCATTATGCTAAAGCACTTTCTCTACTTTCTCATCTTTTATATTCCCTTTCAAGTTGCCCTGAATTTAGCTGAGGGATTTGATATCGCTTCAATAAGGGTTTTAATTTTAATTTTGTTTTCTCTCTGGTTAATTAGCTCTTTAGTTAAAAAGAAACTATTCATTCCCAATAAAATTCAGACAGGATTTTTAATGTTCTTTCTTTTTTTTGCTTTTCTCTCTTTATTCCAAGCGCCGATTTTAGGATGGGGAGTTAGAAAACTTTTGGTTTTTTTATCTATTTTCCCTCTTTATTTTATAGTGGCTGGGATGGTTTATAGAGACCCCAAGTTGTTTAAAAATATTTTAAAAATCTTAGTTTATAGTGCTTTTTTTATCGCCTTAATTGGAATTATTCAGTTTTCTTTACAATTTATAACAGGGGTGGACTCTCTTTTTCAATTTTGGGCGGAAAATGTTGCTCCAATATTTTATGGCAAGACCGCAACCTCTCAGATTATTCAAACTCCCAGTTGGGCAGTTAATATTTCTGGTTTAACAATTTTCCGAGCCATTTCTTTATTTCCCGATCCCCATATGTTGGCTTTTTATATTGGCTTAGCTTTACCAATAATCTTATCTTTGTGGTTTTGGCAATCTGAGGGAAGGAAAGGAAAAATAAACCCTGTAATACTTAGAAAGTATTACAGGGTAAACAATTTATTTCTTCTTGTCGCTTGTCTCTTGTTGCTTGTTGCTTTATATCTCACTTTTTCTCGAGGTGGCTATTTAGGAATGATTGGCGGATTAGGAGTAATTCTTATACTTTTTTGGAAAAGTAAATTTAATATCAGGACTAAATGGAAATTAAGCGCTATTATTGGAATGGCTTTGTTGATTTTATTAATTCCTGGTTCTCCGATTTCCGATCGTTTTTACTCTATTTTTGACCTCAGTGAACCCTCGCTAGCTGGGAGAATTGAAACCTGGCAGAAAAGCGCTGAAATATTTTTAAGCAAATTTTGGCTGGGCACCGGACTTGGAAATTACTCTCGTTTTATAACTCTAACAGCTGATTATCGCACTCCTATTTATAGCCACAATACCTATTTAGACATTGGTTCAGAGATGGGAATTTTAGCTTTACTTGTTTGGTTATTTTTGATTTTCGGAGCTATTTTTTCTTTGTTTCGCAAATTACGGATTAGTATGGCTAAGAACACAGATTTAGATGGATTCGATAAGGCAATTTCCATTGGATTAATTGGCTCTTTGGTTTGGTTTTCTATTCATTGCTTGGTAGATACCCCAATATACGACCCCAGAATATTATCAATACTAATGGTAATTTTGGCTTTGAGCGCTATTATTGCCAGAAAGGTCCCAAAACCAACATCTGGTTTTTGACAGAAATTTTTCGATGTGATAAGTTTAAATAACCATAGATATAAAAATAGAACCTTTAAAAAGGAGAAGAAATGAATATTCTAAAAACCCTGGAAGGAATGACTATGAGAGTGGAAGCGATTAACAGAGGGCTAAAAGCCTGGAATGAAGAGTCAGACACTCCCGGATCGAGAACATGGGAATGGCGTCTACTTATTTGCTTCGTTATTGCTCTCTCCGGAATCATTTACTTCATGATCAAAGTCGGTTAGTAGAAGAGTCAAAGCCCCGGTTTTTTCCGGGGTTTTAATTTAAGTTAATTTAAGCCGGTATTAAGATTTATTAAGATTATAGAGGTGAACCTCAATAGTTGAAAATATAGGGCTGGAGATAGGTTGTTACAAATCGCTGCGATCGCAGCGATTTGTAACAGTTTTTATTTCTTGTTATTTATTTTCTGTTATAATTTAATAATGAGAGAATTTAAATTAAATTGGGGTATTTATTTAGTTATTCTCTGTTTGCCGCTTTATCTTTTAAGATTAAAGATTTTTGGAATTCCTACAACGGTTTTGGAATTAATGATTTATATGCTTTTTTTGATTTGGTTTATCAAAAAAAGTAAAATTCTAATTTCTAAATCCGAAATCCGAAAAAATTTCCAAATCCCAAATCCCAAATCCCCAAATCTAATATCTAAAATTCAATATCCAATATTATTAATCTTTTTAGGGGCAACCCTCTCTACTATTTTTTCTTCGGAGTTTTTAGTTTCAGCTGGGACTTGGAAAGCCTATTTTCTTAATCCTCTTCTTTTGTTTTTAGTAATAATTAATGTGTTAAAGACCAAAAAACAGATAAAATATTTATTATCTGCTCTGGGATTATCAGGAATTTTGGTTGGCATCATTAGTTTAGGATATTATTTGAGCAACAACCTAACTTTTGATGGTCGATTAAAAGCTTTTTATCTTTCTCCCAACCATTTAGCAATGTATTTAGCGCCTTGCCTAATTGCTATTTTTTATTTATTACTAACTACTAAGAATAGATTAAAGAAACTTCTTTGGACAATAGGAATAATCTTATTAGTTGTAGTTTTATATCTCACCTACTCCTATGGCGCCTGGATAGGTATATTAGGGTCCTTTCTCTTTTTAGTATTTTTAATTATTAAATATTTAAAATTATCAATTAAAAAAGTATTACTCTGTTGTTCTATTACCTTATTGTTATTTTTTGTTTTATTTTTTTCTCAATATCAGAGCGAAAAATTCCAAGGCCTTTTTGATAGTCGTTCACCCTTAGTTTCCAGATTAATAGTTTGGAAAGTATCTTGGGAGATAGCAAAAGACCATCCTCTTTTAGGGGTTGGTCCGGGAATGTTTCAAAAATATTATTTGGAATATCAAAAATATTTTCCTCTTTATTTAGAATGGGCTGTTCCCCAACCCCACAATATTTTTTTTGCCTTTTGGCTGCAAACCGGTATCTTGGGACTTATTGGTTTCCTTTGGCTTTTGATTTTATTTTTCAAAAAAGGTTTTCAACTAATAAAGGTTTCAGGTTTCAAGTTTCAAGTTTCAGGAATTCTAATGTTAATTATGCTCTACATTCTCATTCATGGTTTAATAGATACTCCCTATTGGAAAAACGACCTGGCAGTAATATTCTGGCTGATAATAGGATTGATGGCAATTGTAAAAACCCCAAAAATCCGAAACCAGAAATCCGAAAAAATGACCAATGCCTAAATGCCCAATTTTAATTTTGGTTATTGGGATTTAGGATTTTTTTCGGGATTCGGATTTGGTTGTTGGGTTTTATTCCAGTTGGATGGAGTACAAAGCTCCGTCTTTTTTATTGGTAAAGAATAAATGATTTTCATCAGCGGACAAAAATGGCTCAAGGATATCATGTTGAGCATCTTTTGTAAGCTGAATTTTTTCACCGGTTTCTAAATTAATTTTGAAAAGATTATCTTGGGATTGGAATAAATTTTTATAGTAATCATCGGGAAGAATAATGTCAGGAGCTAAATTTTTAGGGATGCCGCAGTAAAGAGATTTTTCTTCCTTATCAAAAGCACATTTTTCCACTAAAGAAGAAATTTTAAGATTTTTGATTTCTCCTTCATTATTTAAAGTATTTAGACTAACTTCTTCTCCCAAAGAAGGAACTTCGGAAAATAGAATTAGTTTTCCGCTTTCTGACCATTTAGGTTTGAAGCCAAATTTTTTTGGCAAAACTACTAAAGGAGGATTTTTTGTTACTAAGTCAAATTGATATAGATCATTTTCTTCCAATACCCCAGAGAGATTCTGCCAAAGAAAAATTTTATTTTCCGATGGCCAATAAAGATCTATATCTAAAATTTTAGTGTTTAAAATATCTTCCTCTTCTAAAATTTCGGTTTCTAAAATTTCGGTGCTGGCAACAGAAATTTTGTTTTCTCCGGTTTCAGAATTATAAAATTGATAAACAATTTTTTCTCCTTCAGGTGAAAAAGCAATATTTTTGATATTTTGATGGAGATCAAAACCCTCTTGAGTTTCTGGATTATAGAGAGTTTTCTGAATTTGACCCTCTTTTTCCCAGAAAACGATTAATTTGTCTTTCTCTGGAGACCAGAGAATTTTATTTATTCCTTCAAATTTTGCTAAAGACAAAAATTGATTATAGGGAGAATTTTCTTTTTTAAAATCAATTTCTTCCAAACTCAAACTCTCGGGATTATAATAAATTATTTTTGATGAATTTTCGTTGAGAGTCGGTGAAATTACTTTAGCCGGAGAAATTTTTTCAATTTGGAGTTGAGGTAAAACAGAAGATTGAAAAGAGGAAGAATTTCTGTTTAGAGGACTTTTTTGGTTAGAAGATTCTGGAATTTCAATTTCTATTAAATCTTCTTTTTTCTCAAGAAAAAAATAAGCCGAGACACCGGCTATTATTAGAATTATTAATATTAGAGAAAGATAAAATTTTTCCATACATTAATTTTGAAGAAAACTTTTTATTTTTTTCTGATACAGACGAAATCAGTTAATTCACAATCACGAGGGTCATTCTTACAGGCCTCTGGACAACCTAATCCATCTTCAAAGGGGCAGTAATTAAGGGTGGCCTTACCCTTTAATTCGTCTTCAGCGCATTTGATAAGTTTTTCCCGAGATACACCATGTTCTAATTCATCAGCGTTTTCTTCCATCAGATCAGCTAATTCTTCAAGATCATACATTAGGGGAATAATTTTGGGATTGCAGGGAAGGTCAAGATCAAACCCCTTGCTACCAAGATTAAATAGATCATCAAGTGCTTCCTTAAGTTTATTGGCAAGATAGCCAGTGGGGTCAATTGTCCCGATGAGGCTTTGAATGAGTAAATTACCTAACTGGTCTTTTATTTGGCCAACTGCTCTATCACGTAGATCTTCCCAATTGGTATCCCTAAGCTCATTAAGCTCTGCAACAGCTGCATATCCCCATTTGCATTCACATCCCCCACAGCTGCCACAACCAGGGATTGGTGAAAAACCATCTCCGAGTTCATACTTACACCCTTCATTACTTCCATACCCCTTACAGCTACAATCTCTAATTTTTTCAATCATTTCTCTTATAATTTCTGCTGTTTCTCTCTGGGCTTCTATAGCTTCTTTAATTAGATCTTGATCCTCTTTTTCTAATATTAATAATTTACAATCTTCTCCTTTTGGGCAGATAATAAAATGAGTAGATGCTTTTTCTAAATCACATCCTCCTGAAGGGCAAGCCGCTCTTAATGGTGGGTCAGGGCAACAGGACATAACATAATCATAAATAAAACAGGAGGGATCTCTAATGCAATCTTTACCTTCTCCTTCCAAGGCATTTTCTAAATCATTAGCGTTTTTTGTTATTCGCTCGGCTAAATCTAAAGTGTTTTTACCAGTTTTATAAATATTTTTAGGACAGAGTTCTTCCGGACCTTTCCCAGTGCAAAAACAAGGGAAACAAGGAATACATCCTATTTCAACATATATTTGGGCTATACAAGGAATGCAATATTCACATCTGCATTTATCAAAACCAAAAATCTTACGGACGGCCCCCCTTTTACATTCATCCTTAAACCTATCTCCCACTGAAAGACAAACCATTTGTCTCATTTTCTCAGCCGATTCTCTTTCTAATTCCATAGCTTCCCTAAGATAACCGCCAAAAAATAACTTTTCTATTTCATATTGAGGTTCAGTAGGTTGGGGAATTTCACCGTCATTATATTCAGGAAGAGAAATTTCTGCTATTTCTGGAAGTTTTAAAACAGTTAGTTCAGGATTGATAGTATATAAAATCAAATAAGAAGCCAAAAGAAGAAATAATCCTCCTATAGCATAAATAATTCTTTCTCTACCATCTTTTGCTTTGGCAATACTTCCGCCAGCTGTCATTATGACAAATCCTCCCCAGATAATCATTGCTAAACACAAAATTCCTCCGATCCAGAGAGCAGCATTGAAAATATAGTTAATATATTGAGGGAGAGTGGTTCCCTCAGTGATAGATTCAGCACCAGGAATTGCTGGATAATCCACTTCTTTCCCCCACACCAAATTCGGTGTGGGGGTAAATGCTGAAATAAAAACAAAAATTCCCAAACCCAAGATTAGGAAAAAAATTAAAACAGAAATTTTTTTAACTTTTTTCATTTAATAAATCTATTGATTTCCGAAATCAATAGATTTTAATTTTAACGGTTAAGGCAATTCAGGTAGAGTTAAAACAGTTAATTGAGGATTGATAGTATTTAGAATTAGCCAAGACCCGAGTAAAAGCAAAAGTCCAATTATAGCTGAGGTAATTTGGTCTTTAGCATCGCTGATTTTAGACGGATTGCCACCGGAAACCATCAATTTGACTCCTCCCACAACTATCATTATAAAAGCCAAAATTCCTCCTATGCCTAAGGCGGCATTGAAAATGTAATTTATGTAATTAACTAACCCTCCTCCTTCTGGCGAAACACCAAAAAATTGAGGATAATTTACTTCCCAAGCTAAAGCCTCCTGTATTCCTAAGGCACAAATAAAATTTGCCAAAGCCAAAATTAAACAAAAAAATATCCAAGAGAAATATATTTTTTTAAGCGTTAATTTCATTTTTCTTTTAAAGTTAATAAAACAGTGATAGTCCAAAAAGGGATAATTCCTACAAGCCAGGCGATTTCTCCCAGGAAACCAAGTCCGGCCCGGGCTAACATTCTTCTAAAAGGACTTTTTATTCCTTTGGCTAATTGTTTTTCCAACTGAGCACCCCTTTTGGCAATAGTTTTTTTCAAAGATTCTATTTTTTTTCTTTTACTTTTAGCAATTTTTCCTGTCCGCCAATATATCCAGCCGCCGATAATTGCAAAAATAACTACATCAATGGCAGCAGAAATAGCCCAAGAAATAGTAAAGAGATCTAAAAATACAAATAAAGCAAGGAGCAAATCAATAATATCTATAAAAATGGCAAAGAATAGAATTAAGAGGAAATCGATATCAAGAAAACCTACCCCAGCTTTTCTGCCAGCTTCTTCTATCTGGACTCCAATTTCTTTTTCGGTTAAAACATTTTCGCTGGCTTGACCGTTCATATTACTCTTTGGTTAATTCTTCTTTGGCTAACTCTTCTTTAGCTTTTTTTATAGCCAGTAATTGTTCCGGGTCAGAAGTAATAACTTGGTCTTCAGTATAAGAAGCCACCACTTTAATAGCCACATGTTTTAAGCCGGCAAAAAATAGTCCGTCTCCTACATCAGATTCCAATAAAAGATATTTTTCTTGGTCGGTTAAGTTAAAGGTTTGCTTCACTATATCTATAGTAGCTGGTGACTGTTTCAAAAGAAGCTGCAAAGAAGAATTACTAATAATGGGTTGACCATAAGTGGACTTCATAAAATCATTAACATCTTGGGTAATAGTGGTAAGTCCTAAATAATATTTCCTGGCTCTTTTGGCTAAACCATAGAGAAAAGAGGCGCCATCATCGTGTTGCATTAACCACCAAGCCTCATCAACAATGAGAATTCTTTTTTTAAGTTCTGATTTAATGGTGTTCCAGATATAGTGCAAAATAATGTACATAGCGATCGGTCTTAGTTCTTTTTCCATATCTCTAATATTAAAAACCACTAATTTCGCTCCCATATCTACATTAGTGTAATTATTCAAAAAACCAGCGTAAGTTCCTTCGGTATATTTTTTAAGCCGAGTAGACAAAGATTCTCCTCCCTCGGTGTGCTCCAAAATAGTTCCTAAGTCTTTCATTAAAGGAGGAGTAATTTTTGAGAAGTCCGATTCTGGAGTAATATCTCTTGAAGCATAGGTTTCAGTAACGGCCTTATCAATAATGGCGTCTTCTTCTGGAGATAATCCCCCAAGCATTATTCGGAGCAGTCCTATTAAATTAATAATATTTGACCTTAAAATATCTTCCGGGGTTTCATCCTCTCCTACTAACGGCAAATCAAAAGGGTTGATGTGATGTTTTGAAGTTAAAGAAATTTTAAAGAAAGAACCGCCGCAGGTTTCAGCTAAATATTGATATTCATTTTCCGGGTCTATTATGATGACATCTATTCCAAGCATCAAGGAACGGAGCACTTCTAACTTAACGCTGTAGCTTTTACCCGAACCTGATTTACCAAAGATAACTGTGTTAGCGTTTTCTAAACTAAATCGGTCAAAAAGAACTAAAGAATTATTATGGCGATTGAGGCCATATAAAATTCCCTCATTTGAGGTAAGATCAAAAGAAACAAAAGGAAAAGAAGTAGAAAGAGGCGAGGAATTCATAGGAGAGCTTATGTCTAACTGGTCTAACAAGAAAGGCAGAGATGAATTAAGTCCTTCTTTTTGCCTAAACAGGGCTGGCTTCATATAAATCATTTCGGTTTCTAAAATAGACCTAATCCTTGATTCAATTTTATCTAATTCTTCTAATCTTTCTCCGTAAATAGTGATGTATAGTCCAAAATTAAAGATTTTCTCTCGGGCTTGAGTAAGTTTATCTCTTAAATCTTCAATGTTCCTGTAAGCGGCTTCCAACAGGGGGTCACGGACAAGTCCTTTTTCCTCTTTTTCCATAATTTGGGCTTGAACCTCAGCTAATTTTTTCCTTAATTTTCTTAAAACCAATCCTGTGTTTACTGGATGAATAAAAATAGAGACATCTGTCATTTGATCTATATTTATTATAGGCGACAGCCAGCCAGTATTTAAACTCTCTGGGTAGGAAATAATAAAATAAGTTCGAATAAATTTATTCTCCAATTTTAAATAGTTTTGCTCTATCTCAAGTCCAGCCGGAGCAATGATATCCGGAATTGTTAACTCTTTCTTTTTTTTGGTTTTTTTGTCGTTTTTTACTTTTGGTTTTAATGGAAATAAAGCCATGTTTGCTTCGCTCAAATTCAAAATTCAAAATGAAAAGTTAAAATGTAAAATTAAAAATTAAAAAATTTGAACTGTAATTTGGCATTTGTCATTTTTCATTTGGCATTTATACTGTTGGAGCTTTTCTTTTTTTAGCTTCTCCGGGATTATAAATACTCCAGAAAAGTTGAATTAATTCTTTAGAATTTAAGGGAACACCATAAATTCCCATCCGGGCCAGTCCCTCAGTTATATAGTTTACTCTCTGCCAAAGTTGACCTTTATATCTAGCAAAATCTTCTTCTTTTATTTCTGCTACTTTCGGAGGCTTAAAAGTTGCTTTGAGGGTTTCCATAAATCCTTTTCTTTTTGCCTCAAAAACTGTAAAAGGAATTACTACATAGAAATCCTTCCTCATAATATTTGTAGTTTCTACTAAACTCTGAACAAATTCTCTATATTCCACGCTCTGAATTCTTAATAGTTCATTTTCCTGTTCTTGTTCCAAACTTTTTATTTTTTTAAGGTAGTCAGCAATATCCAGAAATCGGGATTGAACCATTATTTGAATAGAAAAATCTAAAGAATTTAAAAAGTTTTGAAACTGAAAAATAATAGCATTTTGCTCTTCCCCAGATTTTAGAGCAAAATTAATACTAGAAACCCTAAGGATTGCTCTAAATCCTTTATTTTTTAAAATTATTACTCCATCCCTGATGTCTTCTATCTCTATGAATTGTTGACTACTTGCTTGTTGCGCCATAAATCACAAATTTAACACAAATTTATTTTAAATTTGTGTTTCTTTTGCGTTCTTTTTTCCAGACATAGATTCTTGGTCCAAAACTAAATTGAATCATTGATTTTAGAATTTTAGAAAAGGGCTGACCATTTATTTTCAAGAAAGCCAGAGCTCCGACAAACCCCATAATAAATATTCCTAAAATTATCACCACCCCCAATTTTAAGAAAAGATTCAGAATAACACAAATTGCCAGTCCTCCTACCAAGTAAAGGAATTGTTTTAAAGAAAGAGGCCCAACAATTTTACTTTCTACTTCAATAAATTGAGGAACTGGATATTGCATGTTTCCTCGACCTTCGGTCTTGGTCAAATTAAAAATTCAAAATGAAAAATTAAAACTCAAAATTTAAAAATGATTAAAATTTCTTCTTTGGGTTAGATTATTTATTTTCCCTTTAGATTGACAATGTTTCCGTTTAGTCGTGGTTCTGGTTTTTCTGGAGGTTCAACTGGCTCGCGATAGACATCTTTGCTTTCTTTTACTGGCGCTGGAGGAGATGGTTCTTTCTTTATATCCTTGGGTTTTTCTTCAATTTTTTCTTCCTGAAGTTTTTCTTTCCATCTCTCATATATTTTACCCACATCTTTTTCTAATTTTTTTTCTTCAACTCCTTTTATAATATCTTCAGCCATTCTCTTAGCGGTTTTTGAACCGAAATCTAAGTCCCTTTCTATTAGAGGGATTATATTCTTTTCTTTTAAGTTGCTTTTATGGGTTTCAATAACAATATTGGCAATTTTTCTTCCCGGAGCATTTTTAAAGATATTTTCTATCGCCTCTGGTCTGCCCTTTTTTAAATTTCTTTCTATAAAATCTTTTTGCTTTTTTTCTAACCCATATTTCTTTAGAAGATAATCTATCAAATCCCCAGTTTCAAATTTTGAATTTTGACTCATCATAGATTTCACTTTGTAAATATTTTAAGCCCAGGTTTCTGGATGTTTTGACATTTCATCAAGCAAGCTTTTTACTGTCTTTTGTTGATCTGCAGTAAGAGTAGAGAAACGTCTATGAGCTTCTTTACCGGCCTCTACTATTGCCTTGATTTGTTCAGCATCTCCTTGGCCGCCCATTCGTTTAAGTTTCGGGATATCCATTCTAATAAATGTTTCCCATTTTTTTAAAGCTTCAGATTGAGCATTCTTTTGGAACACTTCCGGAGACATTTTTTGTATAACAGCTGAAATGTCGTCAGATTCTCCTATAATTTCTTTTTTGTCTATTCTTTTTTGAATTTTCTCTTTTGTTAATTTTTCCGCTCCAGCCAAATCTGGTCTTGCCTTATAAAAATCTTTAGTGCTAAATCCTCTTGATCCAAGAAGTGGTAAATGTAAGGTATCTTGATCTTCAAATTCTTTTCTTCCGGCTATTTCTTTCAAGATAGTAGACATTTCTACAAGGTTCTTCCTTCCTCTGGGGAATTTTTCAATTTGTTTTAACCTAGTGCGTAAATCTGCTGTTGTTCGTGGTTTCAGTTGACGCATCATTTTTTTCTCTTCTGCCTCTGGGGGCCTGAGACGAGCGCTAATAGCCCCTGGTCCTCCAACCCATTTTCCTACCAGTGGAGTGGTTTCTATTCCCCTTATTATTTTTTGGGCCAAACTTCCTTTTTTCATTGCCCAACCAGCTGCTTTTTCTTTCGCTACTCCTCCAGCTGCCCCTCCAATTTTTCGGCCGGTCCATTTTGTTGCTTTTAGGGCATGGCCAGCTCCAACATCGCCAGACTTGCCTGCTGTCAAAAGACCAATTATTAAAAGAGCTATTATAGTTATAAAAGGGAGAATGCTGCAAATGAGCATCCTGCCGAATTCCTCCCAGTCATCTTCAGTCCGTTCCCCGCTGAAAAAATCCTCTGGAACAAGAGGACATGATTCTCCTCCTATGCCTGCACAGCTTTCAAAGATATCCCCTGGCCTTAAGACTAAAAGATTAAGAGAAAGCCATAAAAAGAAGAGCAAAACAATTCCAATAATTGACCATTGGAAAAAATGCTTCCACCAAGTGCTCCACCAACTTCTGATAGCCGGGAAAGCCAATCCCAACCAAGCCAAAGGAGCTAAAATTACTAAAATCCAGATAATAACTATTCGTAAAAGGAAAACAATAGTATATACTCCTAAAATTAGAAAAACTATAACATTAAAGCATATTGCTATTATTCCTCGGAATACTATACTAACTGCCCTTCCGATAAATTGATGTAAAGTTAATGTTGTAAAATTTTCAAATATATCATTGATGTTATCAAAATGTATAGCTTCCATAACATTCATCTCTAACAAGGATAGTCCAATATTGGTGTTGTCCCAAGCGTCAATTATAAAGAAATTCATTACAACTTGAGCAGCGTCCAGAACCACTCCGCAAATTACTGAACTGAAATTTATTAAAAGAGCGGCTAAAATTAACATTGGCAGGGCTTTTTTCATTCCATATCGCTCTAATCTTAAAATAGTGGCAATAGCAATTGCCACCAAAAAAACAATAAAGAAAAGATTAGCAAAATTTCTAGTTAGTTCTACTCCAGCATCTACTATTCCTCCCGAGGTTAAGGGAACTTCGCTGGTTATTACTGTGCTTAAAGCAGCCCCAGTTATAACCGGGAATAAAGCGGTTATTACTTGGAAAATAGCCAAAATTAATAAAAAAATTGAAGCAAATACGCCAAGACCTATTTTTACTGCGTCATCGATTAAGGAAAAAGAAAGAGTGCTACTAACACATGTTGATATTAAACCAATAACAGCTATGATAGCAACTGGAACAAATCCTTTTTCGGAATGTCTTAAAGGTCTAAAAAGCACTAAAATATTTTTTATTTTATTTTTTATTTTTATTAGAGCCATCATTTTTATTATCGGCAGCGAAGGGAAAATGTAAAATTTTTTACATTTTAACCGAGTGAACCGATAATATAGAAGAGAGATATTTTCTTCCTACTTTATTTTAACACAAAAAAATAATGTCAACTATAGTTCGTTCGGTTTATTGTAATGTCTATTGATTTGTCTATTGATTTCGGAAATCAATAGGGATCAATAGGGATCAATAAGGTTTCCTTGTACACGCATATGCGTGTACAAGGGACATAATATCAGAAAGGACATAATATTAAACGATATAATATTAGACATTAAATTGATCTGGTAAGATGTTTCCAATCGTTGACACTTAAGGTTTCGGCTCTTTGGGTTGGACTAATTTTGTTTTTCTCTAACCAAATCTTTACTTTTTCTCTGGAGAGACTTAACCCCTTGGATAAATTATTAATTATTTGTTTTCGGGGATGAGAAAATCCGGCTTTAACGATATTAAAAAATAAATCTTTATCAACTTTTAACTTTGAACTTTTAACTTTTAACTTTATTATAGCTGAATCTACTTTCGGCTGTGGCCAGAAAGATTTTTTAGAGACATAAGAAAGGACTTGAGGTTTGGCATAGAATTGGACCGAAACAGAAAGAAGAGACATTCTGGGCGGTTCACTACAAATTCTTTTGGCAATTTCTTTTTGGACCATCAAGACCATCAGAACAGGCGGATTTTTCGCTTCCAGGAATTTTCTAATGACCGGCGAAGTTATATAATAAGGCAAATTAGCAACAACTTTATAGTTAGCGGGCAGAGGACGAAAGCCTGCCGCTAATATATCTTCTTGAATAACTTCAACATTTTTAAAATCTTTTAATGTTTCCTTTAAGACTTCACACATTTTAGCATCTTTTTCTATAGCCACTACTTTTTTTGCCCTTTTTGCCAGTTCTTCAGTAAGAGTTCCCATCCCCGGTCCAATCTCTATTACTACATCTTTTAAATTTAGGCTTGCTGCCTCAATTATTTTTTTCAGGACGGATTTAGAAATTAAAAAATACTGACCCAACCTTTTACTGGGACGAAAATGATATTTCCGGAATAGTTGTTTTATAGTGCGCTTTGAAGTTAAATCCATATTTACAATATTTCCTCCACCCTTACCCTTATTATTCCTATTTTTGATGAGGCAATTTTTTTAAAAGCATAAATATCTAAATCAATTATTCTTTCTGGATGGTGGCGAGGGTCAGGTCCGAAATCTCGTATTTTAACTATCACTGATTTTTGATTTTCTAAATTAGTTACTCTTAGATAAGTTCCCCGGGGAAAGGTTCTTGAGGCGGCTGGCAATTCATAAGTGAAATAGGGGTAATCGTACCAACTGGCTATTCCTTCCTCTGTTTTCCCGATTTCTATTTTTGTTCCTTTTTTGACAATCCGGGCGACCGGTGGCTTCAAGGTCTCTTCTTTTAATAATTCTCTTTTTGTTTCTTGTCCATTTTCATAAGTTATTTTTAAGATTTGTTCTTTTTCTCCTTTTTTTCCTTCCTGGCTGATTTCAGTTTTCTTATAAGATAAATTTGGGTCTGATTGATAGATTGTTTGGAAAGGAATAGAGATTATCTGGCTGATTATTTCTTCTTTTACTCTAATAATTTTTATTTCCATTTCTGGATATATTTCTCTTTCGTTATTATTGGGATAGGAAGAAATTTCTATTCGATCTTTATTTCCTAAAGAAATTCCGTTTTCTTCTAACATTGCCGAGATAGTTTTTGCCTGCGTGTATATTTTTTGGAAAGAATTATTAATTTCAATGGTTATTGGTATTGCTCTTTGAATGAAAATATGAGCATGAGGAACTAATCCCCATTCCAAGTAAGGTATAATAAAGTCCCCTTTCCCTAATATAATATTTTGCTCAGAAAGGAAATCGGAAACATTTCTTTGTTTTGTTTTTAGAGTGTATTCTATTCCTCCGTCATTGATGGTGACGAAAAATGGCTCTGGGGATTCAGGAGAAGGCACATCAGAAAGAAAGATGGCAAAGATAATTCCTAAAACCAAAATTAAGCCAAACCCCAGTAAAATCCTTTGATGTCGGTCTAATCGTATTTTAAACATGCTCTATGTGGTATTTTAGCATAATTTACTTGTTTGGTGTGGGGGTTGACACGCCCCTTTGTTTTGCTATACTATCATTATATTAGTAAGATCGCCAAAAAATCCCTCATTTTAAAGAAATTGAGGGATGTTATAATTAACCCTCCTAGGTTTTCTTTCGGAAAATTTGGGAGGGTAAAGATATTGAAGCCGCTGATTTTTGGGGCAGGAGCGGTTTTTTTAGTTCTAATTCCTGCTTTAGTTTTAGGAGATAGCCAGTCCCAAAATGAGGAGGTCTATTTCAGTTCCCAATACTCTTCTCCTCTTTCTTTATTTGATGTTTTTATAAATCTTTCTCCTAAGATTTCTATCCCCGAGGTAAACCTGGAGGAAGTAAAGACTCCTGAAGAAATAGCCGAGCCCTTAGATTTTCCCATCTTTCAAGAGAACACCCTAACTCGATTTTCTAACCCTCTTACTATTCTTTCAAGCCAAAACCAAAGAGATGAGATTATTAAGTATATGGTAGAGGAAGGAGATACTCCATCTGAGATTGCTGCCTCTTTTGGAATTACTGTTAATACTCTTCTTTGGGTTAATAATTTAAACCAGTGGAGTATAATAAGACCTGGTCAGGAAATAGAAATTTTGCCGCTTTCTGGCGTGAAACATAAAGTGAAATCAGGAGAAAATGTTTCCTCAATCGCTAAGAAATATAAAGGAGAAACAGAAAGAATAATTTCTTTTAATGATCTTCCGGCTGATGGGTCAATAAAGGGGGGAGATATTTTGATAATTCCTGATGGAGAAATGCCTCGGCCCAAGAAAATAGTAGTTACCTATGCTGCTCCCTCACCTAAAGTTTCCAAAGGTAATCTCGGCTCCCGTCGTTTTCCTTATGGCCAGTGTACCTGGTGGGTGGCTCAAAAAAGATATGTTCCTTGGTCAGGGCATGCCAAGCATTGGCTGGCTAATGCCAAGGCAATGGGTTTTTCTGTTTGTTTTGGGAATAAATGTCAGCCAGTTCCCGGCGCCATAGTTTCTCTCTATTCTCCCAATAGCTGGGCTGGTCGGGTCTTTGGCCATGTGGCTTATGTTGGGAAAGTAACTCCAACTTCAATTAGTTTTTCAGAAATGAACCATATTGGCTGGGCAAGAGTAAGCTACCGAACCATTCCTCGAAACAGTTCTTTAATTACAGGTTATATCTATTAAAATTGGATCTATATAAAAAAAGGAGTAAAAAAAACGGAGGAAAAAACGGAGGACTGTCCTCCGTTTTTTTGAGAAGCCCATCGCGGGGCTGTTTTTTTTATCGCCAAGAAGGCAATTTTTTGATATACTAAAAGAATATAGAGTTAAAAGCATCGGTTAAATTACAATAATACAAATGTATGGTTTTAAAACAAATAAGGCCAATTTTTTACGAAACTTATATAGCTGTTATTAGAAATAGTATTGGTACTAATCTTTTCCGTAATTTTTATGCCAAGATTGATGGAAAGAAAATAGATATTACGAAAAATGGGATATTCTCTTGCGCATTTTTTGTATCTTCAATACTTCTTTTATTTAAATTAATTAGGAAAATACACGGAACTGTTAAAGAAACAGTAAGGGATTTTAAAAAATCTAACTGGAAACGCATCAAGAAACCAAAAGTCGGAAGCATATTAGTTTGGGAAGCAATAGATTTTGGCAAAGGAGATTTTCATAAACACATTGGGTTTTATATCGGTAGTAATAAGGCAATTAGTAATAGTTCTAAATTGAGAAAACCAGTAATTCACCATTGGACTTTTGGTACAAAAAATAAACGGCCTAAGCGTAAAATTGAGGCAATATATTGGAACAAGAAACTAAATTAAAAAAGCCAACTTTTGAAATTATCGCCAGTTGGCTTTAAGAAAGGCACTGCTTTTCTTTTCCGGTTATTCTGCCATTCTTTAAATCGCGCCCCATATCCTTTTTATTTTACCACTGGAATCAATACTCAAAGATTCTTGTTGTTCTTCTATGTATCCTAGTTCACCTCCTATTTCTTTGTACCGCGTAGCTGTTGCTAAAGAATGTTCACCACAAGGATCAATCTCAAAGATATGCGGTAAATTAGACGGAATTTTTATGCCCAATTCTTTAATCGTATCTCCAGCTTTTACAGTAAGATTTCTACCGGGTGGGAAATAGATGCCCTTCTTTATTTTGTACTCTTCTTCTTTATAATGTATCTTTCTTAAGACCTCTTCAGCTCTCTTGGACTGTTTTGTCCAAACCAATGCTTGTATTATCTTAAAAGCCACATAGGCCACCACTACAGCTAATAAAACTACTAATGCTGTCGGCATTCTTTCCACCTCCTCATTTAACGGTTAAATATGTTTTAAATATGTTTTCAAGTTTCCATCTATATCTTAACAAATATCTCCAGATTTGTCAAACGAAAACCAGAGATAAAACAAAAGCCCGCCAAGAAAGGCGGCTGACAATTAGCAAATTCTTCTTAATTTCAAGAATAATTTACAGGCAGAGGTAAATCTGGTATAAAGATATAGTCAGATGTCTTAAGGAAATAGGTTCTGACTTCCTCTATTTTTGCCTGTAAACAAAAACAGCCGATCACTGGGCTGTTTTTGGTTGGAAATACAAAAGGGACGAAGTTTTCTTCGCCCCCAAGTGGATTTGGTTGGTGGAGGATTTATTTAAGTTCAAAAGCCGTAATACATATCAAGGGAGGAGTGTCATCACTAACTATCCTGTAAGTTATTTTTATCCTCTCATTACAAGATTTACCAAGAAGAAAATCAGGAATTTTCTCTGCAGGAAATGCCGTCTAGACTTGGCTATACCTTGTGTTGTCCCAGTAACCGCCTGGGTCTCTTGCTTTTGTCCATACTAAAATAACAACTTCTATGCCATTTCTGTCGATGTACGGAGAACTGACTACTGATAAAACTTTTTCCCTCACTCGTTCTTTGGTATAATTCGTCCTACATCCAACAACCAAAAAGATAAGACTGATAAGGAACAATAAACATATTTTCCTCATTTTCTTATCCTCCTTTCAAATTTTTAAGTTTCTAGTTAACTTTTATATCTTAACAAATATTCATAGATTTGTCAAATTTTGTTCGTCTTTCATCTAAAATGTCCTAAATTAACTTTCGGGGATAACGTACGATCGTACGTTATCCCCGAATACGAACCTCTTTGAAATTATTAAGATTACAACCCTCTAATATTACAGCCCTGTAGTTATTTCTTCTTCAATTTTCAGAAGGCGGTTATATTTTGCCATTCTTTCTTTTTTAGCTGGAGCGCCGGATTTTATCCACTTAGAGCTGATACCTACTGCCAAATCAGCAATAAAATCATCAGAGGTTTCGCCAGAACGGTGGCCAACCATAACTTGCCAGTTATCTTCAAAAGCCAATCTGGCTGCTTCCAGCCCCTCACTTACTGTTCCAATTTGATTAATTTTTAAGACAAGGCCATTACAGGCCTTTTTTATTTTGGCTTGATTTATTCTTTTGGGGTTAGTGGTTAGGAGATCGTCCCCAATAATAAAGATTTTTTCGCCCTGCCCGCAGTTGCTACAGCGTTGCAGGCGGGCAAATTTTTCAGTAATGTCTTGAAATCCCTGCCAATCTTCTTGGTCAAAAGGATCTTCTAAAAATATTATTGGATATTTCTTTATCATTTGAGAATAAAAATCTAAAAGACTTTTTCGATTAAGGGTTCTTCCTTCTATTTTATAAACCCCGTTCCCGAAAAAAGTAGAAGCAGCACAATCCAAACCAATTTTTATTTTTCCTTGATAACCAGCTTTTTTTATGCTTTTTTCTAAAAGATTTAAAGCCTCAGTAGAGTTCTTGATGGGCGGTGCAAAACCTCCTTCATCCCCGATTTTGATGCTTGTTTTGCCATATTCTCTTTGAAGGATTGATTTAAGGCTAAGATAAGTTTCTTTGCCTATTCTTAGCGATTCTTTAAAAGAGGCGTCTTGAGGAACAATCATAAATTCTTGGAGATCTAAATCGTTTCTGGCATGCATTCCGCCATTAATGATATTAAAACAAGGAACAGGTATTCCTGATTCCTGATTCCTGATTCCTGATTCCTGATTATATATTCGGTTGATATGTTTCCATAAGGGAATTTTTTCTGCCATTGCTCCGGCCCGGCAAACTGCCAGAGAAACCCCGCAAATAGCATTGGCTCCTAATCTTGATTTGTTTTCGGTTCCATCTAAATTGATTAAAATTTCGTCTATTTTTCCTTGTTTTCTTGGATCTTCTCCTCTAATTTTAGGACCAATAATTTCCTGAACATTTTTTATTGCCTTTAATACTCCTTTTCCTTTGTATCTTTTTCCGCCATCTCTAATTTCTATCGCTTCATTTTTTCCTACCGAGGCTCCCGAAGGCACTGATGCTTGAGTTATCCCAAAATTCCCCCTTATCTTAACTTCCAGAGTTGGGTTTCCCCGCGAATCTAAAATCTCTCTGGCTTTTATATCTTTAATTTCCATAAATTATCTTTTAGATTGATATTGAATGGCTTCAGCAATATGTTCAGATTTTATGTTTTCTAAGTAGGACAGGTCAGCAATAGTTCTTCCTAACTTTAAAATTTTATGGTAGGAGCGAGCAGAAAGTCCAAGACGGGAGATAGCGCTTTGAATTAGGTTTTGACTGGCTGAATCAATCTGACAACATTTCTTAATCAAAGGGATATTCATTTCACTATTTGTAAAAATTCCTTCATTTTTAAATCTTTCTTCTTGAATTTCCCGAGCTCTTTCTACTCTTTTTCTAATTTCGACACTTTCTCCCTCTGCTTTATCTGAAATTAAGTCCCTAAATTTTACTTTAGGAATTTCTAAATGAATATCAATTCTATCTAAAAGAGGCCCAGAGATTTTTTTATGATAATTAGAGATTTGAGAAAGAGTACAAGTACATTCGTGAAGGGAATCGCCAAAATAACCACAAGGGCAGGGATTTTTTGCTCCGACTAAGATAAATTTAGCTGGAAAACTAATAGTCCCTTTAGCCCGGGCAACACTGACTGTTCCATCTTCTAAGGGTTGACGCAAGCTTTCCAAAACATCTCGGTGGAATTCTGGCATTTCATCTAAAAATAGAACTCCCCGATGAGCTAAACTTATTTCTCCTGGTTTTGGCC
>DAOWIS010000047.1 GCA_030640805.1 bacterium | reverse complement strand
TATCTTCCCATTTATTGTTGTAAGATGTAAATACTTGAGGATTGATTAGATGTCTTTTTAGTCCTGATTCAGTGATGTAATAGACCTTGGGATCGCCAGTGGCTTGAAGTAGTTTAGCTCGGGGATATTGATTGACTTCTGTTTGGCTAACTTCTTGAACATCTTCCCATTTTAGTCCCTGGGCATTGAAAGCTGAGACAGTGGGAATCCATAATTGTTTTCCATCAATAATCCGATAAACCTTGTAATGGCCAATGGCTCTGAGAAGTTCAGCTACAGTTTCCAAGTAATCAGCCAAAGCCTCAATCACTGGTGAATTAACTTCTTTGATATCTGACCAATTATATCCTCCTTGTTGGAATTCTTCTACGGTCTTAATCCATTTCTTTTTACAATCAATAATCACATAAACTTTGGGGTCAGTAGGAAGTTTAATGAGAGTGCCATCAGGAAGACAGGTATCAGAAGTAATGAAAGTAACTTGAGCAGTTTGAGCAATAGTTACTCCATCGGCTGTGGCTGTGTAAGTAGAAACACCAGCCACTGAAGAACTAACCGAAAAGACCGCTTTACCATCGGAGCCGGTAGTGCCAATGATAGTATTAATAGTATCCTGAGAACCACGGCTGGAAGAAATAGTTACTATTTTACTACTAAGAAGATTATTATTCTCATCTCTAACAACTACTATTAGATTAGCAATAGAAGAACCATCAGCCATCACTAAGATTGGAGAAGCAGTAAAGGTAGATTTGGTAGGAGAAACAATATCTGTGGCAGTAGTTAAAACACTGAAGTAATTGTCACTCTCGTCAATAACTGGCTGGGCTCCTGCTACATGCCGCAGTTGAATCTTGAAACAATCTTCTCCTGAAGAAACATTTTTTACTTTCCAGGAATATTTTCCTAGAGAACATTCAATAAGCGAACCTATTAGCATTTCTTCGACGCTTTCTCTCTTATCTTTTATGAAAATATCAACTACATCTGCTTCAGCGCCATCAGGACAATCCCATTTAATATCATACGTCTTGCCAACCACCCATTTCTCTCCACCATTAGGAGAAACTATTTCAGGAGAAACTCCAGAAACTATAGTCATTGTTTTACCAACCGCTCTCCCTGTTGCATTAACAATACTACCTGAGGTTGCTCCCACTGAACCCATATAAGTACTACCCCAAACCTCTATATGCATAGAGTCAGCTGTAGTTGTCTCTGGAATATCAGCTTTAATGGTTAAAGTTTTTTGGCTATCTCTAGGAATAATCCAATTTAAATTACTAAATACAACTACTCCATTATTGAAGGGACCACTATAACTATCACTTAAAAGTGTTGCGCCTTCATACAGTTTAATGTTCTCTAATTCGTTATTCGCTTCGGTACCATTCTTAAATAATACAGGAGCGATGGAGGTAATTTTGATATCTTCCTCCAGATCGCCGGCCACTAAATCTGCCTTAAGAAAAGTATAATTAGTTGTCCCTTTCTCTACTGAGGTTGCTTCGGGAGAGTCAGAAGATAAAGAAATAGTCAATTCTAATGGTACTATAATCACACTAAAAGAACTATCACTACTATCTCCAATACTGTGATCGCTACTACTTCTAACGCAAATAGTATAGTCATCGCCCGCTACCAGAGTTAATAGCGAATAAACCTCAACAAATGGATCAATGGTGTTCCATAAATAACTGCCAGTATTATCAATATTTTTAGCAATGTAAGCTACACCACCTGAACCCAAAGAAGCTTTGTAAATAGAGATATCTACTTTAGGAATAGTACCTGAATAACCCCAAGTAATTGTATATTCCCTACCTTTCTCAATTGTCTCCCCACCATTAGGGTATTGAAGAGTAATGGAGGGTAAAATTGTTGTCTCGTAATCAATATTTAACTCATGAATAACAGGTGTTATATTAACACTCATTGTCTTTAATTCTGCTTTCCATCTTAAATCATTACCTCTATTAGTAAAAACATGTCTTGCTCCTGGACCAACTTGCTCCCAATGAAATCCACCGTCAGCTGAAAGATAATAAGTAATTATGGCATCACTAGATTGATTTTCAGTCACTGTTAAAGTAGCAGCGGAAATAGTATCATTAGTGTCGTTAATCTTTTTAGATATGGCAGTGCCTCCTAAAGTGTTATATCCAAAATCTTGAACCACATTTAATTTTGGATTAGTAATACCCCCTCCGATGAAAAATGGATTAAAGGTTGTTAGATATTTAGGCGCGATTATTTCTATCGATGAACCATTAAAATTCTCAAATAGATCAATAATCTCTGTCATATAAGTCCCATCATATCTAATAAGGTGACGAAAATATGTTCCACCGCCAATCAACCAAGCATTTCCGGTCCAATATATCGTAGGAGAAATAACATCGCCGTGGATAGAAACAAAATTACTTAATTGTGAAGATAAGTTCTCGAAAGCACTACCATTATATTTATATAAACTTATTGGACTATATCCCCTAGCAATTAGCCATTCGTTTCCATTCCAAGCCATATCAAAAATACTTGGCCCCCCTCCAACAAACATTGTATCTTCGGTTATTTTAGTAAATGTACTACCATCGTATTTATAAATTTTACCGATATGATCATTTGATTCAGAAGGCAAATAGCGAGTACCGCCTATTAACCAGTAATCTCCATTCCAGGCTACTTTGACGCCATCATTGTTAAAATCGATATTATTACTCAAATCAGTAAATATATTGCCATCGTATTTAACTATTTTGCCAGTTTCTCCACCTATAAGACATTCGTAATTACTGCATGCTAAATCAGTAACCTTACTTATTCCTAAGTTTTCCAACCCCGAAGATAAATCAGTGTAAAGACCTGCCTGCACTTTATTTAACTTAGGCCCTATTCCATAAAAATAGCCTCCGGCAATCAAAAAATATGGATTAGCCCCATATGTCCAGTCACTAGACCAATCAATGGCTATAACCATAGCGTTAAGGCCATCATTACTATTAAAGCTTACTAACTGGTCAGATTTGTCCTCAAAAGCATCAAAAACACCTGATGGTATTTGATTTAATGATGCACTCTCAAGACCTCCCCCTCCACCAATCATCTGTATATAGTTATTATTACCTATTGCTTTTAACGGGCCATTAAAATTATTTAAATAAGATGACCAATCATTAATATTGTAATTTATATCAAGAAGAAGTTTTTCCTCTCCAGTATTCCAATCCGCCGTTGTGCTTGTACTATTTTTATAAATATTTGTAGTAAAATCTTCAGTAAATGTGTAAGTAGCTGCTTGGGCTTGAGGAATATTAAAACTTCCCACAAAAGCCATTTGAGTTATTAAAAACAATCCGGTAATAATAGCAAATAGTTTTTTGGTTTGTTTTTTAGACATATTTGTTAAATCCTTGGAGAATCTTATTATTAAATCTCTTAAAATAATTTGATAATAAAATCCTTCCAGAGAATTCATTCTTCTACCTATAGAATACCCCCCCCCGAAAAGCTATGTCAAGCACAAAGGGAGAAAAGGTTATTTTTATTTAACTTGTTTGAGAAATTCTTGTGGTGAGAGAATAGGAATGCCGCGAAACTTTTTAAGTCTAAGTAAATGTTTGTCGCCCGAAATAATAAAAGAAGCTTGCGAGGTTATTGCGCAAGCCAAAAAATAATTATCAAACGAATCTTCTTTTATAATTTGGGGTATTTTCTTTGGAAAAACAAAAATAGATTTTGTGAATAAACTTTTTATAAATTCACTAACAGAGAATGATAATTTTTTTCTTTGTTTTTGAAATTTAGAATGAGATAGAAATAAAACTAATTCTTTAAAGGTTTCTGGAGAAAAGACGGGTTGAATAAATCCTTTATCCATCAGACCAAATAGTTTCGCTGGTAATCCTCCAAAGAAGAGTGCGGAAATAAAAACATTAGTATCAATTACAATTTTAAGAGTCGGTTTTAAAAAATCTTTATTTTTACTCCGAGAGTTTGACATTTCTTATTTCTTTGAGAGTTTTGCTTATATCTTTTTTTGTAACCCCCTTAAACGCTTTTCGGAATTCTTTCGCCATTTCTTTAAAAGAAATTTTAGGTGAATAAATTTTCTTAACTATTAAAGAGTCATCAAAACATTCTAAAAACACTTTGGAATTTTCCCAAGATTTCTTTATCTCTTTTGGTAAAGCAATCATTCCATCTTTTATTTTTATAGTTTTAGTGGTCATCATTTTTATTATATCTTTTTAGATCTTTGAATCAAAATTCCTGTAATACTTTTCAAGCATTGTACGGAATCGACTTTATTTTAATTTAGAAAGGAAGTCATTGATTTGTTTCTGGCTGTCAAAGACGATAGTCAGTCGGGTTTTTCCTTTAGGAGTGACCAAACAAATTACTTTATTTATTCCCAATATTTTAGAGACCCTCTCTTTAAGTTCTTTTAATTCCGGAATAATTTTTTTGACTTTCTTAACAGGGACTTTAGCCATTTGACGAGCCATCTCTTCTACCTCCCTTACTATTAATCCTTTTTGAATTACTTTATCGTAGAGAACTTTTTGTTGTTGAGAATCTTTAAGGGTCAGAATTGCTTTACTTTGTCCCTCGCTGATTTTTCCTTCAATTAAGGCTTTTTGAATACTTAAAGGGAGATTTAAAAATCTTATGGTGTTAGTCACCGCTTCTCTGCTTCTTCCCATTATTTTGGCGATTTCTTTATGGGCCATTCCGAAATCTTTATGCAGCTTCCTAAAGGCAGTGGCTTCTTCGATGGGATTTAAATTATGGCGTTGAATGTTTTCAACTAAAGAAATCAGTAATTTTTCTTCTAATTTTGGAGTACGAATAATAACCGGCACCTGGGAAAAACCAGCCATCTCGGCTGCTCTCAATCTTCTTTCTCCAGCCACTAATTGGTACTCAACTTTTCGCCCCCAAGAATCTTCTTTTTCTACTTTGCTAACAATTAAGGGCTGAAGGACTCCATATTCCCTGATAGAATTAGCTAAGGTTTTTAAACTTTCTTTATTAAAATCTTTTCGGGGTTGAGAGGGATTAGGTTTAATTTTATCCACTTCAATCCAAAAAATACTTTCCTTTTTGGGAGTTGGTAACGCCTGGGTTTTTTTAGGAATAAGAGATTCGAGACCACCCATAAAATTAAAACCCTAATTCCTAAGTCCGAAACCAGAAAAAAGTCCCAATTTCTCAATTCTCCAGATTCCAAACTATTTGAAATATTAGGATTTGGGATTTAGGAATTTATTCGGAATTAGGTATTCGGATTTAGGATTTATTTAAGCTTATGATTTCTTCTGCCAGTTGCTGATAGGCCTTAGCTCCTAATGATTCTGGAGCATATTGTAAAATTGTCTTTTTAAAAACCGGCGCCTCAGCCAAACTTATATTCCGGGGAATCACTGTCTCAAATACATAGGCAGGAAATTCCCTTCTTACTCGCTTGGCTATTTCTTGAGAAAGTTTATTCCGGCTATCATACATTGTCAGTAAGGCACCCATTATTTTTACTTCTTTTCCTAAATTATTACTTATTAATTCTATGGTTTTTAAAAGTTGATTTAACCCTTCCAAAGCATAATATTCACATTGAACCGGAATTAGAATTTCATCTGAAGCCGCTAAAGCATTAACTGTTAAAAGACCAAGAGAAGGAGGACTATCAATTAAGATAAAATCATATTGGGGTTGAAGTCGCTCCAAAACCTGTTTTAGAATAAATTCTCTATTCTTAACATTTACTAACTCTATCTGGGCGCCAGCCAGATCCGCTGAAGCCGGTATCAAATCCCAACCAAAAATATTTGTTTTTCTTACCACATCTTCTGGTAAAATCCCAGTCATCAAACTATGGTATAAATTAAAATCTAAATTTTTAAAATCAACTCCTGAACCAATAGTAGCATTGGCTTGAGGGTCAACATCTACCAAGAGTGTTTTCTTGCCAATAGCTGCCAGATAAGCAGAAACATTTATTACCGTAGTGGTCTTCCCGGTCCCTCCTTTAGCGTTACAAAAAGAAATAACTTTTGCCATTTCTTTTTAATCTTATCACAATTTTTCTCAATTGACAATGAGACAAATTTTGCTAATCTAAAAGTAAGCCGCGGTGGTGAAACTGGAAAACACGCACGACTCAAAATCGTGTGGGCCTAAAACCCTTGAGGGTTCAACTCCCTCCCGCGGCACTCACATCTTTAACAATAAGGAAAGGAGGGTAATAGTGATTGCCAAAATATTAGAAAGAATTAGTCTGTTCTTTGAAAAACCATTACCAGAGTTGCCAACAGAAGTTGATTGGGAAGATTATATCAGAAAGTTGGAAGACAATGATCGTCATAATGTAGAAGAAGTTTGTAGGCGTTTGTTATTTTTAAGCAAAGAAATAATCCTTCCTTTATCAATTATGGCAGTTGGATCAGTCCTGAATAAAAAGAGAGATTATAATGACATTGATCTGGCTATTTTCCCGCTCAATGGTCATAACCTTGAAATGGTTGAAGAAATTCTGGCAACATTTATAACCAATCAGCCTGAGGTGGTGAAGAAATCCAGTTCCCATCAGATGGAAGTGAAAGAACGGAAGTGGTGGAATCTTCACATGTACGATCTATGTCGTTATTGGGAACTAAGATTCCCTAAAGGTAAGCCGATTCAACTCTTCATCTGCACATCCTTCCGGAAAATGACTTTAAGAGAAAAATTGGAAATGGAAGCTAACGAAGCAAGTTTTTTCAACCGAAAGTTTGCCTATCTCATTCTTAATCACCAAGACCAACAAGACTAAAAAAGCAGGATTTTTTAAAAATCCTGCTTTTGCTATGTTTCGGCTATCCATTACTTTTAAAGTGTCCTCTCTAATTATCAAACTATCAGAAGTAATGACTTCTAAGCGAAAAATCACCCGACTTAAAGTATCTAAAACCATAGATACTACTCCCTTACTCCCAATTCTTGTTTCTCCTAACCCAAAATAAGAATAATCCTCCTCGTAGCTAAACTCTACTACTTTTAATTCTAAAATATTAAGTGGCTGACCATTATACCAAACCATACAGTTCTCATGTGGTCCTTCTACTTTAAATTCGTACTTAACTACATTGTCAGAAAAAGCCATTTGAGGTAAATTTGTTTTCACCTTTATTGACAAAAAATCTGCCTCACAAAGAAGAAACATAACAACCAACACTGCCCCTACTAAACAGGTTATATAAAAGGTTATTAAGGTTCTCATTTCTCCTCCCTATTGAAATTGAAAAGGTGCTAAATCTATTAATATTCTAATATACTCAAAAAATCAAAAATTGTCAAATATAGAGAACTGTTTACAAATTTTAAATAATATTATAAACTAAATAAAAAAAGAAATGGAGAAAAACTGGTGCATCTAAGGTCCGGTTCACCTCCTTCCTTGGGGCCCAATTTTTCTCTAAAAAGGCTGAGCTTTCGAAGTATAATTGCATTTCTTTCCTTTCACTTCAAGGGCTTAGCCTATTTTTTATTATTTTAATATTGTGGATAAAAAAGGCGTTGACAAATAAAAATCAAAAGAGTAGTATGTTAAGCGTAGTACCTTGTAGTACCTTGATAACTAAAAACCGGTAACCTTTTAACTGAGAAAGGAGGGTAGAAATGAAGAGAAATCTCTTACTTCTTGCTTAAAATTAAGTAAGAAGTCGGGAAGGAGAAGTGATAACAGAAGACTTTAACCCTAACTAAGGAAGGAGACTTAAGTGAAAAGTAAATTTCTTCTCGTTGGCATCATCGTTGTGTTCTTTTTCGGTTTGGCATTCACTGCCAAAGATACCATAGGTACGCAGAGCGCATTAGCCTTGGTTAAAGTGGATGGCATGAATTTGGATCAAAGGACGTATCCAAATCCTGCTCGCCCCGACCTTTGCGCTGCTGTTTATCCTAACCCGTTTCTGGTGAATTACTCCGCTTACAACAATTTCGGACTTACCTCACCTACCCTACTCTATGCGGAGGAAAGTGGTTTTTCTCCTGAAAGAATTCTGAATAACTGCTCAAATTCAGGTCAATACTCATGCTTTCAGCCCAGTCAGGCTATCAATGACGACCTTAGCCTGATCGGTGCTGCAAATACGCCGTCTTATTGTGGTATAGTAACCCGAAGCCGACCTGGGCAAATAGCAGTGGTCTCTGATGGTAGTCAGGAAGGTGACGCGAATATGGTGGCTTCTCGGTGGAGCAAGATAAGTAGCAGCCACCAATCCGACTATCAACAGAATCAGGAGAACTATTTCTGGACTATGGTGATATCCGTTAATCATTTGGCTCGGCCCCCCAATTCTTATCCAAATCCAATGTATGAAATTGATGGAATGGTATGTTACGTGGTGAGCCGAGAAGATGACCATGCGACGGTAACAAAAGCCCAGGCACAAAAAATACCCAATTTAGTTTCTGTGGTTAATTACAGCTATTGCCTGGTCTCCTATCCCGCCCCTACCTGGAAAAAAGAATTGGTGGAACCCAAAATGCCTATTACCGGTTCCGATTCTTACTCTCTGATCAGCGATCATGGAAAGCCGATACCAATGGCATCTGAATTTTTCTCAATGGCCAATACACGCGAGTTTGACCAGCAGAAAGAGATATTTGCCAAGTTGATAATTGGAGCCCTCTCCTCTGCCCCCGACCTATAACGACTCTCAAGAATTAGGAGAAAGCTTCAAAAGCTTTAAAACTGCCCCTGGATTTTTTCCAATCCCGGGGCATATTTTTTAATAAAAACTAAAAATTGTAAAATCCTTTAGGATAAGTTAAGATAAAAAAATAAATATACTATTTTTAATGACAAAAAAGATTTTTTTAATAATTCTAATCCTTCTTTTAATCCTTCCCCCATTTTTTCATGGCGGCAAGGATTATTTTATTTACCCCCTTCTTTTAATCGGCGCCGGCCTCTTAATTTTACTATTGAAGTCCGACTTCAATAGTTTGAATTGGTGGAGAAATCCGCTGTTTTATTTTGTTTTGTTTTTAATACTAGGGCTTTTTTCGGTTTTCTTTTCAATTTCTTTCTGGGATAGTATTTCCGAATATCTAAAATGGTTATCTTGCTTTATTTTATTTGGGGTGGTTTCTCTAATTCTTTTCTCCAAAAAAGAATTGAAATATCTAATTTTTATTTTTTTAGGAACAGAAGGAGTTATTGCTTTAATCGGTTTATATTTTTATCTAAATTCCTTTGACAGTAGAGCTACTTCCACCTTTTACGAACCCAATGCTTTTGCCGGTTATCTGCTTTTTTCTTTACCTATTTTCTTAGGTTTATTTTTAAAAGAAAAAAATAAAGAAAAAGCAGTAATTTTAGGAGTTATTTCTGTTTTTGTTTTTTCTATTTTCACTCTTACCGGTTCCCGCTCGGCTTACTTAAGTTTTCTTTTGCCATTCTTTGTTCTTTGTTATATTTTTTTCAAAAATTATCCTAAAAAGGAGCTGTTTTTAAAACTTATTTCTTTGGTTCTCGGAGTTTTCCTCTTAACTAATTTTCTTTTTTCCTTAAAAACCGGAGATAATTTCCTCCCTACTCCACAAAAATTCCTTACTCTTTTAAGATACGAATCACTAAGCGATGTTGATTTTACTGCCCCTGCTCAAGCCCGATTAACTGGCAGGTTAGATTACTGGAAAGGAGCATTAAAAATTTTTAAGGAGCGACCTTTATATGGCTCTGGGCTTGGAACTTTTTCTCTTGCCTATCCTCTTTATCAAAAGGGACCTCTGGACTATGCCTCTTCAGCTCACAGTGATTATATCCAGCTTCTCTCGGAAATCGGAATCTTGGGAATGCTCCCTTTTTTGCTTTTGATTTTTGCCCTCATTTGGATAGGAATTAATTTAATCCGTAATATTCGCAAAGGTATGTTGCTTGGATGCCTTATCTTTCTCGGAATCCTCGGTTCCCTCTCAAATAGCATTTTCACTTATAATTGGCTCTTTCTGGCAAATTTTATCACTTTCTGGATCTTAGCCGGACTGATGGTTAATTATTTTCTAAACAAAAATGAAAAAATTGATTAAAATAATATTATTAATCTTATCTTTCTTATTAATAATTGAAGGTCTAATTTATTTGCATGGAGAATGGCATTTCAGAAAGGGATTAGTCTTTCAAAATGAAGATAATCTCAATTTAGCTTTGAAGGAATACAAAAAAGCCACCTTTTCAAATCCTAATCCAAAATATTTAAGACAATCTGGAATAATTCTTTATATTAAAGGAGAATTAGAAGAAGCCCTTGATTTTGCCAATCGGGCTGTAAGAATAAGCCAGAATAATCCCCAGAATTATCAATTAAGAGGAAAAATATTTAATAAATTAGAGGAATTTGAAAAAGCCGAAAAAGATTTTAAAAAGGCAATAGAGCTTGATCCTATTAACCATCTTGTTTATTGGGTAGACTTGGCTCAACTTTATCTTTCTCAAGACCAAATAAAAAAAGCCGATGATACTCTTTCTCTTATCGGCAAGAAATATAATGAAGAAATAGTTTCTTCATTAAAAAGCACAAAGATAAGCATTTCTCAAAAATTAGGCATAGAATTCTCCTTTCCTTCTTATGACCAACTTTATGATTTTTATTGGCTAAGAGGAGTAGTTAAATTAAAAATGGGAGAAATTCCCCAGGCCGAAAAATTTTTCCTTCAATCTGAAGAAATTAAAAATAATTATATCGATCTACGAAATCAATAGATGCTATCAAAATACCATGATACCACAATTCGGTAATAACGTCCGATCGAGCGTTATTGCCGAATAATAAAAAATTTTAAAAGATGGTTTAAAACTTGACATTTTATTTCAATAATGTTAGGATACTACCAGCTCTTGAAAATTTGAATAAGGAAATTAAAAATCAATATTTTAAAGAAAGGAGAAGGAGAAATGGCTAAAGAGTATAATAAGATAGTAACCCTGCCCGTAATTGTCCGGAAGAAAGAAGGCAAACCCCAAATTCTCACTCAGGTTCGGCATGTACTCAATAAGGACTATGATCCTCTTTATGACAACACACATGAAATATCTGGTGAAACCCTCAATCCTTGGGAAAATATAATCGAAGCTACTTATCGGGGGGTCGAAGAAGAAGCCGGCTGCCCAAGAAATATGATTTTAAAAATCATAGGTGGCGACAACGAAACATATTTCAGCACAGGGAGAAAAAACGAAACCGGGGAAAAAGATAAAATTCTAGGCCTAAGCCCTTACTACTTCTGCCAACAATTAAAAGGACCTCAGCCCTGGGCTGGCCTAGTATTCGTAGTGGTAGTTTTTCCAGATTTCGAACCAAAACTTGATAAAGAAGGTGAAGTTTCGGGCTTCCAGTGGTGGACCATAGAAAGACTTTCAGAAAAACTGAAAAAGAGTCCTGAAAGATTTATGGGTCTTCACTATCCTGCTCTGGTTAAAGTTTGCAAAGACCTTGCCACCGAAAAACTAAAAATCTAACCTTTCTTCCCTCTAATAAAAACTCTGTCAGAATACCTGACAGAGTTTTTTAAATATTTTAATAATTAACCAGCCAGAAAAAATTCCTACTATAGCGCCATCTAAGATACCCAAAGACCAATGGATTCTAGTCATTTCCACAAATTAGGAATGGCTTCAATCACATCAGTAGCGGTTAAACTCTCTTTCAATTTTTGAGCGGCGATATCTCCAGCTCGGCCATTAATAAAGCTGGCCGCTTTGGCTGCCAAAAACGGAGGAACCTGGCGGGCTAAAATAGCACCACAAATTCCAGCCAAGATATCGCCAGTGCCACCGACAGTCATAAAAGGATTACCCGTTCTATTTACAGCAACAATTCTTCCGTCAGAAACAATATCGGGATTTCCTTTTAGTAAAATATTTGTCTTAAGCTTTTGAGATTCTTCCTTGACTATTTTAATTCTCTCTTTTTCGGTCTTTCCTGCTACTCTTTTACCAGTTAAAACAAAAAATTCATAACCGTGAGGAGTAATAAGAAAATTTCTATTTAAAACTTTTTTGTTTTTGGCAACGGCGTGGATAGCGTCGACATCTATTACACAGGAAATTCCTTCTTTTGAAATTTCGGTTAAATACTTATTTACTGTTTTTAGGGTATTTTTATTTCTCCCTAATCCTCCACCAATCACTACTGCTAATTTGTTTTTAGAGACTTCTTTTGCCTGATAAAAAAATACAATTAGATCAGAAAGATGAAAAAGATCAAGATAATCTCCTTCTAAGGGAAAAGTGATTAAATTAGGAGAAAAACCAGCCACAATATCAGCTGCTCTTTTGGGAGAAATTATGGTTACTAAATCTACTCCGCTCTTTAGAGCAGATAATCCAGCTAGAGCCGGCGAGCCACTATAAGTTTTATTTCCCCCAATTACAATTAAATAACCAAAATCGTATTTATGGGAAAAAGGACTCCGAACTTTAAAAACCTCTTTTAAAACTCTTTTTGTAATTTTTTCTGTTTTTATCTTCATTATTTTATTTTAACCTATAATTTAGGTTTAGACGACTTCCCTAATAACATAAATCCTAAGGAAAATAATGCTGCTAAAATAAAGGCAATATTTATTTTAGGAGTAACAAGAAAAACTCCAGCCAAAATTACAAAAAGAATGCCTCTGGAAACATTCAAAATTATTTCTCGATAGATTATAAACTCATCAGCTTCTGCTCCCTTTAAGAATGCTTTATCGTATAGAATACTCTGGAAAGGAATAAAAGCTGATGCTTTAAAGATTCTATAAAGAGTGTGAGCTAAAAAAGCAGTAAAAGGACTAATAACAAAGTATTTTATTATCCAAGCTAAAGAAGTTAAAAAAGAGCCAATCTTTAAAAGTTGAAAACGATAGGAAGTATCACTAATTTTCCCTATATATAAACTAAAAATGGCTACCATGGCAGTGGCAAAAGAAATAATTCCTCCCATTATTGTATATTCAATAGCCAAAATAAACATAAAAAGAGGCCAAAGATAGATACTTATTCCCACTTCCATTCCATTAGCAGCAAAAGCCAAAGAGATGTTTTTATTCTCTTTTTTAAAAATCCTTGCCCAGGCCTCTTGATAAGAATCAGTATAAACCTCGTGAACTTCTTTAGAAAGAAATAAGGGAATAGTTGAGGCAAAAAGAGTTACTAAAACTATAGTAAATAAAATTGGATAACCAAAAGCAGCCAGAACCCATCCTCCGATAAGTGGGCTTATAATGACAGGAATTAAAACAGCAACATTTAATTTCCCTACCTCTAATCCCCGATGATTTTTTTCCGAAAAACGAACAAAATCAGTATGATAGGCAGGCCAAAAAAACATCATCCCTATTACTCTTAGAATCATAGCTAAGGGGAGCAATAAACTCAGCTCTACAGCAATATTATTGGCTTGAGAAGAAAGAAAAAATAAACAAAGATAATAGCCAAAAAAGAAAAAATGGCTAAAAAGCATAGCATGTTTGAGCCCTATTTTTGCCATTATTTTTCCTCCGAACACTACTATCAGTCCATAAAGTCCATGAATTAGTCCAAAAAATAAAATGGTCAAAGAAAGAGATTTGTCAAAATAAAAATAAAGATAAATCGGCTCAAATATTAAAACCATCCCTACGGCCAAACGACGAATAGAAATACTAAGAAAAAATCGGCTAATTTCTCTTTTAAAAATATACTGAAAAAAATAATAGGGATAAGAAAAGAAAGGCATAATGTTCTACGAATTATCTTTAATATTTTTAGAAACCTGGGAATTAGATTTGATTTTCGCATTAGAACCAATTAAAACGCCAGGCATAGTTTTAACATTTTCTCCAATCAAAACATTATCACCAATTACTGTTCCAAAATGATTAAAACCAGTATCTATTTCTTTATCTTTAACTACTGATTTTATATCCTTTTTGTCCATTCTTTGAGTAATAGTTCTAAAATTAGATTCAAGCCCACAACCTCTACCAATAACTGAATCTTCAAGATAAGTATTCTCTTTTATAGAAGTTTCTTCCTGAATTATAGAATTTTTAATTTTGGTAAAAGGTCCGGTTTTTACGCCTTCTTCTAAATCCAGCGGTCCCTGAAAAATATTATTTTCTCCTATTTGGCAATTGTTATTAATAAAACAAGGACCATAAATTTTTGTATTTTTGCCTATTTTTACATTCTTTCCAATAAAAACTGGCTTAATTATATTAACATTTCTCTCAAGGTTAGCTGTTGACGAGCAACAATCTTTAAAAAAATCTGATTCAAGTATCAATTTCAACATCTTCAAAAAATCCCAAGAATATTTTAAAGGAGGTAGCTCTTTCTTTAAACAAATAAATCGACCTTCATTTTCTTTAAGAAAAATATTTAGCCACTCAATAAAATCTTTTTCATAATGGCTACTAAGTTTCTCATAAGACTGAAAAAAATCCGGCTTTAAGAAATAAATGCCTAAAACTTTAATATTAGATGGTTCTTTCCCTTTAGAAGGATTCTCGCAAATTTCCAAAACTCTATCTTCTTCAAATCTTAAAACTCCGTAGCGTTGAGGATTAGGAGTTGGACTGCCGACCAAAATTATTTTAGTTCTGGTCTTTTTTTCTTTTTCCAAAATTTCAGGAATAATATCTTTAACATAAAATTTATAAGGATGAACAACAAAAAATGGTCCTTTTATAAAAGACCGGGTTAAAAAAATAGCGTTTCCGCTGCCTTTAGGATTAGGTTGAGCAATATAAGAAATTTTAACTCCTAAACTTGAACCATCTCTTATCTGATCTTTTATTTTCGAATCTGGCTGGCAGACAATAATAATATCTCTAATTCCATTAGCCGCTAAACCCTCAATAGTCCATTGAATCAATGGTTTTCCTAAAATTTTAATTTGAGATTTATGCTCCTGATTTAGCGGCCAAAATCTTGATGATTCTCCAGCCGCCAGTAGTATTGCTTGATACATTATATAATTTTCAATCTATTGATTTCCGAAATCAATAGAGACTAAATCAATTGCTAATTTTACTGCTCCTATTACTGGTTTATCTTTGGAAAAAATAAAGTCAGATTTGGGAGCAATTTTTTTAATTTCTTTTTTTAGGGTATTTAAAATAATTTCTGACTTAAAGACGCCTCCAACTAAAACCAAAGGAAATCTTTTCTTTGAGAATCCTAATTTTTTAATCACCACTTTTGCTGACAGAGCTAATTCTTCTCCGGCTTCAACTAAAAAAGATTTTGCCATTTTATCTCCTTTTTTAGCGGCTCTCCCCACTAAAGGAGCTAAAGAAGCAACAGTTTCTATCAAATCCTTCTGGTAAACTTTCTTCATTATCAATGAGAGCGGGTCTCCCTGATTCTTCTTTTGCCATTTTTTTAAAATCAAGGAGGTAAGAAATTTAGTTCTTGGTCCCCTGCCATCTAATTCCTTGCAAACTGATTGTAGGGCTTTCTGGACCAGCCAGAATCCCGAACCTTGATCCCCTAAAATATAATCCCAGCCTCCAGATATAACTTCCTTTTTATTCCTCCAACCCATAACAATTGAGCCGGTTCCAGCAATTATTATTATTCCTTCTTTTTTGTTTGTTCCGGAACGAAAAGCGGCTTTTTGGTCTCCCTCTATTTTTAAATTTTTCTTAAGATTAGAAAATTGGGGGAAGTCTTTCAGTAAATTCCTTTTTATTTTTTCTCTTTTCTCTTTATCTCTTTCCAAGCCGCCAGCCAAAGCAATATAAATTGACTTAATTTTTTCTTTTGAAAATTTCTTTGAGGTCTTAATCAAAACCTCACCCAGATTGAGAACTGCTATTTTTATCCCTACTTTATTAGGATTAGAGGGTCCGCTTTTGGCTTGAAATAAAATTTTACCATCCAAGTCTGCCAAAACAGCTACGGTTTTTGTTCCTCCTCCATCCACTCCAATTACATAGTTCTTTTTATCCATATAATTCAATCTATTGATTTCCGAAATCAATAGATTGTCAGACGACTATATTTATTAGTTTATTTTTAATAAAGATAATTTTTTTTATTTTCTTTTCTTTAAGCCATTTTTTAATTTTTTCTCTCTCTAAAGTTAATTTTCTTGTTTCTTTCTCGGAAATTCCTTGAGGAACTTCTATTTTGTCTCTGACCTTCCCATTTACCTGAATTACCAATTCAAACTTTTCTGCTTTGATTAATTTCGGATTATATCTTGGCCAAGGCTGTAAAAAGATGCTTTTCTTATGTTGTTTATCCTTCGAAGTTTTAGCGAAGGAAGAATAAATTTCTTCGCTAATATGGGGAGCAAAAGGAGATAAAAGTTTAATAAATATTAAATAATAACTCAAAGAAATTCCTTTTTCTTTTTCCATCTCATTTAGCAAAGACATTAAAGCAGCAACAGCCGTATTAAATTTAAGGCCCTCGATATCCTCCGTGACTTTCTTAATAGTCTGATGAATTAGTCTTTCTAATTTGGAATTCGTATTTTGGATTTGGGATTTCAGTTTCCATACTCTATCCAAAAATCGATAAGCCCCTTTTATGCTCTTACTATCCCAACAAACCGTCTGCTCAAAGGGACCCATAAATAACTCATAAAGCCGGAGACTATCGGCGCCATAGTTTTTCACAATATCGTCAGGATTTATCACATTGCCCAGGGATTTGGACATTTTCCGACCATCCTCGGCCAGAACCATTCCATGAGAGGTCCGTTTGCCATAAGGTTCATTATGGAAAACAACTCCAATATCATATAAAAATTTATACCAGAAGCGGGAATACAAAAGATGGAGGTTTGTGTGTTCCATTCCTCCGTTATACCAGTCCACTGGCAACCAATATTTTATTTTTTTCGGCTCAGCTAAAGATTTATTATTTTGAGGATCAGTATATCTTAGAAAATACCAAGAAGAACCAGCCCAATTGGGCATAGTATCGGTTTCTCTCTTTGCTTTTCCTCCACATTTTGGACATTTAGTATTTACCCAATTAGAAACATTAACCAGGGGAGATTTTCCTGTTTTGGTTGGTTTATATTTTTTAACATAAGGAAGTTTTACCGGAAGATCTTTTTCTGAAACAGCAATCCAACCGGGATTTAATAACTCTCCTTTACTGAATTTCAATTTTACGGAGGTCAGACCTCCGTTGGAGGTCGGACTTCCTAATATTGATTTCTTACAGTTTTCGCAAAAAACGAGTGGTATGGGTTCTCCCCAGTAATGTTGCCGGGAAAAAACCCAATCCCGGAGTTTATACTGGGTTGTTTTTTTAACATAATCTCTTTTTTGCAGCCATTTAGTAATTTCCTGGCGGGCTTTTTCTGATTTCATTCCGTTAAATTTCCCGGAATTAATTAAATTTCCTTCTCCCTCATAAGCTTTAATAATCGCTGATTTATGCTCGCCTGCTATAACCTGCCGAATAGGGAGATTATATTTTTTGGCAAAAGCCCAATCCCGATTGTCATGAGCTGGAACAGCCATAATTGCTCCGGTTCCATAAGTCAAAAAAACATAATCGGCGACAAAAATTGGAATTTCTTCGCCGTTAGCTGGATTTATGGCTTTAATTCCTTCTAATCTTATTCCAGTCTTTTCTTTTTCTAAACTTTCTCTTTGAAGATCACTTTTCCTCTTTGCCCCTTTAATGTATTCTTTAACCCGGGTTAAATTCTTAATTCTAAATTCTAAATTCTTAATTATTTCATGCTCAGGCGCTACCACTAAATAAGTACAACCAAATAGAGTATCAGCTCTGGTAGTAAAAACTTCAACTTGAAACCTAAAACCTGAAACTTGAAACTTAATTTCCGCTCCGACTGACCGACCAATCCAATTTATTTGCTGGTTTTTAACTCTTTCAGGGTAATCAACCTTCTTTAAATCGTTTATTAATCTATCAGCATATTTAGTAATCTTTAACATCCATTGCTCTAAAACTTTTTTCTTTACTTCTCTCCCACATCTCTCACATTTTCCTTCTACTACTTCTTCATTAGCTAGTCCAATCTTACAAGAAGGACACCAGTTTATAGGAATTTTTGCCTGGTAAGCCAACCCCTGCTTGAAAAGTTGTAAAAAAATCCACTGAGTCCATCTATAATATTCAGGGTCAGTGGTATTAATTTCTCTTGGCCAATCAAAAGAAAAACCAATGCGCTTTGCCTGTTTTTTAAAATTAGCGATATTCTTTTTAGTGGCTATTTGAGGATGAATTCCCGTTCTGATAGCATAATTTTCTGTCGGTAAGCCGAAAGCATCCCAGCCAATGGGAAATAAGACATTAAAGCCCTCCATTCTTTTCTTACGAGCCACCACATCCAAAGCTGAATAACTCCGGCAATGACCAACATGAAGCCCCTCCCCTGAGGGATAGGGAAATTCAACTAAGATATATTTTTTTGGCTTTTTAGAAAAATCTTTAGCCCGATAAAGTCCTTGTTTCTCCCAAAATACCTGCCATTTCTTTTCTATCTTACCCGGATTATATTTCTCCATATTTCTAATTCTATCCTAAATCTCTTTCCTTGTAAATTAAACTATTGAAATCCGACTTCAATAGTGGTACAATGTAAAATAAAATTTTATGCCAAGGATAAAATTCGTAACTGGTCAATTTTATCATATTTATAACCGAGGTGTAGAAAAACGGAAAATCTTTTTAGATAAAAAAGATTATTTTAGGTTTGTTCACGATCTTTATGAATTAAATGACAAAGATCCTGTTTTCAACCTAAATTATTACTATGGAAGTCCGACTTCGATAGATAAACAACAGAAGAAAAAAGAAAGAAAGATGTTGGTAGAAATTCTTTGTTGGACACTTATGCCTAATCATTATCATTTACTCCTGAAACAATTAGACAATGGTGGTATTTCTAAATTTTTACAAAAACTCGGTGTAGGTTATACTAATTATTTTAATAAAAAATATGAAAGAAATGGTGTTCTTTTCCAAGGAAGAACTAAAGCAGTACCAATAAATAATGATAATCAGTTAACCAATCTTTCTTGTTATATCCATGTAAATAGTGTAAAGTTATTTGAGCCAAATTGGGGAAAAAAAGGAATAAAAAATCTAAAAAGAGCAGAAAAATTTCTTAAAAATTATCGTTGGTCAAGTTATCCTGATTATGCGGGAGGAAAAAATTTTCCTTCGGTTATAAATAAGAATTTTCTTGTTGAATATTTTGGCAATCAAAATAACTATGAAAAATTTATTAAAGATTGGTTATCAAAGGATGCTGAAAAGAATAAAAGGAAAATTCAGGACTTAATCCTCGAAAGATAATTACTATCTACTATCGAAGTCGGACTTCCATAGTTGGATATCTAAAATCAATAAGTTCTAAAAACGCTATGGAACTACTATTGAAGTCCGACTTCGATAGATTATTCAGCGAACCAAAAACCGCCCCGAAGGGCGGTTTTTGGCTTTAATCCCGGGCACACCCTTACAAGGAAAAGGACGCCGGGTCCGGTTCAGAGTTAGTAGCTTAGAGTGTAAGCGTCAGTTGGCAGATCAACCACTAAGTAAGCAGTAGTCCAATCAGCAGTGGTGTAAGCGTGAGAAACTCGATGTTTATCTGACCAGATAAAGTGGTAGTCAATAGTTGGAATTGACAATCCAATATCAGCATCTCCCATCACATTATAACCAGTATTACCAATATCAGTATTAGTAGCAACTACAGCTGAACTTGAGCTAGCCACATTAAGCTGAATGGTTACTGTATTCGTAGTTTCCAGTCCCCAGCCAGTTGGGGCAGTAGCAAACTGAATACTTCCTACCCATCCATTAGTAGATAGGTCATAAGCGCTACCGCCAAAGGTTATTGTTCCGGTTGCGCCAGTACCAAAAGAAGTACTAACTGTACCAGTCATTGTCTCAGTAGATGTAACAGCACCTAATAGGGCTATAGCAATCGTAGCGTTATTGTAGTTAGTGGACAAATCAAATCCAGACAAAGTAATGCTGGCATTGGTAGAAGTTACATCCTCACTGTCAGTGACCGTAGCATTAAGCATCTTCCAGGCACTATGCCTTATATCTCCAGCCGTTACTGAAGCATCGTTGTCAGTATCAAAGTACTTATTGGTTCCAGTGGCAGCTGACTTATTGTAACCATGGCTTGTATAAGTTCCAACAGTAGGAGCACTGGTGTCATCCTTGAGATAGGTCTGGACATAGCTATTAGTAACTATGTCTGTAACATTAGCTTTCAGCTTATAAGTAGTGGTTATGCCCTTTGCTACGGTTTCTTCAGTAGTACCATCCCAGGTAACCGTTACAGTGGCTGTAGCATTGACAGCGATATTAAAGCTAGTGCCTTCCAAACTGTTTCCATTATGGTCAAGAATGGTTACTAACGAAGTCTTATCAGTGCTACCCTTAAAGAACTTTAAGGTGTCAATGGTAGCCGTAGCATTGCTAATATAGAAGGTCATTCTCTTCCATTTAACATCACCTTGGGAATCAGCAGTAACATCAACCTGGTAAAGCCAGTTGTCGCCGATAGCTAAATCACCAGAGCTACCTCCATTAAGGGCTACAGTAGGAACGGTCTTGTAAAGAAGCATTGCCTCACCTCTAAGACCATTAGTAGTAAGATTCTGGTCGTAATTTGTGGCATCTGGTCCACCTTCATAAACAGCAACCGAAGCGCTATTGGCTTTGTAGTAAAAAAGGCCTAATCTTGGTTGGTCACCACTATCAGCAGCAGTAACACTAACAGCATTCATCTTGGCATAAACCGTAAGGTCAGCGTCTTCATTAGCAGGAACATACATAGTCAGGCCAGTCCAAAGAGCTACTTCAGCAGATAAATTCTTTTTAGAGGTAGTAATAGTATCGCCATTTTCATCAGTGTAAGACAACCAAACCTCGGCAAAGTCATCGTCAGTGCCAGAAGCAACCTGAACTTTTACTTCACTAACAGTAAATGCCTCGTAGACAGCGCTAAAGGTGTATTTAGAAATGACGAAATCATCAGTATTAGCTGTTATGATGGCCGAAACTGGATTATCAGCAGCCACAGCCGCAGTTACTGTACCAGCGGCAATGGTGATAGATTGACCAGCAGTAGCTGAAGCAGAAGCAGTAGTACCGGTAATGGCTCGAGTTCCGTCAGATGTCATTGTAATGTGGAATAGGTCGGCTGTGCTCATATCTGAAGAAAGGTCAGCATAGACATTGATAATCTTGGTTTCATTAGCAGCCAAGTCAAAGGAAACACTGATAGCATTGGAAGCTGTAGGACTACTCTTAGTAGTTCCTAACTGAGTCCCATCCCCATCTTTTAAGTAGAGATTAGTAATCTCACTAATGGTAGGGGTGGAATTAGCATCCAAGTCAGTGGTCCCGCTGGAGCCATGGTCTAAAGCAACAGTAATAGTGTAAACGCTCACTCCCTCGGAAACACCAGCCTCAAGGACAAAGGAACCAATTTTAGCGTCAGAACTTCCTTTAGTCAGGGTCTGGTTGCCGTAAGCTGTGTATTTGCTAAGAGTCAAAGCGCCTGTTCGGACAGTTAAAGTATTACCATTATCATCCTCCGTAGCATCCTTAGTAGCTAAAGAACTTTGAGCTTGAGCATCAAAGCTTGCTAATTGAATTACTATCGTGTCGTAATCAGTGAAATCTCTAACATGAGCATCGGAATCAATATCAGCTCTTACTTCTAAGACCTTGGTTTCGCCAGCCGGAATGATAAAACCGTTGGGTATATCAAAGTCAACTGTTGGAGTAGCGATGGTCTGGGTATTTCCTACCTGAACATCATCCATAAACAGACCTCCATTAAGAACCTGCCCAGGAGTGCTAGTTTCGCAACCACCAGTAGTGGTAGCTACAGTTATATCAATGTTTACCAAAGTAACTTTAATATCCTCTCCGCTGGCTTTGAAATCAAATTTTGCCAAAGGAACACCTAAGGCTTTAGTTGTTACATTGCCAGTTGGGCTGTTATCGCTTTTCTTAACAATGACGGTTCCTTCGTTAATGGTAGTTGCGCTGGCTGGTTGAAGAATAAACCAAGTTGTTTGAGGAGCAACGTAGACACTATGGCCAACATCTTTAATGACAATATCAGATTGTCTTTGAATAGTGAACTTAAAGGTCTTGGTAGAACCTTTAATAACATCGGCTCTGAGGTCAATGTTCTTGTAGCTTCCTTTGCTAATGGAAATTGGGTCATCAGAGAAATCAAAGATTAATTCGGAATTGTCATCTAAGATTTCAATAGCGTCACCGTGCTGAACTCCACTAACAAAAACTCGGAAGTTTTGCAAGCTGTCAGCATCAATAGAACCAATATTCTTAAATCTTAAATACTCAACCTCTCCTATTTGATTGGTCATAGTAATTCGGAATTTAAGAGCATTGAAATCAGTGGTCTCAGCATCAACCGTAGTGGCTGGCTCAGTAGTAGTAGCCGTAGTGACTCTACCAAAGTTGGAAGTATTCATCAAGCTCATTATGTTACCAGTGAGGTCTCCAATGGTTACTGAAGTAGCGTCAGAAGTAATATCCGAAGCTAAAGCAATCTTTAAATACACTGTTCCAGTGCTGGCTGTCTTAGAAAAGTCAACTTTGATAGTGATGACTTTGGTCTCTCCAGCGGAAACCGTGAACAATCCATTAGCATCATGGAAGTTAATTACATTACTGGAAATGGAAGTATTCAAAGATAATCTACTTTTTCCATCATAAAGATAAACTGTTGAAAAATCAGAGTCAGAGGAAAGTCCGCTTCGGGTAATATTAAGGTCAGTTACTTTAACATCTCCGTCAGAACTGGCAGCGAAATCCAGTATTAATAAGGTAGAAAGAGCTTCACCTGGATAAGTGGCGCTTGATTCCGTACTTTTGTATCCAGCCGCTGGGTTGTCAGCGTTGAGGGTAACAGTCAAAGTGCCTGGCTCTTCGCCGTCAACAACAATTTCACCGCCATCAGCATAAGAATCGCGTTCAAAGGTATTGGTGAGATAAATTGAATCCCAGTCATAACCTTCGGATTCAAATTGGGCAGCAGTCATATTCAAC
>DAOWIS010000026.1 GCA_030640805.1 bacterium | reverse complement strand
TCTCTTTTTTTTCTTTTTCTATCTTTATAAGCGTGAGAGAGAGCATGATACATTGCTTCTTTAGCTTTTCTGTAAAGATTTTTCCTTCCCCATTTATAACCCTTAGTTTGTTTTAAAACTTTTTTCCTTTTTTTTGTCCTAACTTTTCCTCTTTTAACTCTAACCATATTTATTATAAAAACTTTTTAATTCTTTTGGCGTCGGCTTTAGAAACTTCAACCCAGCCTCTCTTGAGACGTCTTTTTTTACCCGAACATTTAGCATTAAAATGATTTTGACCAGTGGGCCGGCGAAGTATTTTTCCAGTTCGAGTAATTTTAAATCTTTTAGTGATAGCTTTTTTTGTTTTCATACCAATTCCTTTACTCCCTTATGATTATAATATTCAGGCCGCGGGGGCTTCTTTTTATTTCCTGTTCGATTTTAAAGGATTCTTGGATTATTTTTAGAAGGTTCTGGAGACGGGCTTTAGCAAAATCCTGAAGGGTTTTTTCTCTCCCTCTAAGCATTACATTTATTCTTACTTTGTAGCCCTTTTTAAGAAACTTTTCTATTTTGTGGGCTTTAGTTTCTAAATCATGGTCGGAAATTCGAGGAGTAATTCTAATTTCTTTTATTTGGCCGGCTTTTTGTTGTTTCTTTTGAGTTTTTTCTTTCTTTTCTTGTTGATAACGATATTTCCCATGATCTATAATTTTACAAACCGGAGGGTCTACTTTTTCAGTAATCTGAATTAAATCCAAATTACGTCCCCAAGCCAGTCGGAGCGCTTCTTTTAATATCATAACACCCAACTGCTTTCCAGTTTCATCAACTACCCTTACATTGGAAGCCCTTATTTGATTATTGAGTAGAGTCCTCTTGATATTATAGATATTAGATATTAGATATTTAGAGATTTTTATCATCTAATAACTATCATCTAAAATCTAAAATCTAAACTGTGGAGGTGGGGAGGGCGAACTCCCGTCCGGAAATTTTTCCAAAATAGATCTACAAGTTTAGCTTGTCTCTAATTTTCGAGATATTAGATAAAAAACAAGCAAAAGTCTAATATTTCTAGTCCCTTAATTTTCAATAGTCAGCCGAGACAAATGACCATCTATCTTGATATATAACACCTAATTTAGCTATCAAGAATCACTAAACAGATGGCTTACGGATTAAGCGAACTTAAACGTAAGCAGGAACGAGTGATAAACCACTAAAAGCGGTTTTTACTCGATTAAATAAGTTGGCACTTATTTTTTCTCTCGAGGTTTACCCGCCTGCAACGCTATGCGTAGCAGTGCGGGCAGGATGAGTTTCGAGAATGCTCACCTTGCCTATTTTAGTTAAATTTCCGTCGAAACCTATCACCCCCGCCCGCAACGCTTCGCAAGCGAGCTCCCGCCAGCAGCGCTAAAGCGCAGCTTTTGCGGGCTCGGTGCTCGCGTAGCGATGCGGGCGAGGCCCCTTCTGTTTCAAGAAGAGATATTAATATCACCTAATCTTCTTTTCAAATATGCTCTTCCAAGTCCAGTTTTTAAAGATCCCTCTCTTTTAACAGCATCTTCTAAAACATTACAAGCTTCGTAATATATTAACCTTAATGGCTTTCTATTTTTTGTAGCTTCTACTAATCCTTGGTTATGTTCCCTAATTCTTTTTATTAAATTATTTGTATGACCTACATATAGTTTGTTATCTCGGAGACTTTTAAGAACATAAGTATAATACATAATCAGTATTAGTTTATATTTTAAGAATTCTTTCTTTTTCTCTTTTAAACTCTCTTTTTTTAATTAACTCTCTTTTATCGGCTTTTTTTCTTCCTTTGGCAATGGCAAATTCTAACTTTATTTTTCCTCTTTTAGTATAAACCCTTAGGGGTATCATTGTCAATCCTTTTTGCTGGGCTTTGCCAAAGAGATTTTTTAGTTCCGATTTTTTTAAAAGGAGTTTCCGGGACTGGCTCGGATCGTAATCTTTGGGAGCATTTTTCGGTTGATAAGGAGGGACATTAGCGTTAATCAGATAGGCCTCATTATCTTTAATTACCACATAAGTCCCTTTCAAACTAATGTGGCCGGTTTTAATCGATTTAACCTCCTGACCGGTTAATACCAAACCTGCCTCGAAAGTTTCCAAAATTTCATAATCAAAATAGGCCTTTTTATTCTTAATGACTTTCATAATCTATGGAAAAATAAAATTATGGAGGTTGAACCTCCATAATTACTAAAAGTTTTTTCAGCCATCACTTTTATGATAAATTTTTGAATCAGGGTTGTCAAATTCCTTTTTCTTCTATTCTATAATAAAAAAGTGCCAATTTCTTTACGAGACGAAGCTGGCACTTTTTGGAAGATTCAGTAGGCTGAATAAAGAATAGTATTAATCTAATGAGTCTTCCATTCAGTTTTTCTGCTCATGTAAAAGTATTGCTATCACGATTAACAAGAAATATATACACCAAACACAATATCCAGCTGCGCTACCAAGAACAGCTGCATATTCCAATCCCATATCTGAAGCAACCATAGAAACCGTTTTGCCCGCAATTATTGCTGCTATCGTTGAGACCAAAAAAGATCCACCTATCAAAATATCTCTCCATCCCAACTTTCTTTTTTTCAGCATTTCACCTCCTATAATATTGTTAAAGAAAGAATATTTATTTAGATGTCAAAACATACTAATATATTAGCAAACACTTATAGATTTGTCAAATTTTTCGTCAGATAACTGACGATCTTATTTTACAAAATCTCGTTTTGAAGTTAAACTAAAATTAATGATAAGGGAGGAGATTAAAAAAATGATAGAAAAATCAATAAAGGAACTTCAAAAAAAGGGAGTTTTTCCTAAATTTAAAATTCCCGAAATTTCAGTTGAGCATCCAGAAGAAGAAATCCATGGAGATTACGCCAGCAATACTGCTATGCAAATGACTAAATCTGTAAAAAAAACACCGATAGAAATTGCCAAAATATTAAAGGATAAGTTTCAGGTTTCAGGTTTCAGGTTTCAAGAGTTCTTCGAAGGAGTTGAAGTCGTAAAACCGGGTTTTATTAATTTTTTTATCTCCGAAGATTATTTACAAAAACAAGTTGGAGAGATTTTAAAGGAGAAAGAAAAATTTGGGGAATTGAAAATTGGCAAGGGGATAAAGACCAATATTGAATTTATTTCTGCCAACCCCACTGGTCCTCTTCATATTGGCAATGGCAGGGGAGCTTTTTTTGGCGATTCTTTGGCTAATGTTTTAGAAAAAGCCGGCTTTAAGGTGGTGAGAGAGTATTATATAAATAATACTAAAGAAAGCAGTCAGATTAAGGAATTGGGGAAGACCGCTTTAGGTAAAGGAAAATCTTATTTAAATGATTATCTAAAATCTAAAATCCAACATCTAAAATCTAAAATCAGAAAAATAAAAGATGAAGGAAAAGCCGGGTATCTTTTAGCCCAGGAGATTCAAAAAGATAATGAAAATTTTATTGGAAAAAAATTAAAAATTAAATTTGATGTCTGGTTTTCCGAAAATAAACTTTATAAAAAAAGCAAAATTAAAAAAATTTATAACTGGCTGAAAAGAAAAAATTTAGTTTATAAAAAAGAAGAAGCAGAATGGCTAAGAACAAAAAAATTTGGTGTTTCTAAAAACGAAGTAATTATCCGTCAGAGCGGAGAGCCAACTTATTTGCTTTCTGATATTGCTTATCATAAAGATAAATTTGAGCGGGGTTTTCTGAAAATCATTGATATTTGGGGAGCTGACCATCAGGGGCATATTCCAAAAATGAAGGCGGGAGCAAAAATCTTAGGATATAAAGGAGATTTAGATATTTTAATTACTCAGATTATAAGGTTGAAAGGGGGCAAAAAACTTTCCAAAAGAAAAGGAGAAATTATAACTTTAGAAGAATTGGTAAAAGAAATTAGTTTAGATGTTACTCGGTTTTTTTATTTAACAAAATCACTGAATACTCAGATGGAATTTGACCTGGATTTAGCTAAAGAAAAATCAGAGAAAAATCCAGTTTACTATGTTCAATATGCCCATGCCCGCATTTGCTCCATATTACGCAAATGCGGGAATTTCCAATTTCCAATTTCCAATTTCCAAATAAATTCCAAATTCCAAATTCTAAATTCTAAACTTCGGTTATTAAAACACCAAAGCGAACTATCTTTGATTAAAGAACTTATTAGGTTTCCAGAGATTATTGAAGATACGGCAGAAGATTATCAGGTTCAACGGATCCCTCAGTATGCTATAGATTTAGCAACTTCTTTTCATCAGTTTTATCGGGACTGTCGAGTGCTTTCAAAGGATAAAAAATTAACCGAAGCTCGCCTAAATTTAATTTTAGCTACAAAAATTGTTCTAAAAAACACTTTGGGCTTAATAGGGATTAGTGCTCCAGAAAAAATGTAATATGAATATAGATTTTTCAAAACTTGAGAAAAAAATACTAAAATTTTGGAAAGAGAATAAGATTTTTGAGAAAAGTGTTTCTCAGCGGTCCAAAGACCGTCAATTTATCTTTTATGAAGGTCCTCCTACTGCCAATGGGAAGCCAGGAATTCATCATGTCTTATCCCGAGCCTATAAAGACATTATTTGTCGATACAGAACAATGAAAGGTTTTAGAGTAGAAAGAAAAGCCGGCTGGGACACTCATGGTTTACCAGTAGAAATAGAAATAGAAAGAAAGTTAGGGCTAAAAAGCAAAAAAGATATTGATAAATACGGGATATCCAAATTTAATCAAAAATGCAAAGAATCTGTCTGGCAATACAAGACAGAATGGGAAGAATTAACCAAAAGGATTGGTTTTTGGTTAGATATGGAAGACCCTTATATTACCTATCAACCTTCTTATGTTGAAAGTGTCTGGTGGATTATAAAACAAATTTTCCAAAAAGGACTTTTATATCAGGATTATAAAGTGGTTCCTTATTGTCCTCGTTGCGGAACTTCTCTTTCCAGTCATGAAGTCGCCCAGGGTTACCAGAAGATAAAAGAACCGGCTATATATATAAAATCACAAATCACAAATCACAAACCTATCTCTTAGTTTGCACTACTACCCCCTGGACTTTACCTGGAAATGTAGCGGTGGCAGTTAATCCAAAATTTACTTACGCTAAAGTTAAAATCAACAACGAATATTTAATTTTAGCCAAGGAGAGGATGAAAGAATCCAAGATAGAAGGAGAGATTGTTAAGGAATTTAAAGGAGAGGAGTTGATTGGGTTAGAATACGAACCATTATATCCAGTGTCCAGTATCCAGTATCCAGTATCCAGTATCTATAAAGTTATTCCGGCTGGTTTTGTTTCTTTAGAAGAAGGAACTGGCTTTGTTCATATTGCTCCGGCTTTTGGAGAAGAAGACCTATCTGCCTTCCGGCAGCAAATTCCAAATTCCAAATTCCAAATTCCAAAACCGGTGGATGAAGAGGGAAAAATGAAAACGCCGGGCTATAAATGGGATAGAATATTTGTAAAAGATGCTGACCCTTTAATTATTGAGGACTTGAAAAAAAGAAATCTTCTTTTTAAAAAAGAGTCATATGAGCATGATTATCCTTTTTGTTGGAGATGTGATTGTCCTTTAATTTACTATGCTAAAAAATCCTGGTTTATAAAGACAACAAAAATTAAAAAAGAACTTTTAAAAAATAATCAGAAAATAAATTGGATACCTTCTTATTTAAAAGAAGGCCGGTTTGGGGAGTGGTTGAGAGAAGTAAAAGATTGGGCTTTTTCTCGAGAGAGATATTGGGGAACTCCGCTGCCAATCTGGCGATGTAAAAAATGTGACCATTTAGAGATAATTGGAAGCAGAAAAGATTTATTCTCTCAAAAATTCAGTACTAATAAATATTTTATTTTAAGGCATGGAGAGACATCTTATCAAACCAAAAATAAAGATATTCAGATAATTTATCCTTGGCCAGAATCTCCTCCAATTTTATTGACTGAGAAAGGAAAGAAAAAAATAAAAGAGGCGGCCAAGAAACTTAAAAATAAAAAAATTGATTTAATCTATTCTTCGGATATATCCCGGACTCGTCAGACCGCTGAAATTATAGCTAAAGAATTAGACCTGAAAATAAATTTTGATTCTCGCCTTCGAGATATAAATGTTGGAATATATAATGGCCGACCTAAAAAAGAATATCTCGAATATTTTTCTAATCGTTTTGAAAGATTTTCTAAAAGACCATCAAAAGGAGAAAATTGGAACGATTGTAAAAAAAGAATGATTGATTTTCTAAAAGATATTAATAGAAAATATCAGAAAAAGACCATTTTAATTGTTAGCCATGCTGATCCTTTGTGGCTTTTAGAGGGAACAATGAGAGGGCTGACTAATGAAGAGCTTTTAGAGCAGAAATATAAAAAGATTTTCTTAGAGCCTGGCCATTCTCGAGAAATCGATTATAAAGAAATGCCTCTAAATCAAAAAGGAGAAATTGATTTTCATCGTCCTTATATTGATGAGATGAAATTTGAATGTCCAAAATGCCAGGGATTAATGGAAAGAGTGCCGGAAGTGATTGATTCTTGGTTTGATTCGGGAGCGATGCCGTTCGCTCAAGGCCATTGGCCTTTCGCTTCCGCCTTCGCTAAAGCTTCGGCGGACAAGCAAAATCAAAAAATAAAACCACCAGAGCTTTTTCCGGCCGATTATATTTCAGAAGGGGTTGATCAAACCAGAGGTTGGTTTTATACCTTGCTGGCAATCTCTACTTTGCTGGGGTTTGGTCCTCCTTATAAAAATGTTATTTCTCTGGGGCATGTTTTAGATGAGAAAGGAGAGAAGATGTCAAAATCAAAAGGCAATGTAGTAGATCCTTGGCAAATTATAGAAAAATATGGAGTAGATGTTTTACGCTGGTATTTTTTTACTCTTAATCAACCCGGCGATTCCAAAAGATTTAAGGAAAACGAGGTCAGAGAGAGATTTAATAAATTTATGGGCACTTTATGGAATACCTATGCCTTTTTTGAAACATATGTTTCAAAAAAGGAAATCCCAAATCCCAAACACCAAATTCCAAACAAATCCCAAATTCTAAATTACAAATCCCAAAATTTACTAGATAGATGGATTATTTCAAAACTCAATGGGCTGATTAAAGAAGTTACAGACTACTTAGATAAATACGATATTGTCTTGGCTGCTAGAACTATTGAGAATTTTGTTATTGATGATCTTTCTAATTGGTATATAAGACGAAGCCGAAAAAGATTTCACCCACCCAACCTTTCTTCGAAAACTTGGGCGGGCAAGGAGACCCAGAAGGATTATCAAGAGGCTTCAGAAACCCTAAGTTTTCTATTGTTTGAATTAAGTAAACTAGTTGCTCCTTTTATTCCTTTTCTCTCTGAAGAAATTTATAAAAATGTTTCATGTTTCATGTTTCATGTTTCAGGATTTAGTTCTGTCCACCTTTCCGATTGGCCCAAACCAAGAAGAACTCTTATTAATAAGAAACTTGAAACTCAGATGGATTTGGTAAGAAAAATAACCGCTTTAGGGCTTAAGGCCAGAGCCCAGTCAAGGATTAAAGTAAGACAACCACTGGGCAATTTTCAATTTTCAATTTTCAATTTTCAAATAAAAAATAATTTATTAGATTTAATTAAGGATGAATTAAATGTCAAAGAAGTTAAGTTGGTTAAAAAATTGTCCAAAGGAGGGGATTGGCAGATTGAATCTGAAGGAAAGATAAAAATTGCTTTGAACATTCAGATAACTCCGGAGTTTAGGGAAGAGGGCATAATTAGAGAAGTAATTAGAAATATTCAAGGGATGAGAAAGAGCGCTGGATTTCGACCTCATCATAAGATAAGAATAAGATATTCTTCTGGCCCTTCCTTGGGAAAAGCTTTAACTAAATGGAGTGATTTTATAAAAGAAGAAACATTAGCCACAAGCATTGAGGCAGGCAAAAAACTTAAAAAAGTTTTTGACACAGAGAAAGAAATTACTTTCCCGCCTGCAACACTTCGTGTAACGATGCGGGCAGGTGATCAAGAAAAATTGTGGCTGGCGATTAAAAGGATTTAGTATAACAAAAACAAATTTTTAAGCGAGGCAACAAACTTTCAAAGTAACTTTCGCAGGCCTGTCGGCATGGTCTCGCCTAAGGGGCGAGCGACAGACCGAGAACGTAGGCTGCCAAATCTCGCTGGGATTTGGACAGCCGGTACTTTGAAGTTTGGTTGCCTTGCTGTTGTTGCCGAGTCAAACATGTATAAAACCGAAGGCATAGTTTTAAAAGAAGAAGATTTAGGGGAGGCTGATAGGATTTTTTCTATTTTTACCAAAGATTTTGGAAAAGTTAGAATTTTAGGGAAAGGCACAAGAAAGATTAAAGCCAAACTTAGAGCCGGTCTCCAACCTTTTCATTATATATATTTAGAATTTGTTTCCGGTAAAACTTTCTATATTGCTACCGAAGCTATGAATATTTATACTTTCTCCGGGCTCAGAAATAATTTAGAAAAACTAAATGCTGTTTTCTACATCAGCGATCTTTTAGATAAATTAGTCAAAGAAGAAAAAGATCAAAGAATTTGGTATTTAATTTCAAAGATTTTAAAAAAGACAGAGGAGCCGGAATTTTTTGGCCAAAGATTAGGATTGCTTTTAAGATATTTTGAATGGAATCTGATGGATATTTTGGGCTACCATCCTCAACTTTATTTTTGCCCTAACTGTCAAAAGAAGTTGTTTGAAAGTAAGAAATTATTTTTTAGTGCCAGAGAAGGAGGAATTTTGTGCCAGAATTGTAAAAATTTAGACAAAAAAGCCAAAGAAATTGATCAAAATTTAATTAAACTTTTAAGATTAATTTTGGAAAGAAAAAAAGAAATATTAGAAAGACTGAAGCTAACCGAAGAAATAGAAAAGCTAAAAGAGATTTCAAAATATTTTTTAGAGTTTATTTTGGAAGAAGAACTATATGTAGTATAATAAACTAATATGAAATGGATATATTTAACAATTTTTATCTTTGTTTTGATTGTAGCCCTGGGAGCTGTTGGCTATTTCTTTTGGCAAAGAAATGTTTTTTCTAAAGATGATATAAAATTAGAAATTCAATCTTTTTCTTCTTTTAAAGCCGGAGAGGAAGTTGAGTGGAAAGTTATTTGCATAAATCAAAGCAAAGTAGTCATTGAAACTGTCATATTAAGTTTTTATTACCCTAAATACTCTATTCCCTTAAGTAAAAATAGCCGAATATTTACTGAGATTGGTCCCGGTCAAGAAAGAGAAGTAGTATTTAGAGCTCAGATTTTTGGGAAGAGGAATGAAGAAGAACAGGTCTCGGCTAAATTAGAATATAATCCTCGGGGACTGGCCACTAAATTTTCCAATGAGGCCCCTTTTTCTTTTAATATCTCCTCAGTTCCACTTTCTTTGGTCTTTAATTTCCCCCAAGCCGTAACTGCAGGCCAGGAGATTTTTTTTAATCTTAACTATATTTCTAATTCAGAATTTATTTTTCCCAATCTTTATTTAAAGATAGATTATCCGGAAGGTTTTAAATTTATTAATTCCGAGCCAAAGCCAATTTCCAATTATCAAGATTTCTGGAGTATAGGAGATTTTCAATCACGAGAAGAGGAAAAAATATCTATCCATGGATTCCTGGAAGAGGGAACCCAAGAACATAGGTCTTTTGGAGTCAAGATTGGAATATACAACCAAGAAAGAGATGAGTTTATTTCTTGGCAAGAAAAAAGTAGCTCTTTAAAGGTTATTTCTCCTCCACTTTTAATTTCCCAGGTTGTTAATAGCTCTTCTGATTATATAGCCTTTCCTGGTGACATTTTAAACTACAGAATTCGCTATAAAAATAACTCTGAAAGCACCATTAAAGACCTCTTTATTAATGTTAAATTAGAAAGCAAGGCCCTTGATTTTGGGACTCTTAAAACCCAAGGTTATTTTAATAGCCGGAATAACACAATTTTTTTCAATGCTGCGGCTGTTTCTTGGTTGGAACAATTAAATCCAAAAGAGGAAGGAGAAGTTGAATTTAGAATTAATCTAAAAAAGCAATTAATTCCTAAAAATCCGGACGATAGAAATTTTGTTATTTTTTCCGAGGCAAAGATAGATTCTTCTTCTAGCCCCTTTTTACCTACAGGCGCTAAAATAGCCAATCAAAATAAAATCGAGACCAAAATAAACTCAGTAGTTACTTTTGACCAAAAAGGATTTTTCGTTTCCGGCTACCTTCCGCCAAAAGTAGGAGAAACTACCATCTATACTATTACTTGGGAAATTTCCAATTCCTTTAACGATCTTTCTCAAGTAAGAGTGGAGGGAAGCTTACCTCCTTATATAAAATGGCAGGGTTCGGTAACTCCTAAAGAAGAAAAAGTTTCTTATAATGATTATACTGGTAAAGTTACTTGGGAAATTGGCGATCTTTCGGCTGGTGTTGGCTATCTGTTTCCAGAAAAGAAAGTTTCTTTCAAAATTTCTCTCACTCCTTCTTTAGAACAAAAAGGTAAAGTTTTAGATTTAATAGAAGAAAGTAAGGTCAAGGGAATTGATAGTTTTACTAATTCTTCTTTTGAAAAAACTGATAAGTCCATTGATACTCGTCTTCCAGATGATGATGTAATGAAAGGCAAAAGTGGGAGAGTAGGAGAGTAAATTCAAAATGTAGAAAAAATATTAAATATTAAATGTTAAATTTTAAATCAATTTTAAATGTCTAAATGATTAATTGAAAATTAAATAATTGAAAATTCATTTAAAATTTAAAATTGAGAATTGAGAATTTATATTTTGGTTTTTGAGATTTTTTAATTATGGATTTAATGTCAAAAATTGTATCGCTCTGTAAAAGACGGGGATTTATCTTCCCTAGCTCTGAAATCTATGGAGGTTTTGGGAGTTGTTATGATTTCGGCCCATTAGGGGTAGAAATGAAAAACAATATTAAAAAAATCTGGTGGGATGAAATGATAAAAAATTATGAAAATATGATTGGAATGGACGCAGCAATTTTAATGAATCCGCAGGTCTGGCAGGCCTCAGGACATTTAACTGCTGGCTTTGTTGATGAATTAGTGGAATGTAAATCGTGTCATAAGAGATTTAGAGCTGATGAAATAAAATCCAAGAATTGTCTAGATTGTGGAGGCGGTTTAACTGAACCAAAGAAGTTCAACTTAATGATGAAAACTTTTGTTGGGTCAGTTGAAGATGAGGCGGCGGTAACTTATCTTCGCCCAGAAACATGTCAGGGGATCTATGTGAATTTTGAAAATGTTTTAAATTCAATGAGAATGAAAATTCCCCTTGGTATTGCTCAAATTGGCAAGGCCTTTCGAAATGAAATTACCCCAAAAGATTTTATTTATCGAACCCGAGAATTTGAGCAAATGGAAATGCAGTGGTTTTGCCATCCAAAGGAGGCTGCTAAATGGTTTGATTATTGGAAAACAGAAAGACTAAAATGGTATCTAAATTCAGGAATTAAAAAAGAAAATATAAGGATTAAAGAAATTGAAAAATCCCAACTTCCTCATTATGCTAAAAGAGTAATTGATATTGAATATAAATTTTCTTTTGGCTGGAAAGAAATTGAGGGAGTTCATAATCGAGGAGATTGGGATTTATCTAATCATTCAAAATATTCAGGAAAAGATTTGAGATATTATAATGAAGAAACCAAAGAAAGATATTTTCCTTATATCATTGAAACTTCTGGTGGAGTAGATAGATCGTTTTTTGCTTTTTTGTACGATGCTTATCAAGAAGTTGAAGGCGGCAGGACAAAAACCACTGAATCTACCAAGGAAAGAGAAATTTTACTTAAACTTGATAAAAAAATAGCTCCAATTAAAGTAGCGGTTTTGCCATTAGTCAGAAACAAACCAGAACTGGTCAAAAAAGCCAAAGAAGTTTATCAATTATTGAAACCTCATTTTATGTGTCAGTATGACGAACTTGGCTCAATTGGCCGCCGTTATCGCCGCCAAGATGAGATTGCTACCATTTTTTGTCTGACAGTGGATTTTGAGAGCTTAGAACAAGATGACTTAACCATCCGCAATCGCGATACAATGAAACAAGAAAGAGTGAAGACAAAGGAATTAATTTCTATTCTCAAAGAAAAATTAACTAACAACTAAAAGGCCGACTTAATTTAATTTTAATTTTTATTATTAATATAAAAAATGACTAAAAGAAACAAAGGTCTTATTTTTATAGTGATAGGTGTACTGGTTGTGGTAATTGAGGGAATTATTGGGATAGAATCATTGTGGATAGACCTTCTTCTTGGTGGCATAGGGGTGGTTCTTTATCTTATTGGATGTATATATTATGCTCTTGGGAAAGGATATCATTGGGGTGTAGGAGTAGTCCTTGCCTTTTTGGCAGTGGTGGGACTAATTATTCTTTTTGTTCTTCCAGAAAAAACTGTTCCTTTAGAGAAAAAAGTAGCGGAATAAAAAAGATAAGTATTATTAAATAGCGGAGGACTGTCCTCCGCCGGCTTAAATTACAGAGAACCGTTCTTTGTTTTTTTTAATTAGCTTATTAAGTTATTTGCTACTTTGTTTACAGGGGCACTGTGGCTTTTGCCACTTATTGGTGGCGTGATTGTTTTGATTACAAAAAAGGATTGAGAAAGCAGCGAAATAACCATAGTAAATTATTGACTTAGCTTCGAAGAAAGAATATAATAAAATTGTATGGCAAAAATAGTTGAGAAAAATTCAATAAAAATTGGCAAAGAACCAATGGTAATTTTTCCACTTAAGGAATGGAAAAAAATTGAGGAAACTCTCGAAGATTTAGAGGAGGCAGTGAGATTTAATAGGGCTTTTGAAGAAAGTAGAGGGGAAAAACTTATTAGTTTAGAAGAAATAAAGAAAAAATATAAATTAAAATAATGTTTCAAATTTTCTTTACTTCCCGAGCCGACAAAGAATTTACTAAATTACCTTATAAATTAAAGCAAAAATTTTATAGTGAAATAAAAAGATTTTCGACAAATCCATCCTTTCACCTTCAGGTTAGAAAAATTAAAGGAACTAAATTCGGTTATCGCCTTCGTCTTGGACGTTGGCGAATTTTGTTTGCTTTGCTTTTAAAGGAAAAACGAATTGAGATTGTTGATATATTTTTAAAGAAAGGGAGAGAAGATTATAATAAGAGAAAATATTTGTTAAGGTAATTAAAGGTCAAAATTTATAAATTTAATAAAAGTTCCGCTTTATCATTTGCACTTTTCATTTTGAACTTTGCATTTGACTGAGCGAAGTGAAGAAACATGGCTCTCATTAAAATAAAAGAAATTATTGGCAGTTCTCCTAAGAGTTTTGAGGATGCCCTGAAAGAAGCTGTGAAAGAAGTTTGCCAGCAGAAACAGAATGTTACTGGTGCTAAAGTTTTGGATCAGAGTGTAACTATAAGAGATGGCGAGATTGTGGAATACAAGGTAAATTTAAATGTCGCCTATTTGTGGAAAGAAGAACTACACCAGAAATAAATTCTCAATTCTCAATTTTAAATTTTAAATCAATTTTCAATGATTTAATTTTCAATGAATAAGGTTTGAAAATTGAAGCATTCATTGGAAATTGAAAATTAGAAATTGAAAATTAGAGGTCTATTTAACGATTAGAAGTTAAGTTTTTTAATTTTATGATGTATAAAAAGACAAGACTTGCTAATGGATTGCGGATAATTACTGTTCCTCAAAAAAACACCCGGGCAGTAACGGTTTTGGTATTAATAGGAACTGGTTCTAAATATGAAACCAAAGAAATTAGTGGAGTTTCTCATTTTTTAGAACATATGTTTTTTAAGGGAACAAAAAAAAGACCTTCTGCCCTGGCTATTTCTGAAACTTTAGATAGAGTGGGAGGGATATACAATGCTTTTACTGGAGAAGAGTACACTGGCTATTTTGCCAAAGTGGATTTTTCTCATCTGGGTTTGGCTTTAGACGTGATCTCTGATATTTTTT
>DAOWIS010000001.1 GCA_030640805.1 bacterium | reverse complement strand
TTATTTCCTTAAGAGAGTAAAAAAAATTCTTTTAGGAACCTCTTTTTATTTACTTAATATAGAGGACTGGCAAAAGTACCCTTTTAGATTCCCTAAAAAAAATCAATGGACCAGTTTTTTTAAAATCCTTAGTCAAAAAGAGAGAATTTTTCTTTTTGGTCTCTTAATTATTTTAACTGGCTCGATTATAGGTCTACTACAAGCCAATTGGATTTCTAAGTCCGAAATTGTCCCGGCCAGCGGCGGTGCCTACAAAGAAGCAATAATAGGCAGTCCCCGATTTATCAATCCTTTGCTCTCTCCCACTAATGACGCTGATCGCGACCTTTGTCAATTAATCTATTCAGGACTAATGAACTATGACAGCCAGGGAAATTTGGTTCTCGATTTGGCTAAAGAACATAGAATTGGTGAATATGGAAAAATTTATGAATTTTATTTAAGAGAAGATGTGGTCTGGCACGATGGTTATAAATTTAACGCTGACGATGTAATTTATACTATTGAAACCATTCAGAGCTCGGATTACTCCAGTCCCCTAAGAATAAACTGGCAAGGAGTAAAAGTAGAAAAAATTAACGACTTTGCTATCCGATTTATTTTAACTAACCCTTATGCTCCTTTTTTAGAAAATACTACTTTAGGCATACTGCCTGTCCATATTTGGAAAGATATTCCTCCCCAGGATTTTCCTTTAGCCAAATTTAACATTACTCCTATTGGCACCGGTCCTTATCAGTTCGAAAAATTTGAAAAAAACGAAATGGGTTCTATCCAATCCTTAAATTTAACTGTAAACAAAAATTACTATGGGGAAAAACCTTTTATTAATAAAATTATTTTTTACTTTTACGAAAACGAAGAAGAATCCATCAATGCTTATAATCAAGGAAAGGTAAGTGGAATTTCTATGATTTCTTCAGAAAATATTTCTAAATTATCTTCCAAAAATCAAAATATCTATTCTTTAAATCTTCCTCGCTACTTCGCTGTCTTTTTTAATCAAACCAAATCAAAACCCTTATCGGACCAAAAAGTAAGAGAGGCCTTAAATTTAGCTATTGATAAAAATCAGATAATAAACGAAGTATTTCAAGGAAATGGCTTAGTAATAAATACTCCAATTCTGCCCGGACAGTTAGGCTTTGACTCAGAAATAGCAAAAAATAATTTTGATTTAGAAAGTGCTAAAAACATTTTAGAAGAAAGGGGATGGAAAGATGAAAATCAAGATGGTATCAGAGAGAAAATATTGAAAAAAGGAACAGAACCAGTATCATTAGAAATAAATTTAGTCACCGTAAGACAACCTCAATTGGAAAAAATAGCCAATTTCCTAAAAACTCAATGGGAAAAATTGGGAGTAAAGCTAAATTTGGAAATCCTTAGTATTTCTGAACTCCAACAGCAATATATAAGACCCCGAGAATACCAAGCCCTTTTAATAGGAGAGGCCTCAGGAATGGATCCCGACCCTTTTTCTTTCTGGCATTCTTCCCAGAAAAGATATCCTGGACTTAATTTATCTATGTATGATAATAAAAAAGTGGATAAATTATTGGAAGAAGGTCGTCAAAATTTAGAGCCAGATATAAGAGAAGAAAAATATAAAGAATTCCAGGAAATATTATTGGATGATTTCCCGGCTGTCTTTCTTTACAGCCCTCATTATCTCTATCCAGTTCAAAATAAAATTAAAGGAATTGAGACAAAAATCATTGTTGACCCTTCCCAAAGGTTCTCAGAAATAGAAAATTGGTATATAAAAACAAAGAGAGTGAGGAAATAAAAAGGTGCCAATCTTTGCGAAATTGACACCTTCAGTATTCTTAACGGATATCGGCGTTATCCTTTCTCTACTTTTTTAGGCTTATCTTTCGAGATTATCTCCAACTTCTTAAGCTTATTAAAAATTTCGGATGCTAAGAAGCTTAGAAAAAAAGTGAGAAAAAACACCACTAATCCGATTACTGTTGCTCCTTCGCTTTTTAGAAGGTCTTCGAGGCCCAAAATAGTCAAGAATCCTAGAAAAATTCCTACTAAAAATCCTGCTATTAACATATCTTTCCTTCTTTCTTTATTAAGTTGTTAACGAACTATCCACTCTTCATTATCTACATTATATACCCATTTATGAAAGTTGTCAACCCTATTGATAAATTTAATATGCGTGATGCCATTCTTGATTTTCCCAAGCAATTTTCAGCTGGGATAAGGTCAGCCGAAGATATTTATTTAAAACCAGGGGCTTTGCCAAAACCCGAAAATATTATCATTTGCGGAATGGGTGGCTCAGCTCTGCCCGGAGACATTTTAGTTAATTTACAACCCTTAGATGTGTTTGTTCATAAAGATTATGGCCTGCCAATTCAAGCTGGCAATGAAAGTTTAATAATTTGTATTTCTTATTCCGGAAATACTCAAGAAACTCTATCGGCTTTTAGCGAAGCCATAAATAAAAAACTGCCATTAATAACTATAACCACTGGTGGAAAATTAGAAAAATTAGCTCAAAAATATAATATTCCTCTGGTGAAAATTCCTCCTCCTTTTATTCCTCCTCGTTTGGCTATTGGTTACCAGTTTTCAGCTTTGATAAAAATCCTTAATAACCATAATTTTTTAAATGATAAAATAATTGAGGAAATTTTAGAACTTAGTATAAAATTAAAGCCAGAAAAATGGGAAAATCAAGGAAAAGAGATTGCTAAAAAAATCTTCAAAAAAATTCCTATTATTTATACTTCAAAGTATTTTCAAGAAGTTGGTTTAATTTGGAAAAATAGTTTAAATGAAACAGCCAAAATAATGGCAATTACTAATTATTTTCCCGAATTAAATCATAATGAAATTGTCGGATTCTGGAAAATAAATGAAACTCAAATAAAGAATGAAAAACTTTTTGTTTTAATCCTTCGTGATAGAGGCGATAATCCTCAGACTTTAAAACAAATGGAAATCACCAAGGGTTTAATAAAAAAAGAAGGGGTAGAAATAGAATTTATTGATATTGAAGGCAAGAATACTTTAGAAAAAATATTTTCGGCTATAATTTTGGGCTATTTCACCTCTTATTGGTTGGCTTTGGAATATGGCGTTGATCCTACCTTAGTCAAAACAATCGAAGAATTTAAAAAAAGATTAGCGTCTTAATCTCTTAATCTGCCGCGGTGATGAAATTTGGCTAGACCCCGAAGGAGTCGCCTGCTGGCGACCCTACGGGGCAAACACGCAGCGGGCATGACGGAATTGGTAGACGTCCATGATTCAGGATCATGGGGCCGAGAGGCCGTGGAGGTTCAAGTCCCCCTGCCCGCATATATGGTTAAATCAAAAAAACAAAACAATCTTCGAATTATTCCTCTGGGAGGCCTGGAGGAAGTTGGTCGCAATATGATGCTCTTGGAATATCAAGAGAGTATTTTAATTGTTGATATGGGACTCCAATTTCCCGAAGAAGATATGCCCGGGATTGATTATATTATTCCCAATATCTCTTATCTTAGGGGTAAAGAAAAAAACATTGTTGGAACAATAATCACTCATGGCCATTATGATCATATTGGCGCCATCCCTCATCTTATAGAAAGATTAGGCAATCCTCCAATTTATACCACTCCTTTAACTCGGGGAATAATTCTAAAAAGACAAGAGGACTTTCCTATCCAGACCAAATTAAATATTATTCAAATTAAGAAAAATGAGACAATTAATCTTGGTCCATTTAAAATCGAATTCTTCCATGTCAATCATAACATTCCTGATGGTGTAGGATTAGCTATTCATACCCCGGTTGGACTAATAATCCATACTGGTGATTTTAAATTTGACCATAGTCCAATCGGAGACGAGCCAGCTGATATTTCTCGAATTGCTAAAATTGCTTCTCAAGGGGTTCTGTTTTTGATGTCGGATTCTACTAATGCTGAAATTCCTGGATATAGTATTTCGGAAAAAACTATTCAAGATAATTTGGAAAAAATATTTGAAAAGTCCTCTGGCCGAATTATTGCCGCTACTTTTGCTTCTTTATTAGCCCGGGTCCAGGAAATAATAAATTTAGCCGAAAAATACGGAAGAAAAGTAGCCATTGATGGCTATAGCATGAAAACCAATGTAGAAATTGCCAAAAAACTTGGTTATCTCAAGTATAAAAAGGGAACTTTTATTCCTATAAAAGAAGTTAATGAGTATTCTCCTTCAAAAATAGTAATAACCTGTACCGGAGCTCAGGGAGAAGGAAACGCAGTCCTTATGCGGATAGCCAATAAACAACACAAATTCGTTGAGATTGAAAAAGATGATACAGTGATTTTTTCTTCCTCGGTAGTGCCGGGAAATGAAAGAACCGTTCAAGGTGTCCGCGATGCCCTTGCCCGTCAAGGAGCCAGAGTAATCCATTCTCCCTTAATGGATATTCATGCCTCAGGTCACGCCCAGAAAGAGGATTTAAAAATGATGATAAATTTAGTCAGACCGAAATTTTTAATGCCAATCCACGGAAATTATTATATGCTAAAACTTCATGGAGAAATTGGAGAAAGTCTAGGAATAAAACCAGAAGATATCTGTCTGGCTAAAAACGGAAATATAATTGAATTAACCCCTGATAAATTTTCTATTCTCAAAGAAAAGGTTCCTACTAATTATGTAATGGTAGACGGATTGGGAATTGGAGATGTAGGAAATGTGGTTCTGCGCGATAGAAAGGCAATGGCAAAAGACGGAATGTTCGTTATAATTGCCATAGTAGATAGTAAAACCGGAAAAGTTAGAGGAAATCCTGATATTATCTCTCGGGGTTTTGTTTATCTAAGGGAATCTAAAGAACTTCTGGCTGATACTCGCAGGCGGGTAAAAGCCATAGTGGAAAGTGCTTCAACTCCCGAACATTCTACTAATTGGGTCTATGTAAAAGATGTTATCAGAGATAAAATCGGTCAATTTCTTTTCCAAAAAACTCAGCGAAGACCAATGGTCTTGCCGGTAGTAATTGAGGTGTAAAGGTAATTTTAAATATTAAATTTCTAATTTTAAATCAATTTTAAATGATTAAATGATTAAATTAATTGAAAATTAAAGAATTGAAAATTCATTGAAAATTTAAAATTGAGAATTTAAAATTTAAAGACGAATTATGAGAGTCTTTTCAGGTATCCAGCCGACTGGTGAAATTCATATTGGAAATTATTTAGGTGCTATAAAACAATGGATAAAACTCCAAAAAAATAATGAGTGTGTTTTTTGTATTGTGGATTTACACGCTTTGACTATCCCTTATAATCCAAAAGTTCTCCAAAAATTAATCCTTGAAAAAACCATTTCTTACATTGCGGCAGGCATTAATCCTAAAAAATCTGTTATTTTTGTCCAATCTAAAGTAAAAGAACATACTGAACTGGCTTGGCTTTTATCTATCGTTACTCCCATTGGAGAACTTAAAAGAATGACTCAATATAAAGAAAAAGCAGAACAATTTAAAGTAAATCTTAATGCTGGCTTATTTAATTATCCAATTTTAATGGCGGCCGATATTCTGCTTTATCAAACTGATATTGTCCCAGTTGGTAAAGATCAAGAGCAACATGTAGAATTGGCTAGAATTATTGCTCGGAAATTCAATCAAAAATATGGAAAAACTTTTCAGGAGCCTCAAGCCCAACTTCCAAAATCAGGAGCAAAAATTATGTCTTTAAGCAACCCTAAGAAGAAAATGTCAAAAACTGATAATCCTCAGGGGTATATTTCTCTATTTGACAGCCCAAAAGAAATCAAAAGTAAAATAATGAAATCCGTAACTGACACTGGAAAAGAAATAAAATACTCCCCTGGCAAACTAGGTATTTCAAACCTTTTAACTATTTATTCTCTTTTTAGTGAAAAACCAATCAAGGAAATCGAAAAGAAATTCAAAAATAAAGGATATGCGGAATTTAAAAAATCATTAGTTAACCTTTTAATAAATTCTTTAGAGCCATTTCGTCAAAAGAGAAAAGAATTTCAAGGAAAAGAAAAAGAAATCAAAAATATACTTGAAGAAGGAGCAAAAAGAGCCCAAATCCTTGCCCAACCAACAATCCAAAAAGCCCGCCAAAAAATGGGCTTAATATAAAATTCTAATATAAAATACGAATATAATTTAAAAAATAAATATTCGGTAATAACGCTCGATCGGACGTTATTACCGAACAATAATTGTGCGGGGATTAAAAGAAAATTCAACTACTTATAAAATTTTAATTAAAATTTCTGAAATACTTGAGGCAGTAGGAACTCTCATTATTTGGGATTTTGAAACCATCTCTAAAACTACTGGTATAACCTCACTATATCGAGATCCTTCTCTTTATCCCAAACTTAGTAAATCTCTTTATGAGTTAAAAAGGAGAAATTATATCAAAGGAATAAAAACAAAGAAGGGTAAGGGAATTAAACTTACTCCGAAGGGAAAAATGGAGATATTAAGATATAAAATAAAAATTAAAACTGAAAAGCCAAAATGGGACAAAAAATGGCATGCAATCTCCTGGGATGTGCCAGAAATCTCTCGTAATGACCGGGATTATCTAAGAAGGATGCTTCGTTGGCTTGGCTTTAAAGAATTGCAAAAAAGTCTATGGGTATTTCCCTTTGACGTAAAAGGAGAAATAAAAGAATTAATTAAATTCTATAAAGAAAATTTGGCTGGTGATGTCCGTTTTTTAACCATCGAAAAAATCGAGAAAGATTCAGATCTTATAAAATATTTCAAACTCTAATCCTCTAAAAAAGCCTTGGAATATTAATTCGGGGATAACGTACGATCGTACAGTATGCCCGATTTAAGTTGTTGGCCAGAAATTTGACAAATTTTAAAAAAGATACATAATATACAAAGTCGGAAAAATTAGAAAAATAAAAATATAGTTTTTTAACAATTTAAAAAGGAGAGGTATGAGGTGAAAAGGACAGATGGTTTTCGGTTTGATTTGCAGTTTCATCCGTATCTGAAGGGAGATTTTGATCTTTTAGATATCTTAAGAACAATGGAAGAAAAAGGGCTAACAGGAATAGGTCTTCTCTATTATGAGTGGGAGCCAAATATCTCTTTGGAGATATACAAAAAAATTGACCCAGAACTAAGAAAACAATATAGCGTTGAAGTTAGTGAAAATCTTCTCATTTTCACTAATAAAATTACTACGAAACCACTCTATATAATTCTGGGACAAGAAGTTGGTGTTGGTGGCACAAAAAGAGAATGGCATATTCTTTCTATTGGCGCTTACGGAATTCCTCCAGCAGAAAATCCTGAAGAGGCAATAGAGGAAATTCTGAGAAAAGGAGGGCTGGTAATTATAGACCACCCTTTTGCTGACCCCTCGATAGGATTCCGGGATCTTAACCAAGAAAAAGAAGAAAAACTTATTGATATATGCCAGAAATATAGAGGAAAAATTGCCTTAGAATGGAATGGATATTGTATATCTTGGCTAAGAAAGCTATTGCCCGGCTACGGTGATGTTAACCAGAAAGTGGAACAATTAGGAGAGAATATCCCTCTACCTGTGGTTCCAACTACTGACCTTCATGCTCGAAGCAGCAAATTGCTTAAGGCATTAGGAACCTCTTTTATAGAAATTCCTCTTAAGGACTCCGATCTGAATCCTGGAAATCTTCTATCCGCTTTAAAAAGAAACGTCTTGAGCTCCATTTTTAGGACCCACAAGGAGTATGTTTCCTTTTGGCATTTTGTCCGCGCTTATGATTGGCCTCCTCTTTTCTTCCAAAAATAGCTAATTATAATAAAAAAGAGCGTCTGGTGATGCTCTTTTTTACTTTCGAAAATAATCTAGCGAAGTTCAACCTCGGATAATTTTAGATTTTTTTGATAAATTCTATTATTTCTTTTTTCTTTTTTTCCATTAGCTCTTTTGTCTTTGCTTCAACCACTAATCTAATCAAAGGTTCGGTATTAGAAAGGCGGAGGTTGAACCACCAATCTTTATATTCTACTGTCACTCCATCTAAGAAATCTTGTTTACCGTCTGAATATTTTTCTTTAGTTTTAGTTAATACTTTTTCTTTATTCTCAATTTCTAAGTTGACTTCCGGAGCTTTGACATAAGGAGTTAATTGAGAAACCATTTTAGAAACTTTTTTGTCGCTTTCCGAAATTAATTGCAATAAAATCAAAAAGGCAATAAAACCAGAATCAGAATAAAAATTATCCCTGAAACAGTAATGAGCAGAAAGTTCTCCACCAAAAATGCCATTATTTTCTTCCATTCCTTTTCTAATATTAACATAACCAACAGCTGTCCGAATGGTTCTGCCACCCCATTTTTTAATGAATTCTGGTACGCTATGAGAACAAATTAAATTGTAGACAATGCCGGCTCCAGGATTTTTTTCTAAAAAATGCTTGGCTAAAAATAAAAGAGTAATATCAGCTTTAACAAAGTTGCCTAACTCATCTATTAAAAAAATCCTATCGGTATCACCATCAAAAATAAATCCAAAATCAGCTCCCCTATCTTTAACTGCTTGACTGACCTGAATAGCCGCTCCTTCGGCTAAAGGATTGGAGGGATGATTGGGAAAATTACCATCTAATCTAAAATTTAAAGGGATAATTTCAATAGGTAATTTAAGTTCAAGCAGGGGAATAACTTTTCCAGCCATGCCATTTCCGGCATCCACCACTACTTTAAAAGGTTTAATCTTTTTTAAATCAACAAAGGAAAAAATATGATTGAGATAATCTTGCCAAATATCTTTATGATGAATTTTTCCTCTATTTTTTACTTGAGGAAAATCAGCTTTTTTAAACCACTTATAAATTTCTGTTCCTCTAATTATTTCAGCTTCTCTTTTAACCATCTTAAAACCATTATAGTCTTTAGGATTATGAGAGGCAGTAATCATAATCCCTCCTTCATATTTATAATGACCGACAGTAAAATACAAACAATCAATTGAAATTAAACCAATATTTAAAACATCAGCTCCCTGGTCTATAATACCTTTAGTTAAAGCTTTAAGCAGTTGAGGGGAAGATAATCTCATATCTTGACCAACCACTACCTCCTGAGCTTTGGTATATTCAACGAAAGCCCGACCAATCTTATAAGAAATCTCTTCATCTAAATCCTGAGGATAAATTCCTCGAATATCATAGGCCTTAAAAATGTCAGGATTGACCCTCATATAATTTTATTATAACATATCTATATGTCTTTCTCTATTGGTATTGTGGGTTTACCAAATGCTGGGAAATCTACTCTTTTTAAAGCCTTAACCAAAAAACAAGTAGATATTGCTTCTTATCCTTTT
>DAOWIS010000005.1 GCA_030640805.1 bacterium | reverse complement strand
TATTTGAAAATCTCCAAAAACGAGAACAAAATTTCTCCGAAAGCCTAACTAAAACATACTCCAACCCTTTTTTTAAATAATTTTAATTTTGTGTCCTCTCTGGGTATCTTCAATTTTGTAGCCCATTTTTTCAATTTTTAATCTTATCTGGTCTGCCTTTTTCCAATCTTTCTCTTTTCTGTATTTTTCTCTTTTTTCCACTAATCCCAAAATATCTTTGGGGATTTTTTCTTTCTTGGGGAAAATTAATATTTTGAAAATTTTATCAACTTCCTTAAAGAATTGGTGAATTCCTGTCAATTCTTCCTTTGAAAATGTATCGATTTTTGGATTGACTTTTTTTATTAAAGAAAAAATAACAGAGAGGGCTTTTGGCGTATTAAAGTCATCTTCTATCGCTCTTTTAAACTCATCAAAAAGAAGTTGAACTTCCTTCAGAAGTTCAACTTCCGAAATTGGCAGATTAGCGGAAATTCGTGATTTTACTTTCTCAAAGAAAGTATTAATTCTTTCTAAATTCTCTTTGGTTTGCTTAATGGCTTTCTCATTATAATCAATAGGAGAACGGTAATGACTGGATAAAATAAAAAGTCGTAAAACCTCTAAAGAATTTTTTTTAAGAAATTCCTGAATGGTAATGAAATTACCAAGCGATTTTGCCATTTTCTGGCCAAAGACAGTCAAAAAGCCAGTGTGTAACCAATATTTTACCATCGGACTTTTTCCTGAAATTGCTTCCATCTGGGAAATTTCTGCTTCATGATGAGGAAAAATTAAATCTCTGGCTCCACCATGAATATCGTATTGAGGACCAAAAAAACTTTCTGAAATTGCTGTATCTTCAATATGCCAGCCAGGCCTTCCGGGGCCACCCCAAGGACTTTCCCATTTGGGCTCATCTTTTTTAGAAAGTTTCCATAAACAAAAATCTCCTTTATTTCTCTTATTTTTATTTTCATCTATCCGTGAAATTGCATCTTCATCTTTTAAAATTTTTCTTCTTGACAATTTTCCGTAATTTTTAAATTTAGTTATATCGTAGTAAATCCCATCTTTTAATTTATAAGCATAATCTTTTTCTAAAAGTTTTTTTACTTGATTTTGAATTTCTTTAATGTAATCAGTGGCTTTGGCATATTTTGTCACTCCATCAATTTTTAAAGATTTCATATCTTTGAAATATTCTTTTTCAAATTTTTTGGCAATTTCTTTAAAAGATTTTTTTTCTTTTTTTGCTCTTTGAATAATCTTATCGTCTATATCAGTAATATTTTGAAGATAAAAAACCTTATATCCTAAATATCTTAGATAATTGGAAATCAAATCAAAGTTAATATAGGTTCGAGCATGGCCTAAATGGGAAAAATCATAAACCGTCGGCCCACAAACAAACATTTGGACCTTTTTGTTTTTTTTTGGCCTAAAAATTTCTTTTTTTCGAGAAAGAGTATTATAGATCTTTAACATACTTATTACTTGTAATTCTTTATCAGTGACTATCAGCTATCATCAGCGGAAATCGGTGATAGAAGCTGATTAACGCTGATAGCTACGCCGATTGACGCTGATTTCAGCGTTTATCAGCCTTCTCAATCAGCGTCTATCTGCTTCTATGGGCTATCATAGCAAAAAAACATCTAAAATTAGTTAAAATAATTGGTTACTAGATTGGTTAGCAATTACATATCAATTTTAACAGAAATTTTCTTTTTATGCTATAATGAAATAATGAAGAAATTTATTCTTGTTCTTAATTGTGGGAGCTTAAGTATAAGATGGAAGCTTTTTGAAGAAAATAACTTAAAATTAATAAAAGCAGGCCTGCCCGCAGTTGCTACAGCGTTGCAGGCGGGTCATCGGGAAATCTTGATTTCCAAAAATTATTCCAAAATTTTAAAAAAGGAAATCAAAAAATTAAAAAAATATCCGATAAAAGTAGTTGGTCATCGGATTGTTCACGGAGGAGAAAAATTACGAGAGCCAACAAAAATTACTCCTAAAATAATAAGGGAATTAGAAAAATTAAATATCTTGGCTCCTCTCCATAATCCCTTCAATATTTTAGGAATTAAAATTTCTCAAAAGATTTTTAAAAAAATTCCCCAGATTGCTGTTTTTGATACTGAGTTTTTTAAAGATTTACCTCCCAAGTCCTGTATTTATCCTATCCCTCAAAATTTAGCCAAAAAATATAATTTAAAAAGATTTGGTTTTCACGGAATCTCTCATCAGTTTTTAGCCCAAAAGGCAGCAGAAATACTTAAAAAACCATTTAAAAAATTAAATCTTATCACTTGCCATTTGGGCGGTGGTTCTTCTATTACAGCTATAAAAAATGGAAAACCCATAGATACCTCTATGGGTTTTACTCCGATGGAAGGTTTGCCAATGATGACCAGGGCAGGGGATATTGATCCGGGAATAATACTATATCTAAGTCAAAAGTTAAAAGTTAAAAGTCAAAAGTTGAATTATATCTTTAACTATAAATCTGGATTGAAGGGAATTTCTGGTTTGAGCAATTGTAAAAAATTAGTTCAAAGAGCAATAAAAGGAAACAAAATCGCTAATCTAACTTTGGAAATTTATGTTTATAGAATTCAAAAATACATTGGCGCTTATTTTGCTATTTTAGGAAAATGCCATGCTTTAGTTTTTACTGGCGCCATCGGTTATAAATCTAAATACATTAGAGATAAAATTATTAAAAACCTCTCCATCTTAAAAAAGACAAAAATAATGGCTATAGAAACTAATGAGGAATTTCTGATAGTTCAAAAAATAACAAAAAACTTCAAAATCTAAGAAATTTTTCCACAGATTTAAGAGTTTATAAAAACTAAATAATCTGTTAAAATACATAAAATAAAATAGTAAAAAATGCCGAAATTATTTTACGATATTTTCCCTGCGGAAAAATTTAAAAAAGTAGGCCGAGAAATTTCGGGAATTAAACCTCATCAAAAAACAAAAGAGAGGATTTTTAATGTTGGAATTAGGATTTTGATAGTTTTGATTGGAGTAATTTATTTTACTATTGGTTTTTCTCCCAAGGTCTGGAGTGATTTACTCCAAATAGAAGACCTATTTCAAGAAGAAGCCTTGGAAAAAGTTAACTTTTATTCTTATCAGTGTTCAGGCGGCTCGCCTGACAACGAAGGAGGTTGGCAAAATCCTCAAAACGCTCAAGGACCACCAGAAGTGCCAGCTACCTGGACAATTGATTTTTTCTCCCTTGAGAATTCGGCAATATATAAATTAGCGACAAGCGACATACAACAAGAGACCAGTAGTAAAGAAACAGCTAATATTACTTGCCAACAATTCCGAGAGACATCAAGTGGTATCGATATTGATACTAAAGACCGTGAATTCAAATCGGCAAAGATTTTCTTTTCTTTGGCTATTGGGAATAAAGAAGAAATTGCTACTTTCACTCCTGAAATAGTTACTTCAACAGAAGATATTACTACCTCAACCGAAGAGGTTAATGCTACCCCAACTGAAGAACTTACCACTTCAACCGAGGAAACCGCTACCACTTCACCAGAAGAAGAGGCAACTACGACAGAAGAAACATCAACCTCTACTGAAGAAACTACTACCTCAACCGAAGAATTTACGGAGAACGGTTCTCCGATAACTGAAGAAACCACCACTTCAAGCGAAGAATCTAATACTTCTACCGAGGAAGAAGCAACTTCCACTGAAAAAATTAGTTTTTTAACTTTATTATCTTTAATTGACGCTACCACTACCACTTCTACCCTTTCTGACGACTCTGCTACAGATAATCAACTATTGACATCGGATGTCGATATATTAACCTCTACTAAAGAAACTACTACCTCAACCGAAGAATTTACAGAGAACGGTTCTCTGATGACTATCTGGTATTCTTTGGATGGGGAATTTTGGTGGCAGTTGAATAAGATTTCTGATTATCCTTTGTCTAATGCTTTAAATCAGGGGTATTTTAGTTATAGCGCTCCCTTTTTGGGAAGTTGGGAAGACATCCAGAATTTGAGAATTAAATTCTCGTGCGGAACCGACGCAAAATTAAACGCAGAACAAACGCAGAATTTAAATGTGTATTTGGATGCGGTCTGGCTGGAAGTAAATTATAGAGAATTAGAAAAAAAAGAGGAGATAATGGAGGTCAGACCTCCGTCACTTACGGAGGTCGGATCTCCGGAAATTGAATTTACTTACACTGATGATAACTCGGGTGAAAATTTAATTATTAAAACTGACAAGCAGGTCTATGAAGGATTAACCGGAGTTACCGCTTATTTTAGTATTACCAACACTGGTCAAAATCCGGAATCAGTTAATTTATTATTTCATTTTCCCAAGGGTAAAGGAAATATTGCTAAAATTGAAAAATGGCAAGATAATCAATGGCAATCTTTAACTCTTTTGAAAAAAGTTGAAGTTAATGAGACATTTTTTTCTCCCGAAGTTCTCCAAAAAAGAAAATTCATTCCTGAGGAATTTGAAATAAAAAGGAGAATCCAATCTTTAATTGAAGCAGGGGGGACCGTTTATTTTAAAACAGAAATAAAATTTCCTCCAAAGTCATCAGGTGAATTTTATATTGAAACATTAGGCCATCAAGAGGGTTATGGATTATTAGATCCCTGGTGGATTTGAAGCTGGAATTATAAAAAACCCATCTCGGTAATCAATAACACCAGTACTTTAACAAATTTTCAGGTAGAAATTATTACTGATACAGCTAGTTTAATTTCCGCTAGTAAAATGCGTTCCGACTGCGGCGATATCAGATTTACCACTTCTTCAGAAGACGGGGAATTAGATTACTGGATAAGTTCGGTTTCCAGTTCCACTTCTACTTCTTGTAATACGGCCTCTACTACTATCTGGGTAGAAGTAGATTCCATTGCTGCTAATGATACTTCCACTATTTATATGTATTACGGCAACTCTTCAGCCACTTCTACGGCTAATGGAACCAATACTTTCCTCTTCTTTGATGACTTTTTGGGAGAAGCGGTAGATGCTGCTAAATGGACTGAATACAAGAAAGGAACTGATACTGCCATTATAGAAACAGGAGATGGAGAACTTCGTCTTTCTCCAGTAGGAAGTGTTATAAATTCAGCCAATGTCAGAAGCGTAGCCACTTTTACCAATGATATAGCCATTGAGATAAAAAGAAGATCAGCCACCAGTACCAATAATCCCAATGAAGCTAATTGGAACTACCGAGACACTTCTTTGGGAGCAGGAGATGTGGTTGATGAAAACGGAGGTACCAGTGATTGGTGGCATACTACTCTTCAATCAGGGTACTTTTTGGTTGTTAACACCTGGGACAATAGCTGGATTAGAGAAATGCCTGATAGCGGGGCAGGCACAAATATAACTACTCCCGGTCCTAATGTAGGAACAGGCACAAGTTATGAGGTCTATGAGCTTATTTATGGTTCCGATGGCTATATAGGTTGGTATATTGATGATACTAAAATAGTTAATGCTACTGACACTACCTTTCTTAGTAATGGTAAAAGAATTTTAATTTCCCAAGGAGAATATAGTAATGGTAATGGTTGCGACACTTATGTTGATTGGGCTTTTGTCCGAAAATATGCTTCGCCAGAGGTAATAACTGAGGTTGGCTCGGAAGAGGAAGTGCCAAAAATTTCTATTTCTGGTAATGCTTACGAAAATGAAACTTCAACAGTCTTGAGTGCTTGTGATAACACAACCAACATGATTTCTTTGCGATTAGGAAGTACAACTTACAATGCTACTTGTAGCGATTCCACTGGTGCTTTTAGTTTTTCTAATATAAATCAACCGGCAACTAGTACGGTGATGATCATTTGGATTGATGGTCAATCAAGCGTCTATGGCTCTAATGTCAATCGTTATGTTGGCTCGGGAAACATAAGTGGGATTGCGGTAAGAAGAAATCGAGTTATTGTTCAACATAATGATAGCGGACCAGTGACTAACTCTAATATGGACACTTGGGATAATGACAATGACTCTGATATCAACTATGTAGTCAG